>CAZDTI010000016.1:0-42732 GCA_964508085.1 uncultured Saprospiraceae bacterium | reverse complement strand
TTGTTTTTTATTCGCCTCTAAAATATATTATATTTGTGTGCTAACCAAAGGTCTGACGACAGTCGGACTGACTCTGCGCTCTCTGCGTGAGAAAAAATTACGCTCGGCACATTGTTCTCAATAAGACAACTCCCCCTCAACACGATACGGCTGAAAACGCGCAAACAACTCCTCACTATACCAATCCAACTCCCTCGTCATTTTAATCGCGGTAGCATGCTCCTTGCTTTTGTAAGCAAATTGTTGGACAGCTTCTCTGTTTTTCCATAAACTAAAAGTCGCCATCTGAATAATGGGCATTTCTCCAATGCCTTTTGTGTAAATTAAATCAGGGTTGTTTAATAATCTCTTTTGAGAAGTAGGAACGTATTTCCAAAAAGGGTAGAGCTTAGAGAGCTTGATGGTCGCTCTAGTAATAATGGCGAGTTGTGGATTATTTGGATCAAGTTCAGGATGAACTACGAAAGGATTCTTACCTGACCATTTTCCTCGGGCTACTATATTCTTCATGTAGTGAATTCTATGGCCAGTCGAATGATTACGATAGCGTTGCATTAATTGAGATTGCTCAAAAAAAGTATCTGCCTGCGCTTCTGTTTCCCATATTTGCAACAAAGCGTACACGGACCAATCTGGCAATGGGTTAAAGCCCATCCCCTTGCCGCTACCCATTAATTTATAAAATTGTTGACCGTCTATATTCGCCAAAGAGCCATGTGCGAATTGCATCATTCCGAATGCCCAAACTTTATTGTAAATGCCTTGGTATTTGAAAAAAGTGAGAGTGGTGATTTGCATGATTGGGTGGAGAAAAAAATAGAGGCTAAGTCAAATGATTTACTGAAGTTCCATTCTTAGATGGTTGTGGTGCAGGTGGAAGCTCTCCCTTCGGTGAGCCCTGGGCGGACTCTTTAGGAGCTTGGGGTTGTGTTGGTGGAGATAGTTTGCCGGGTAAGTTCTTTGCTGCAATCATAGGAACAGAAATGCAACGGCGTTCCATATAGTCGAGCATACGCTGAAAAAGGTCCCTAGTCCCTTCATCCATTTCTTCTAAGTCCTTTTTAAAAACAACATCAACAGCGTGCTTTTTAATAGATTTGATTTCAGCAGGAATATGTAAGAATATCTTTTCGTTTTGGCGTTCTTTATAGACAACATGGAATTCCTCTAGTTTCTCTTCTAGTAGAATTTTTGCTTTGATGACTTCTTTTTTGCGAAAGCTCAAGTTTTGGTCTGCTAGTTCACGTAAGCTTTCTATTCCAATGTAGCGACAATTAAATTGTTCTGTTACTTCTGTAGCTACATTGTTAGGAATTCCTAAGTCGATGACTATTTTTTCATCAGCATCACCTGTCAATAAAGATCTATAATTAGAAACATTGATTACAGGCTCTACCGCTCCAGTACAGACAATCATTACATCGAAACCTGTTTTGTAATTTTCTAATTCGGATAAAGCATGACTCGCTCCACCAAATCGTTTAGCTAAGGCGGCGGCTTTACTCTCGGTTCTGTTAAAGACCGTTACGTTCTTAAATTCGTGTTTCACTAAAAATTTACAGACCAGATTATTTGTCTGACCAGCACCAATCATCAAGACCTTTGAATCTGGGTTAACTTTTTCCTTCAGCATTTCGCGAATGGCCAAAGAAACAACAGAGACCGGCTTCTCTCCAATTCGAGTCAGTTCATAAACAGATTTAGCGGCTTCCACTGTAGAGCGAAGTGCCAGACGAATATCATCTCCAGTCAATCCCCATTCCTGACATTGGGTATAAGCTTCCCGAATTTGCCGGAGTATTTCTCTTTCGCCAACGACCAAAGAATCAATAGAAGAAGAAACTTCAAAAAGGTGGCGAATTGCAGACATCCCATGAAGTTCTTCTAAATTATCAACAGCCAATTTGATTTGATCGTTGCTAAGCGTAGGATTTGCACTACGGAAAAGCTGCTCTGAGAATTTAGTTGAAACTGGTTTATTACTACTAATCAAGAAGAGAATGCGATTGCAGGTGGCCAGATAAAGCAATTCATCAACACCAGTTTCCGCCTTCACTCTAGCCAATTGCTCCGACAAAGGACTCTCCTCCGTTGCAGCAATGACAAAATCACCCAAATCCCGTAGCGGAACATGGTGATGAGTCAACGTTATGATGGTGTAATTACTTAACATACTTTATCTTTCCTCAAAAATACGTACAAATGTACTCTTACAGAGGCCTTGACTGTGTCATAATTCTGTCAACACTCTAAATTAGAGGTAGTTAAGCAGTTTTAAAACCTTAAAACGACGATTTATGCATCTGAAGGGCAATAAAGAAACAAGAACGAAACTCTATCGCATTATTCCTGAATAACCATTACTTTTGCCCCGCTTATTCTCTTTGGAGAAATGAACCATTTACTAAAGCTTTCTCGTTGAAGAAATTCAGATGAATATCAACAACAGAGTTGATTCCGAATAGAATCATAAGGTCGGCCGTTTACCGTCACACCGTTTACCGTTTGCCATAGCTCTAACAACTATTAAATTAACTTAAATCATGTACAGAACTCACGACTGCGGTGCACTGCGTTTATCAGACGCCGGAATAGAAGTAACCTTAAGCGGATGGCTACAGACCAGCCGAGACTTTGGCGGAATGACTTTCATTGACTTGCGTGATCGTTACGGCATCACTCAATTGGTTTTCAATATGGAAGACGATGCAGACCTTTGTACGCAAGCTCGAAAGCTGGGACGAGAATTCGTTCTGCGTATTTCAGGGCAAGTCAGAGAGCGAACGAATAAAAATCCAAATAGAGATACGGGCGATGTCGAAATCGAAGTGAAAACTTTGGAAGTGCTTAATGCTGCGAAGACACCACCGTTCACTATTGAAGAAGAAACAGATGGAGGCGATGAAATTAGAATGAAATATCGCTACTTAGACTTACGTCGAAACTCTGTTCAGCAAAACATCATTTTCAGATCTAAGCTGGCCATCGAAACGCGGAAGTATTTGGCTGAACAAAAATTTGTGGAAGTAGAAACGCCTTGCTTGATTAAAAGTACGCCGGAGGGAGCGAGAGATTTTGTCGTACCTAGTCGTATGAATCCGGGCCAGTTTTATGCTTTACCGCAATCGCCTCAGACTTTCAAACAGATTTTGATGGTAGCGGGTTTTGATAAATATTTCCAAATTGTAAAGTGCTTTAGAGATGAAGATTTACGAGCGGATCGTCAACCGGAGTTTACACAAATAGACTGCGAAATGTCATTCGTAACGCAAGAAGACATCTTAAATACGTTTGAAGGATTGACGAGATACTTATTTAAAGAAACCATTGGTGTTGAATTACCAAAGTTTCCACGAATGTCATACGACGAAGCCATGAAGCGTTATGGTTCGGATAAGCCAGATTTGCGATTCGGAATGGAGTTCGTAGAGCTAAATGACTTAGCGCAAAATAAAGGCTTTTCTGTTTTTGACAATGCAGAGTTGGTTGTCGGGATTTGCGCAGAAGGTGTAGCAGATAATTATTCTAATAAAGACATTAAGAAATTGACGGAATGGATGCAGCGACCACAGATAGGCGCCAAAGGGTTGGTTTATATCAAGGTAGGCGCTGATGGTTCTTACAAATCCTCTGTTGGGAAATTCTATTCTGACGAGCAACTGAAAGAATGGGCAGATCGCTTTGGTGCAAAACCTGGAGATTTATTGTTAGTCCTTTCTGGTGAAGCTGAGAAAACGAGAAAACAATTGAATGAACTTCGTTTAGAAATGGCTCGTAAACACGGTCTGATGAAAGAAGGCGATTTCAAGCCATTATGGGTTATCGACTTCCCGTTGTTGGAATGGGACGAAGATTCTAATCGTTTCCATGCGATGCACCACCCGTTCACGTCTCCGAAAGAAGCAGATGTAGAACGAATGTTAAACGGAGACCACGAAACGATGAAAAGCTTGCGCGCAGACGCTTACGATTTGGTGATCAATGGCTCCGAAATCGGTGGAGGTTCTATTCGTATTCACGACAGAGCTTTGCAGTCTAGAAACTTCGATTTACTTGGTTTCTCCAAAGAAGAAGCGGAAGCACAGTTTGGATTTTTGATGGGGGCTTTTGAATATGGTGCGCCGCCACACGGAGGTTTGGCCTTCGGTTTCGATCGTTTGTGTGCTGTTATGCAGGGACAATCTTCCATCCGTGATTTCATTGCTTTTCCGAAGAACAATATGGGAAGAGATATGATGATTGATGCGCCGAGCGTAATTGATGAGACGCAGTTGGATGAATTGAGCTTGGGCTTGAATGTTAAGGAAGATGTTTCTTAGAAAATCGACCTTTATAATTGTATAACAAATGGCTACCCCATCAATGCATGAGGCAGCCATTTGTCTTTTAGGGATAAAGAGAAAATTAATCGCGTTTTCGCCCAGTATCTTCTAATTTAATAGACAGTTCTCGTATTCCTGGAAGAGGGTCAACCCGCATGAATTGTTCTAGGGTAATCGTATGATTACCAATAGCATTGAAAAAAGCACCTTGTTGAAGATTTACCCGTAGGTTGCACCACTCGCTATCGCAGTTTCCATACCACCTTCCGGTTTTATCTGCGAAGTCAATGGGCAAGCGTTCCTTAATTCTTTTTCCGGAAGGAAATAAAGTAGCTACTTGCAAGTAGATATTTTGAAATGGGTATTCAGTGGAATGATTGATGTCGAGATATAGATTGTATATCGTGCTGGTGTCTGCAATGGAAAAAGTGAAATCTAAAGAATCTTGGTGATTCCACTCACCAGACGTAATTGTCTTGTTGGATTCAAAGTAAAAATCTTCTTTGCAGCCAAAGAAAGTAAGAATTCCACATATAGCGACTAGTAAAATATTGGTTCTTGTCATGAAAACAAAGTTAGTATTTAATCTGAGTCCCTTATCCCTTAATCATAACAAATTCCGTTCGCCTGTTCATTTGCCTTCCTTCTGGAATCTCATTGTCAAAGATAGGCTTGGTCTCTCCAAAACCTTTATAGCTAAGACGATCGCCACTGATTCCATTCGCAATTAAATAATCATAAACCGCTTTTGCTCTGTTATTTGATAAGGTAAGATTGTCTTCGTCAGAGCCTACGTTATCGGTATGTCCATTTATTCGAATGACTAATGTCGGGTAATCATTTAATAACTTTTTCAAGCGGTTCAATTCTAACAAAGAAGCTGTTTTTAAATCCGCAGAACCGGTTTCGAAAAATACATTTTTTAGGATGATGGGTTTACCCTCCGCAAGTGCTCCTTCTGTACTCGTCGGAGTTGCTGTTGGAATTGGAATTGGAATTCGTTGTAACTCAATATCTAGCAGAAATGGTTCGTCCAAACTATTGACTTTGTCGAGCGCAAAATTTTCTGAGTGAAAGAGAAATTCCTCTTTCGTTACATTAAGTGAATAGTTTTTACCTAGAGGTAAACAGACTAAAAACTCTCCATCAGAATCAGTAGTAGAAAAAGCATGATTCTTTTCCGTTTCCAAATCAGTGAATACGACTTTTGCACCGGAAATTTTCTTTTGTGCGATATCTCGAACCTTTGCCTTTACATAAGTTACGGCCTGTGGTCGGGCCTCCTCATACAATTCAAAACTGAATAAATCAAGATCTACTTTACCCATATATTCTGCCTCTTTTCCACGTTCGCTGGATTTATTTCTATCCGTCGCGAAGTAAGCTGTTTTTCCATCAAGGCTAATGACCAAGGTTCCTTCATCCCCTTCTGTGTTAATTGGATAACCGAGGTTCTGAGGTTCTCCCCAAGTTCCGTTTTCCAAACGAGAATAAAATAAATCATGGCCTCCCATCCCCTCGTGTCCGTCTGACATGAAATATAGGGTTTGTCCATCTTGATGAATGAAAGGTGCGCGATCTATTCCTTTTGTATTAATCACTTCGCCTAGATTCTCAGGAATACCCCAAGCTCCATTCTCCTCTCTTTTACTCACCCAAATATCCATTTCTCCTTGTCCACCTCCTCGGTCACTAGAAAAGTAGATGGCTTTTCCGTCTGCTGATAAACTTGGTTGTGTCTCTCTTGCTCTGGAATTAACTTCTTTCCCCATATTGGCTACTTTTGTCCAACGGCCATCAACGACTTCTGAAAAATATAAATCACAAGATCCATAACCATCTCGGCGAGTACAGGCAGTAAAAACCAATAGCTTTCCGTCAGCTGAAATGCTTTGTGCGCCTTCATTCAAATCTGTATTAATATCCTCAAGGGGTTCTCCTTTTTGCCATACGCCATCTACCTTCCTACTCATGTAAAAGTCTTCTTGATCTTTTACCCGATGCGTATAAACTAATATAGACTCATCGGCAGTAATGGAAGGCAAATACTCCGCATTGGTTGTATTGATTTGGTCGCCTAAGTTAATAGGTTCGTAAGGAACCGCATTTGCAATCGCTTTTTGCGTAAAGCTGCAAGTCGCTCTGAATTTTTTTGCTTTCGCTAAAAGCGTTTCATTCTTTTTTTCTGCTGCCAGAAACTGATCGAAGTGAGCTACTGCCTCTCCATATTTTTCCTGTTTCATTTCCGCAATTCCAACAACATACAACACTTTCTTTTTATAATCTGGATCTATAGCAATGGCTCTTTCAAAACTTGTTTCAGCATCTGCAAACCACTCCATATCGTAATAAATTGCTGCAAGTTGTATTCGTGCATCTATAAAATTAGGAGCGGATTTAAGCGCTTTTTGGAATTCCTTAACAGCTTTTTCATTGGAACTCGATCGGGTATATTCCATCCCTTTGTCAAAGTATTTCTTTGTTTTTCCAGTAACCGTTTTTTTCGTTGGATACGGTTTAGTGGTCGTCGTTTTTTGCGCAACCGAACAGTTCATCAGTAAACAGAGTCCGAAGATGTAGAGTAACTTTATTTTATTCATTTGTCTTTCTTTTCGTGTATTGAGACATTAGGTTCCAATACACTTCCTAACAACGAAAATTGGAATGGTTCGTATAGCCATTTTTATTTCTTTGCAAATATAACGGGGAAATAAGGATTTGCGACATTCAGAGGCAGGCTTATTTCCATTCTTAGTGCTATTATCAGAGGCATAAAACCTGCCAGAGGAAGGTGCATATATTAAAAAGCCCCAATCGGTAACTACCGATCAGGGCTTTTTTTGATACATTTCAAGAGTAATCTGATTAAGCAGGAACTCCTGATTGTGCGCTGTATTTTAGAATATTCCGTATACTAGAAGGTTTTGGGGAGAATGTTACCTTAGGTAACTGAGCATACGCTTTGTGCAATTCCTCATAGGCTTCGTACAAATTCCAGTCTTCGCCCAATGCCTTTTCGATGGCTAAAGATTCGGCGACAGATGTTTCTTTGTAAATGTACCGTACTAAATGGTTAGGTGTAAATTTTTGCTTCATGAAGCTCATTTTAATTAGATAAATAATTTCCTTAAATTCAACTATTAAACTAAGGTGCTTCTGTAAATATTGTTTGGAAGTCTTAAAATTTTTAACACAATTGACTTTTGCTTAAATCGCTTCGCCGCCGGAGGTTGAGCATCAAAAGAACGAAGGATAACATAGTAAGCCCTAAATCGTGTTATTTTACCCTATACCAAAATTGATTTCTACCCAAAAAAGAAAGGCCGATATAGCCTCTTACCTTTAAGGTATTGTCGTCTTGTAGATAAACGCTGCACTTGTAAATTTTTCCGTTTTCCGGGTCCATTATTTCACCATAGCTCCAGTAGTCCTTATAAGCCTCTACATCCCATAAAATAATCATATTAATCAGGGGCTGGTCTTTTTTATCGCCAGGACAGCTAGCACAGAGTGTATCTTCAGAGTCCTCCAAAAGCTTTACTATTTTGCCAAACAGCACGCCATTCTCTTCATATATTTCAACATGAGATCTAGCTTCTCCTGTCTGATCGTCTATTGTCTTCCAGATACCTACGGGGGAAGACTGCGCGTTAAGTGTTGTTATTCCTAAAAAGAGGAAGAATCCAAGTATGATAAAGTGTATAGGTTTTCGTGTCATATCAGTAGAAAAAATTTTAAAGTTTTGATCTTTGGTATATCTGAATTTATTGTGAAATAGACCAAAGACACGAGAATTTTGTACTTACAAGCACAAAATTACTTAAAAAGATCCTGCCAGACTATTCAGCAGGTTCATTTTCATTTTTTTTTAGGAGTTTTCTAACCGATAACAAAAGTGGAATACATAGTGAGTGGTAGGTAAAAGCATAAACTCTTAAAAATGTTGAAATATTATTTTTTTCGATGATTTAACAAAACCAAAATGAATGCTGGAAATTTGCCTCCTATTTCCATTAAAAAATGAACGCTTATTCTTTAAAGTCGTCTAGTAAAGAAAGTTCCATTTCTACTCGGTAATACCATTCTTTTTGGGCATCCTTATCGAGACTATGTCGAGAATGTAAATCAAAGGATTGCTGATCGTAATGCCAGTTGTCTACAAAAGTATTAACACATTCTTCAAAAGCTATTTCTTCATTACAGTTAAAACTACGGTCGGCTAAAATTTTTCGAAGTTTTCTAGCATATAGTTCCGTTATGTCAAAGTGTATTTGCTCATGAATTAAATGATGCTCTGTTCTTGCTTCTTCCTTAACCCAAGATTCTTCTTTCTCAAAATATGCTCGAACTTTATAGTTGATTTTACCATTTTTGCACCCTTTATAATGTACAATTCCAGAGGAGGTTAGCGCAGAGACCCCTTTATAATCATGACGAGGTTGCCCTTCGAAATCCTTCCATTCGAGACGATCACTTTCAGACCAATAAATAGTATCAGGAGTATCTTTTCCAGAAGAGAACAGGAGGAATAAACCAACCAGCACGAATAACGTGCAGAGACGTTCGTGTTTCATAATTTCTTTTTTTTAGGGTAGTGCAGAAACGCTACCTTGTTCATGGAATACCGATGACAAGCCCTTGGAGGAAAATCATAGGTTGAGAAACGTATGTGTTGTTTATTTGGGTAATTCTTCCGAAGGATCCCAGAAGAATTTTTTAAAGTCTTTAATTTTATTGTTTTCAACTACCACCCCCTCGCTTTCCAATAACTCCTGCATCATGGTTGGTGATGGAAAGGAATTTCGGCCACTAAGTTCTCCTTTGCTATTGACCACTCGATGCGCAGGAACCGCTTCTTCAGACAGCGAACATTTGTTAAGTGCCCAACCGACCATTCTCGCGGAACCCAGAGACAAATAATTAGAAATGGCTCCGTAGTTAGTCACTCGCCCTTGTGGTATTAGTTGGGTAACTTCAAAAACTTGATAGAAGTAATGTTGATCTTTCATTGGCAAAAGCTTTGTCTGCCAAATTAACTACTTTTGTTTCGCAAAGCGTAGTATGTAAAGACATTTTATTAATTCTAATTTTACAAACACTATGCCTTTGCTAAAAAGGAATAAGCATTATTAGTTTATTGTGTAATAATATACGGATATAACTGCGTTATTCAAAATTTTATTTTAATTAAGTTAAGCGTACAAGTGTCACAGTCATGCTGAAAACGAACATTTTTGCAGGGGGAATCACCAATTTGACGGATGCCCGATATTTTGCAGCCAGAGGAGCACAATTTTTAAGCTTCAATTTAGAGCAAGGAGCAACTTTAGCCATTAGCTCAGAGAAAACAGCGGCCATTAAAGAATGGGTGGAAGGTCCCTCATTTATAGGTGTCTTTCAGGTAACTCCCCTTGAAGACATTCGTTTTCTAGTAGAAAGACTAAATCTGCATATGGTACAAATAGGTCCCTTTGTTTCTTTAGAAGAATTGAAGAGGAGCCCAATAGGAGTTCCTATGATCAGAGAAGTGATAATAGAGCAATTAAGTGACTTCTCTACTTTGTCAAATGATCTGGAAGCCCTGTCATCATTTTTCGATTATATTTTAATAAATTTTGAAAAAAATGGAATAGGCTGGCCTACCATCAAAAAGGATAGTGCTGTTTTTACAATGCTTAAAAACTGGGATGCTGATAGTAAATTAATACTCGCTATTGTTCACGATCCATCCGAGACTCAGGAAATATTGGATGAACTTAGCCCAAATGGGTTGTATCTCCAAGGGGGTGAAGAAGAAAAAGTAGGTTTCAAATCCTTCGATGATTTAGATGAAATACTTGACGTAGTGGAAGAAGAGGAATATTGAATTCGCCAGTCGTAAATAGAAATTGACCTTATCTAAGTATATAACCTTAAAAAATTACTTGTGAAAAAATTAATCCTCTTAAGCATTCTCTTGCTATCACTAAACATAAAAAACTACGCTCAAATGGCTAAGAACTTCACTCCGCCAGAAACAGAACTTCAACCAATAGTTGATGATCTTCACGGTTTGAAACTAACAGACAATTATCAATGGCTGGAAGACAAAAAAGATCAAAAGGTAATCGATTGGACTCGTGCCCAACACGATGCAACAATGGCTCACCTGAAGAATAATAAATCAATTCCGGGCCTCAAAGAAGAAATTGCTGCTTATCTTGATAGGGATATTACTGGTCCAATTTTCCTAGCTGGTGAAAGACAGTTTTTCTATGTCAAAAAGAAAGGAGAACAGCAATATAAATTGTATACCCGATTGGAGGATAAAGACGTATTGGTTTTCGATCCAACAAGTATTGATGCTTCTGGAATGTCTGCCATCTCTGGCGTCAACTTTACCAAAGATGGAGATCGTGTAGCTGTAGGTGTTCAATATAAAGGAGCTGAAATTAGCACTTATCGTATTGTGGACACGAAAACGGGAAAGATCGACGATACCACAATTGAAGGTCTTCGAGGCTTTACTTGGACCAAAGATGAGCAACACGCTTACATAACGGTAGGTACGAAAGAGATGTTAGAAAAGCAAATTCCATTGAAAACGTATAAGCATAAAGTAGGAACGGATCGTAGCAAAGATGTTTTTTTATTCGCACCCGCTGATGCTAAAAACTTCGTCTCCACCTGGGATGCTAAATACAGTGATCTGTCATTCATCTCAGAGGGAGATTTCTATTCCAATACACTAAAAATGAGAAAGGCAGGAACATTGGAAGAGCCTGTTCAAATTTACAGTAGTAAGAAGTACCGTGCTTATCCTGACGCCTTAGAAGACAAGATTTATTTCTTTACAAATGACGAGGCTCCTAGATTTAAAATTATGGTTGCGGAAAAAGCTTCGCCAGATTTTAAAAACTGGAAAACATTGATCCCCGAACAAGAGGACATGGTCATTGAAGGTTTTGAAGTGACGAAGGATTACCTAATTGTTCAGGCAAAGAAAGATGTAATTAGTCGTTTGTTTGCTTATGACCATAATGGAAAATTGATTAAAGAAATTACTGCCCCTGAGGTTGGAAATATCGCAGGCTTTAATTACCACCGAGAGTCAAATACATTATACGTTAACCTAAGTACTTTTACTTCTCCAACAAAAATCTATACGCTGGATGGTAGTAGCTTAGATTGGAAATTATACTTCACAAGAGAAGTGCCTTTGGATACCAAAGACATTGTAGCAGATATTAAGTTCTACGAGTCTAAAGACGGAACTCGGGTTCCTATCTTTGTGATGCATAAAAAAGGAGTAAAGCTGGATGGTAATAATCCAACACTACTTTATGGCTATGGCGGATTTAACGTTGGAATGTCTCCAAATTTCGTAGGACTTCCTGCTACTTTTATTAATAGAGGTGGTGTTTATGCAATTGCTTGTATTCGAGGAGGAGATGAGTATGGAGAGTCCTGGCATGAAGACGGGATGCTATTCAACAAGCAAAATTGTTTTGATGATTTTATCGCTGCTGGCGAATATTTAATCAGTGAAGGCTTTACAAATAGTGAAAAATTAGCAATCCGTGGAGGTTCTAATGGAGGTTTACTTATTGGTGCCATGGTAGTACAGCGTCCCGACTTATTCAAGGCTGCCATCTGTGCAGTACCATTGTTAGATATGGTTCGTTTTCATAAATTTTTAATTGCTCGCTACTGGATACCAGAATATGGTGACCCAGAGAAAAAAGAAGACTTTTTGAATATATTGGATTACTCTCCGTACCATAATATCCGTATGGGAATCAATGTGCCTACCACAATGGTAGTGGCTGGAGAAAACGATACGAGAGTAGACCCACTCCACGCTAAAAAGTTTGTAGCCGCATTACAAAATAATATTGGTCAGATAAACCCAGTAATGCTTTTGATGGATTACGATTCCGGCCACGGTTCTGGAAAATCTACAGAGAAGCAGATTGAAGATATTGAGATTCAATATGGCTTTTTGATGAATGAATTGGGGATGTAATCTTTCGACTCGCTACGCTCGCTCAAGATAACAGGAGTAGCCCATCGTAGCTCGCCTAGCTAATATCTGTTTTGGATCAACAGGCTCTAATCTGTCACAAAAAAAAGTGCGCTCAAACTTACTGAGCGCACTTTTTTTATGAGAAGACAACGATCTCTTTTTAATCCTCTAGCTCTTCTACTTCGTATGACAAATCGAAATCTTTCAATACCGCATCTAAGATTGGGTCATCCCCTTCTGCGTATTTCTTCTTTAAATCGTAGCCATACATTTTCGAAAAACCATGGTAGTAAGAAGCAGTAACAGAACCACGGAGCTCCTTCATTAAGCCATAGAAATCACGATCCAATTCCTTCTCAATCATTTTTACGAGTATTTTTCCCTGAGTTCGAGTTAGCCCTTTAAGTGGCTTCTTGAACTCTTTTTTAAGCTCTCTTTGTAATCGTCTGATGTGCTTTTTTCGCTTTCGCTTACTCATACTCGAAGTTGCCACTTCCATTTCTTTGAAGATGCGAATGCCCTGTGCCGCAAAAGGATATACCTTGGCAGCATATCTACGGTATTTTAAATAGCGGCGATAATCTTCCTTGTCAGAGAAAGAACGTAAAGAAGAGACAGAAACGTCTCCAAGATCAGCAATGAGGATGGTATCGGTCTCCGTAATTAGAGCCGTTACGACCTGACCATCGATGGTTAATTTTTCGGTCTTTTCTTTTGGCTGGGCAACAAGAATGGTGGTGGCAAGCAAAAAAGAAAAGAACAAAGCTGTACGTGATATATATGTTGGTATTGTCATGTTATTTTTTCTAAAGGTGTTTTTTATTGGGTTACTTATCTTCCGCATCATCCGTAAGTAAAATTTACTACCACTTTCCCTTATACGTTATATTTGACTAAATAAAATCGCAATCGTTTAATGGTACGTGTTCTCTAGCAATATCAGCTATTAAACGCAATTTTACCGTTACGTATTTGTTAAGGCTATTTTTAATTATGAGAACAAACCATCGGCGCTACTGCAATAATCGTTCTATTGTTTCCGCGATGATGAGTGGGTCATCAGAGGTACCTATTAACTTACGAGGAATTAGAAAATCCAGATAGGACTTATCCTTGTCAAAACCCTTGAAAAAACCGGGCATTAACAGCGAAACGGGGTCTTCCAAGTTCATAACAAAAAGTATGAAAAAGCTTTTCTTGTATAGGTCGTAAACAATAACCAGCATGCCTTTTTTTATATTCTTTGGAAAGCAACTTAAAAAAACCGGCGTTCGTAAAAATTGTTCATTTGGATAACCGTAAAGGTCTTTGTCGAATAAAGGATACAGCCATTGTTGATGTGGAATTCCTTTTGCTTTTAGTTCTACTTGAACAGATGCAAGCTGATAATAAATTTGATTAGATAAGAGACTTTGGTGATCTAAATCTTTGTATGGTAACCATGAATTGGTCTCTTCATAATAATAATCGGTTGATCCAATTCGTAATTTATAATCAAACTTTCCATAGCCAGGCACAACGTAGCCAGGATAATATTCTCTGTAGTTGTGTTGTAGACCATAGGCCATTTCTTCCAACATCGTGTAATACCCCAGACTGTATTTATTATAGTCCGGATGAAACATCCCCATGATACTTGCCAGTGTTTTTTCTCCTCGATCAAAGAAACTACAACCAACTAATTGCTCTCCATCATAAATGGCGATTTCATAAGTATCGTAAATATTAAAGGAAGTATCTCCAAAAAGAGAACTACGTAAGGTTTTTGCAACATGACCGCTAAAGCGCTTTCGATGTATCTTATATAGTGTTTCTTTCTCTTTATTGAAAATGGCTTTGCGGCTAATTACAGTGAATTGACTTTGATTTTTTCGCATCAGCTTTCTTTGACTCTTGCTGAATTGAAAGCCATCTAATGTCAGTCGCAGCCAGACCGTAGTAAAAAGTGCATCTTCAAAGGTGATAAAACGACAAGTGAAAATAGTCTGCCCCATTCTAAACCATCCTTTAGCAAGGTAGTCGTCTAACTCTTCTGGAAATATCTCTTGAGGATAATGAATCTCAGTGAACATAGCGCGTCCTAAATGGGATTGTGGATTAAATGGAGAGGAAAGGTAAGAAAAACTAAAGGAAGAAGCGAGACCGCTTTTGAATTTATGCAATACTTAGGCCTTAATTCCTTTACCAGATCGGACAATGTGCAAGGTTTATCTTTTCATCGTAAAAGAGCCGAGTGGTTTCTTCAAAAGAATGAGTGTAATCTGATACAAAAAACTGATGGTCTGCTTTTAACTCTTCGCTTAGCAAATTAGTAGATTTTAATTTGCTTTTTACGGCCTGCGCTACTACGTCATTAGAATCATAAACGTGTACCTTAGGGCCGAGAAACTGTTCTATATTTTTTCTGATGAGCGGATAATGTGTACAAGCCAATAGTAAGGCCTCTATGGACTCAAAGGCAGGATCACCCAAATACTTTTCTATAATAGCATCACTGATATTGTCATTGAAAAAACCTTCCTCTATCATAGGAACGAGTAATGGAGTGGCCATAGAAACAACATTTAATTCGGGTTGTTTGGTCATTAGTTTCAACCGATATACATCGGAGCGAATGGTGGCTTTAGTTGCTATAACACCTACTTTAGAAAACCTCTTTTCAACAACGATGTCTACTAAGGGGTCAACAACACTAACGAATAAGGCTTGCCCCGCAAAGAAATCAAGTAGTACATTGTAAGCCGCAGAGGAAGCAGAATTGCAAGCTATAACAATCATTTTGCAATTTTTCTCCAACAAAAATTTCACAATTTTTAAGCAGTAGAAACATATAGCATCGGCAGACTTGTCGCCATAGGGAAGGTGAGCCGTATCACCGAAGTAGATGATTTGCTCGTTGGGGAGGTGCTTTAAAATAGCATTGGCGACCGTGAGGCCGCCAATGCCAGAGTCAAAGACCCCAATAGGTTGATATTTATTATGCTTTTGCAAAATAAATTACATGCCTAATTTAGTTTTAACCAATGCACTTACATCTGTCATTTCATCAGCGTATAATAATACAGCTGCGTTGAAAATCATAGTGTAGCCATTTTCTTTTGCTACCTCTTTGATGGCATTTTGTACCTGCTCCAGAATAGGGTTTAGCAACTCTTGTTCTTTGCTCGCTAACTTGGTTTGCATGTCCTGTTCATAAGCTACGATCTCTTGCTCTAGTTTAGCTAGCTCCATTTGAACTGTCTCTTGTTGTTTTGGAGACAAGCTACCGTCTGCAATGTCTTTCTGTGCTTTCTGTCCTTTTTCTTGGTAAGTCGTATACATCCCTTCTCTCTTCTTGTTTAGCTGCTTGGACAGTGCTTCCAATTCAGGACGCATTTGTTTTACCGCAGGCATCGTTTCGATGAGTGCGTTAGAATCGATGTAACCGTACTTTTGAGCGTCGGCATTTGAAAAGGAAAAACAAGCGATAGCGACGAGTAGTATCCCAATTTTAAGTAATTTCTTCATGTTTTGATAAATTTTAACTGATAATATTTTTTTCTCATAAATAAATGCTGTCGAATAAAATCGGCGCAAAAGTACGCTTTTTTCATGTTGACCTATAAATAAACCTAGGTTATTTACATTTTGTTACTGGTTTAAACGAAATTTATTCGCCATCCAGTTTTTTCAGAATGTCTTCTGTTTTGTCAAATCGTGCGTTAGAAAAGATGATACCAGCGGAACCACCTTTGTCGAATATAAAGTCAAAGCCCTTAGTATTGGCAAACTCTTCAATGGCTTTGTACACTCGATCCTGAATAGGACGAACCAATTCCTGACGTTTTTTGAATAAAGCGCCATCTGGTCCAAACTTCGATTTTTGCATTTCACGAACTTCTTTTTCTTTGTTCATGATTTCTTCTTCCTTTTGCGTTCGTACCTCATCACTCATTAAAACCTGTTCTGCTTGGTAACGGCTATACATTCCTTTGATTTGGTCATATTCTTCATTGATTTCTCTTTGCCATTTTGCCGCGGTATCGTCCAATTGTTTTTGAGCAGTTTGGTATTCAGAAAGCTGTTCCAATATTTGATTGATGTCAACAGTAGCGATTCTTTGGGCATTTGCAGTAAAAGCAAACATCAAAGCAGCGATTGTAGCTAGTAAACCTTTTTTGATGGTAGGTTGTAGTGAAATGCTATTCATAATTCGAAGTTTAATTTTTGGATTTTAAATAAAATATTGTTCTAATAGTTCCTGATTTAAGACTGCCAAAAGTACAATTTTATTGTAAGCTTTCGATATTGAGACTAAATTGGGCTTTGGAGGTTACATGTCTAAAAGTAATAAGCTCGGTCAATGATTTTATAACTTCTTCTATATCATCGTATTAGCCTTTTAGCTTGTTGGTGCAGGAGCCGTGGTTTAACGTATGTTTAACGGAGGGCTTAATGGAATTAACGATACGTTTGAAAAACATTCAAGCTCAAAAAGAAAGCTAAACCTTGAAAGCAGGCTCAATTTCAATTCTAGTAATAGGTGGATCAAGTTGCTACTCAAATGACAAGACAGGCCAAAGTCTTGATTTTTTTATGCGGACTCTATTTAAAATTAATAGCTTTGCCTTGTCTAAAAAAATAGGATGCAGTTTTCTGGCAAAAGGTTTCCTATAGCTGTTGTAGAAAGGTTATTATCAGAGATAAATCAACAACTACCTTACAATGAATTTTGCGAATAGCAAGAAATTAATCTTGGCGCTTTGTTTGCTCATCTCTCCTTTTTTAGGGCAGGGGCAATCTGTCCTAAAAGGTTGGTCAATAGAACCAAGCATACACATCGGTCGTATTGTAAAACATTCTCCTAAATTAGTTTTTGATGTAAATGGTTTGACTACAGCCATTGAGCTTAATTTTAACTATCAGACTTTTGGGAAAAAAGAATGGAATCAATTTCAGCGTTATCCTAAAATGGGGATTTCCCTCTTTTATCACGATCTGGGAGCATCAGATATATTTGGCGAAGCGATTTCCGTTATACCCAATATCAATAGTCCTGTTTTTTCATTGTGGGGAATTAAAGCAGGATTTCGCTTTGGAATTGGACTGGCTTACTTGACCAAACCTTTTGATCCTATTGATAATCCAACAAATAATGCCATCGGTTCCAACTTGAATGCAGGGGTATTGTTCGAAGGAAGTGGAGATTTGGATATTAATGAGCATTGGGCTTTAGTCGGTGGCTTGAGCTTACTTCACTATTCGAATGGAGCCAGCCATTTGCCAAATTTTGGTTTGAACATTCCATCCTTGAAATTAGGAGTACGTTATAGACCACAGGCACTCCCGCGATCAACATATATTCGCCACGATGTCTCTAAGAAAAAGGAAAAACGGTGGGGCTTGCAGGCATGGGCAACCTTAGCTTTTAGAGAAAGAAGTATTCCTAATGGACCAAGTGAACCGATTTATGCATTGTCTTTAGCTGCTAATTATTATTTGAACAAAGTAAATCGTCTTTCTTCGGGATTTGAGTATGAATACAATAAAAGTGTTTTTGAATTTGCAAAACATGTGTATGCTTTTGACACGGAGGAAGAGGCAAAACGTCGTTCCAGACGAGTACAATTTTTTGTAGCAGATGAATTTTTATTTGGAGACTGGGGCGCAACTATATTGATAGGGATTTATACTAGTAGTAAATCGTACCTTTTGCCGGGCCCTATTTACAACAAAACAATTGTAAGGTATTACATTCCAACAAAAACAAAAGTGAAAATAAACGTAGGCGCTTACTTGAAGTCCCATTTAGTTATTGCAGAATATATGGGATTTGGAATTGGAGCTTCTTTTTAAATTTTTAATAGAAGTTGATTACTTTTTAGCTTCAGCTAAGTCTAAAGAACAAAGTGTAATAGTGGAAGCCCTTCCTTGGGGACATAACAATAATTATAACTACACGTTTAAGCAACTAAAATAAACTCACATGATTACCAAAAGAATTTTTATCGTATTCGGAATGGCTATGCTCTTATCCTGGTCTGGTTGTAAAGGAGGAAAGGGGCTTGGCTTGAATTTTTTCTCTTTACAACAGGACATAGACTTGGGAAAACAAGTTAGTCAAGAAATCGAAAGTGATTCCAGAACTTATCCTATACTTCCTGAATCAGGCAATAGAGAGGCCTATGCGTACATCAGAGGAATCACCAATAAGATTCTACAATCTGGAAAAGTAAAACACGCAAAGGACTTCCCCTGGCAGGTGAAAATTATTGATGATGACAAAACACTAAATGCTTTCTGTACACCAGGTGGTTTTATTTATGTGTACACTGGTCTGATCAAATACCTAGATTCTGAAGACCAATTAGCAGGTGTAATGGGACATGAAATTGCGCATGCTGATCTTCGTCATTCTACCCGACAAATGACAAAAGTATATGGGGTTCAAACACTAATAGCGGTGGCAACTGGAAATGCAGACCCCGGATTATTATCACAAATCGCAGTTGGTTTGGTTAATCTCAAATTTAGTAGAGGACACGAAACCGAATCGGACAATGGCTCTGTGAAATATCTATGTGCAACAGGATATAACGCGGCAGGTGCAGCAGGTTTCTTTAAGAAAATCGAGTCAAGTGGAGGGAGTAGTACACCAGAATTTTTAAGTACTCATCCGAATCCGAAAAATAGAGTAGAGAACATAGAATCAAAAGCTAAAGATATGGGATGTAGAGGGCGAGAAACGAACAGGGCAGAGTATAATAGAATAAAAAAAATGCTATAGCATTTCAGATGGTGATTTGCGAAATCCTAACAATGTTTTCGCATAAAGTTGATCGTCATTTAAAATATCATAAAGATAGTCATGATACTCCGGGAAGGTGGGCAAATTATTATGTCCGCCTTCTTCTATTTTAAAGAGGATGCTGGTAGACGGAATGAGTTTTTTTAAAGCGACACTATTCTTAAAAGGAATCAAACGATCTTTCTTTCCATGAATAAAGAAGACAGGGCAGCTTACTTTTTTGATGAATTGGTCCGTTCTGATTCTGTAACGAAGGAGTAATCGAATTGGAAGAAAAAAACCGTAACGTTGTACTTGTTTCAGAAAGCTAAAATATGGAGAATCTAAAATCAACATTTTGGGTTTATTCCAAGATGCGATTCGAGTAGCTATACCACTACCTAGTGAGCGGCCATAAATAACAATATTCTCCTCGGGGTATTTTGTTTTCAACCATTGGTAAAGGTGTTGGCCATCATTGTAGAGAATAGCTTCCGTTCTTTTCCCTTTGCTTTTGCCAAAGCCACGGTAGTCGATCATAAAAAAATCATACCCTTTGCCGACAAAATCTCTCGCAAATTTCCCCCAGCCTTTTATACTCCTGGAATTTCCTTTGAAATAAAAGACAACGCCTTTGGCATTTGGAACCTTGAAGTGGATACCATTAATACTACCACCGTCTTCCATGTCAAAATTGACTTCTTCGAAAGGAAATGGATACTTATAAATGAAATGCTTTGGTAAATATTCTGGACGAAAGAAAAAGAAGTGCTGGAAAAAGAAAAAGACTAATATCAAGAGCATGTAGACAACGGCAATAACTATAACAATATATATCGACATGCTGTTTATTGCTTTTATTAAGCTTGATGCAGTTGATAAATATCAGCTAAGTTTCTGGATAAACCATCATAATCCAAACCATAACCAATAACGAATTTATTCGGAATCTCAAATCCAATATGATCTACTGGAAATTGATCGCCAAACACTTCAGGCTTTAACAGTAGTGTTACAATAGAGATAGAGCCCGGCTCTCGTTCTTTCAGTTTTGCTAAAAAGTGAACCATTGTATTTCCCGAATCGATAATATCCTCCACAATAATTACGTCTCGCCCTTTAACACTTTCGTCTAAGCCAATGATATCTGTCACTTTACCTGTAGAACCTGTCCCTTCGTAGGAAGATAGTTTGACGAAGGAAATTTCACATTCCATATCGCAGGTGCGCATCAAATCGGCAGCAAAAACGAAGGAGCCATTTAACACTGCAATCAATAAGGGGTTTTTGCCAGCATATTGTTTGGACAAAGCTGCGCCTAGCTCTTTCACTCTTTCCGCAATGGTTTCTGCCAAGAGGTAAGGTTGGAAGGTAAGGTCGTGTGTTTTTATAATTTGTTTGTCTGTAGTACTCACTATAATCCGTATTTATCGATGAGGAAAACTAAAGAAGTCATGGCCGCAGTTCCTAATTCTAATTCTCGTTTGTTGACCGTGTCAAAGGTATCAATTTCTGTGTGGTGATAATCAAAATACCGCTGAGAATCTGGCATGAAGCCAAAGAGCAAACCCTTCTGACTTTTTAACGGAGAAATATCCGCACCGGAGCCACCGGTAGTTAGTGTTAAGCCATAGGGTTCAAGCAAAGGTAACCATTCTGTAGTCTTTTTAAATTTATCTTTGAAAATTTCCTCATCTCCATCGCTTCGGAAGCCACGTGGAGTGAAACCGCCAGAATCAGATTCTATCGCAGCCAGATGATATTCCCCTTTCTCATTTGAAGCTTTAGCATAGGCTTTTCCGCCACCCAGTCCATTTTCTTCATTCATAAATAAAACACAGCGAATGGTTCTTTTTGGTTTATAATTCAGTCGCTGTAATAGTTGTAATACATCCATAGATTGTACACAGCCCGTACCATCATCATGGGCTCCTTGGCCAACATCCCAGGAATCCAAATGTCCCCCGACTAAGATGATTTCATCGGGATGGGTTGAACCTTTTATTTCGCCAATTACATTATAAGAAGGCTTGTCTGAAAAACTCTGTGAAGTATTTCTGATGTAGACTCGGATAGTTTCTTTTTTTAATAAGCTGCTTAACAATTCAGCGGCCTTTGTACTGATAGCCAATGCTGGAATTTGTGGGTTCTCCTCGCGATAAACCGTCACACCGGTATGTGGGTGATCATCGATGCGAGTGGTAAGCGATCGAACCAATACGGCTGCTGCTCCAAACTTTGCAGCTTCTGTTGGTCCATACACTCGTTGGTCCGCTGCACCTCCGTAAGCATTAAAAGTCCGGATTTGAGTGGGGTCCATCGGTCGATTGAAGAAAACGATTTTACCTTTTAACTTTTGAGTGCCGAGTTTTTCCAATTCTTGAAGACCTTGTACTTCAATGACTTCGGCAGTAAGCCCATCTATCCCTGTTCCGATAGAATTTCCTAAGGATAGGGCGCTCAAATCAACAGAACCCATGGTATTGCTATTTACAATTCTGACTTGTTCTTTTTCACCTCGAACCCAATGTGGGACCATACAATCTTGCAAAGTGACATTGCTCAGACCAAGTGTGTCTAGCACCTGTTTGGTATAAGTGACTGCTGCAGCGGCCTGAGGGGAACCGGCAAGGCGTCCTCCGATTTTAGTAGTAAGATGCTCCAACCAACTGTAACATTGACCTTCAGTGAGGGCTTTGTCGTATATTTTTCTGATAAAGAAGGCGTCTTCATCAGAGGTAGTTTGCTGTGCGGAAGTGGTTATACTGAAAAAGATAAAAAAGAGAAAGAAAAGTCGATTCATTACGTGCCGTTTATTTGAAGGAAGAAAGGATTGTCTTCGCTCGCAAAAATATCTTTTTTTACCTGCTTTGACAAATGAGGAGATTTCTCAAGAATATCTTCATAAAAAAGGTGCAGAATAGAGTGAAAAACTAAATTTATGCTTGAACTGATTATTGATTTTTAAATAAAGAACATGCTGTAAGTTGCTGTTAATCAAATACTTAATGAATGTTAAGGTATGGTGAATGCTAAAAAATAAAATTTAGTGTTGTAGAAAGGTGTCTTTTTCATTTTTATCCGTCTAAAAATTAGATTATGAGCTACGTATATTCTGAGTATAATAAAACCATGCGAAACTTACATTTTTTTGAGGAAATGCACCAAAAGAAAGAACCTGTAGATCAATGGATCGGGTTACAAGAAGATTTCCTACATTTGCGTAATTCAAAGACGCATCAAACACAGAATAATCTAGCCCATTGAAAACCTCGTCAACAGAAAACAACAATCGTAACGCAGGTCGTATTCCTATTTCCGATATGGAGGATATGGAATTGATACGTGGGTTTCTGGATACGAGGAAACAGGCGTATTTCGATCAGCTTTACAAACGCTATATGAATAAGATCTATAGTAAGTGTATTTCCATGCTTAAAAATGAGACGAGGGCTATAGACGCGACGCAGGAAATATTCATGAAGATATATTTGAACCTTGCTAAGTTTGATGAACGATCCAAATTCTCTACCTGGATTTATTCGATTACTTATAATTATTGTATTGACTTTATTCGCAAACAGAAAAAGGAAACCAAACTTTTTGTGGATGATAAAGATGATCTCCCTGATATAGAGGTTGAAGTACCAGATACTGCATTGTTAGAAATGGAAGTGAAAAGATTGAAAGTAGTACTGGAGAAACTTCGACCAGACGATCGTGCGATTCTTTTGATGAAGTATCAGGACGAAATGCAAATTAAAGAAATAGCACAAGCTTTAGATAAAACCGAAAGTGCTATTAAAATGAAGATAAAAAGAGCGAAGCATAAAGCCCAGAAAATCTACCAGGATATATTTCCGACAAATCTTTAAAAAAGGTTTACATCATGGCAGGAACTAAACTAAATAATTTTCAAGAGTTAGAAGAATTACAAATTAATGAACACCTGGAGCAACGACCAGATGTTTCTCCGAAAATCGAAACGGGTGTCATGGCTAACATGCGCACTATCGGTTTTATGGGAGATATATTAGAACTTTATCTACCTAGAGTAGCAGAAATTCTGGTTAATATATTTGGTGGCCAGAGAGGCAATACCATCTCCCAAGGAGAGAGTAGTGGTTTTACAGAAGGTGATCAAAAACCAGATTAGAATTAAAACCCAAAGTGGATAGCGGCGTGTACAACCATTATCCAAGAACCAACTTAGTCAAACACTTATGAGTTTCCTTGAAAGAATTTTGCAAATACTAGAACAATTACTTTTTAATTTTATCAGCGTTGTACCCAATATCCTTGGGGCGATTGTCGTCTTCTTAGTCGGATGGATTATTGCTAAAACAGTAGCTTTTGTTGTTAAGAAAATTTTGAAGTCTATTCAGATTGATAAGTTAGGGGAGCAACTTAACAACATTGATTTCATTCATAAGTCTAGTGTTAATGTTGTACCCAGTACAATCTTATCCAAGTTGCTTTACTATGTAATTTTATTGTTGTTTGCTATTGTGGCTTCTGAGATTTTAAATGTAGAACCAATCTCTAAACTTGTTGGCGACATACTACTCTACATGCCGAAGGTTTTTGCAGGAATGATTGTCTTGTTTATTGGTTTGCTGATCGCAGATTTCATAAAAGGGATTGTGGAGACGACTACTAAGTCTATGGGCATCCCGTCTTATAAAATGATTGGAGGTGTCGTCTTTTATTTCATTTTTATGATGACTATCATTACAGCTATCAAACAGATTGGTATCGATGCGGCTTTCATAGAAACGAATTTATCTTACATTATTGCAGGAGGTGTCTTTGCTTTTGCTTTAGGATATGGCCTAGCCTCTAAAGAAATGATGTCAAATTTTTTGGCTTCTTTGTATAGTAAAGAAAAATTTGCGGTAGGAGATGTAATTGCTATTTCTGGCTATAAAGGAGAAATTATTGAAATGACTAATTCTTCAATGGTCATCCGATCAGAAGACAGCCGAAAGGTAATTATACCGCTGAGTAAACTCTCTTCTGAAAGTATCGAAGTTTTTGATAACTAAAATTTTCCCGCTCTTAAACATGTCATAATATTTATTATTAGAAGTTAACTTCCTTTCCCAACTTTAGGGATGAAGAATAGAAGTATTTTGCAAGTTCAGGTAATTAAAAGTCATCTAATTACAAGATTTTAATTGCTTGGCGATTTAAGTGAATTCAACATTTTATTTTTACATACTTTTTAACCCTTAATTAATTAACACTTTAAACGTTTAACTATGTCTATGAAATTTTCTTTACTGACAGTAGTCCTCGCTTTGTTTTGTATAACCCTAAATGCACAGGATGTTCCAACATTAACAGATGCGGATGTTGCTGCTTTAAAAGCAGAAAAAGCAGAAAAGGAGGCAGCTGCTGCAGCGCTATTGGGAGAAGCAGGGGCTATTCAGGCAAAACTTGATGCGATGCCAGGTTGGGAATTTGGTTCTTTAGGAACCTTAGGTTTTAACTTCTCGCAGTTTTCCAACTGGTTGGGTGGTGAGAACCCTAACGTGCAGTCTACTTCTATAGGATTGACAGGTAATGCTTTTGCAAATTACGATGATCCAAAACAATTTTGGAGAAATGGTGGTAACCTTACTTTTGTTAGAACAAAGTTGATTCTTGACCATAAAGACAAAGCGATAGAAGAGGCTTCAGAATTTTTGACAACTGCAGACGCAATCACTGCATCTTCTTTGTATGGTTACAAGCTTACGCCAAAATGGGCGATCTCTGGCTTAGGGGAATATCGTTCTACCCTTTCTGAGTTCAATAACCCTGGATTTTTAGATATTGGAGTTGGAGCAACATGGACTCCAATCAAGGATCTTGTTGTTGTTTTACACCCATTGAATTACAATTTTGTATTTTCAAATGATGACAAATTATCTTATGAGTCTTCTTTAGGTATGAAGTTCGTTGCTGATTATAGTAAGGCACTTCCAATGGGAATTGCTTGGAGCTCAAAATTATCAGGTTTTGTTAGCTATTCAGACGTTCCAAACCTGTCTAACTGGACATGGGTGAACGGTTTTGGTTTTACAGCTTGGAAAGGAATTGGAGTAGGCCTCGAATTCGGTCTTCGTGGAAACCGTCAGGAAGGTTACAACAGATTCTTAATAGATAATGAAGCAGCGGGAGTAACATCTGAAACGGTTAAGATTGATGACTTTGATGACAGTACTAATGGTGGAGATAACCCTTTACAGACCTACTTCCTTGTAGGTTTGACTTATTCTCTAGGAAAGTAGGTTATAAACTTAGTCAATTAAGACAATTAAAACCTCGTTTGCCAATTTCGGTAAACGGGGTTTTTGTTTTTTGCGAACGTCCTTATTAGTGGTTTGGGAAAAGAATTTTTACTTTTACGGTTGTACTCACTGGGTAGTTAGCCGCAAGGGTCTGCCCTGAGCCAGTCCAAACTGGAACGGGCGGACTTATAGAAGGGACACTACCTTGGCTGACCCACTCCTAAAAAAAAGTACCAACTAACAAATAAACTATTTACCACGAATACTATGGCTGAAAAGAAATTATTTCTCCTCGATGCTTACGCCCTTATTTTCCGAGCTTATTATGCTTTCATTCGTGCTCCTAGAATTAACTCTCAGGGCCTGAATACTTCTGCGATGTTTGGTTTTACCAATAGCTTGCAGGAGGTTTTAGATAAACAGAAACCAACCCACATTGCGGTTTGCTTTGATTTTAAGGCCAAAACACTTCGTGCACAGGAACATGATTTTTATAAAGCCAATCGACAAGCAACGCCGGAGGACATTAAATTGTCAGAACCTTACATCCGAAGAATTATAGAGGCTTATAATATTCCAATTTATGAGGCAGAAGGCTATGAAGCGGATGATGTTATTGGGACAATGGCAAAGATGGCAGAAAAGGAAGGCTTCGAGGTTTACATGATGACGCCAGATAAAGATTTTATGCAATTGGTCTCGGAAAATATTTATATGTACAAGCCTGCTCGTTCTGGAAAGCCAGCGGAGGTACTTGGTGTAAAAGAAGTGTTGGAAAAGTATAACTTAGAGCGTCCAGAACAGTTTATCGACATTCTTGGAATGATGGGAGATGCCGTAGATAATATACCAGGGATTCCAGGTGTAGGTGAAAAAACAGCTGCGAAGTTGGTCGTGCAATTTGGGAGTATTGAAAACATGTATGAAAATACAGACCAACTAAAAGGAAAGCTAAAAGAGAAAGTTGAAAACAATAAAGAGTCTGCTTTTATCTCTAAAAAATTAGCAACGATAGTCTTAGATGCACCTGTTACCTTCGATGCAGAAAAACTGAAAGTTGAAAAATACGATAGAGAAAAATTAGCTGAAATATTTGCAGAATTGGAATTCAGAGGTTTAAGAAAACGGATACTTGGGGAGGAATTTAACACCAACCAGCCAACGAAGTCTTCTCCACAACTTGATCTCTTTGGCGTGCCTGCACCCGTTGCTGAAAAAGGAGAAGGAAAGACAACAGAGGAGGTGCCTCATAATTATGTTTTGGTAAACACAGAAAAAGATAGAAATAAACTACTAAAGGATTTGCAGAAGCAAAAACTAGTAGCCTTTGATACTGAAACAACAGGTTTGGATTCTAATAATACGGAGATTGTAGGAATTTCTTTTAGCTGGAAAAAACACGAAGGTTATTATGTGCCTTGTCCGGATAACCAAGAAGAGGCAAAAGATATTGTTCAATTTTTTGAACCCTTTTTTCTAAATGAGAAAATTGAAAAAATAGGACATAATATAAAGTTTGATATGCAGGTTTTGCGCCTCTATGACGTAGAAGTAAAAGGGTTACTGTACGATACCATGGTAGCACATTACGTAGCAGAATCTGAGATGCGACACAAGATGGATATTTTATCAGAGACTTATCTTGGCTACACCCCGGTTCCAATTGAAGATCTGATTGGTAAAAAAGGAAAGAACCAAAAAACAATGCGGGATGTACCGTTGGATAAAATAACGGAGTACGCTTCTGAAGATGCTGACATCACTTTTCAGTTAAAAGAAGTGACGGATAAAATGATTGCGGAAAAAGAAGCGGGAAAATTACTTCAAGAAATGGAATTGCCACTTGTACCCGTGCTTTGCGATATGGAATGTGAAGGAGTAAATCTAGACGTTGGGTTTTTAGAAAAATATTCAGAAGAATTAGAAACAGAAAAAGTCGCGCTTCGGTCTAAGATTTTTGAATTGGCAGAAGAGGAATTCAATCTTGATTCTCCAAAACAGTTGGGACAGGTTTTATTTGTCAAAATGGAAATTCCCTATAAAGGTAAAAAAACAAAAACAGGACAATTTTCTACAAACGAAGCCACCTTGACGGGACTAGATGGCGATCACGAAATCATCAGTTCTATTTTAAATTACAGAGAGTTAACGAAACTAAAATCCACTTATGTAGATGCTCTTCCTCGGTTGATTAATCCACGGACTAATCGCTTACACACCACCTTTAATCAAACCATTGCAGCTACGGGCCGTCTCAGTTCCATCAACCCGAATTTGCAAAACATTCCAATTCGTACAGAAAGAGGTCGAAGAATCAGAAAGGCCTTTATTCCAAGAGATAAAGATCATACTTTGATGGCTGCGGATTACTCTCAAATCGAATTGCGAATTATTGCGGCGATCACCAAAGATGAAGGGATGCAGTCGGCATTTAAAAACAATGAAGATATTCACACCGCCACAGCTGCAAAAGTATTTGGTGTTGAACAAGAAGAAGTAGATAGAGAAATGCGCCGAAAAGCAAAAGCCGTTAATTTTGGAATCGCTTATGGACAGTCTGCTTTCGGTTTGTCTCAAACACTTAAAATCCCAAGAAAAGAAGCGAAGGAGATTATTGAGAATTACTTTGAACAATTCCCTGGAATTAAAGACTATATGGCTAAAACGATAGAATTTGCTAGAGAGAAAGGATATGTAGAAACCCTGTTAGGTCGGCGACGATATTTACGGGACATCAATTCGAGAAATCACACTGTTCGTTCTCAGGCAGAACGAAATGCCATTAACTCTCCTATTCAAGGGTCTGCGGCGGATATGATTAAAATTGCGATGATCAATGTGGACAAGGCGATGAAAAAAGCAAAGCTAAAGAGTAAGATGATTTTACAGGTGCATGATGAACTGGTTTTTGATGTATATAAACCTGAATTGGAGCAACTGAAAAAATTAGTAGAGGAGCAAATGAAAAATGCGATGCCTGATATTGAAGTGCCTATTAAGGTGGAAGCTGGTGTTGGAGAAAACTGGTTAGAAGCGCATTAAAATAGTAGGGAATTCTAATCGTTCAGCCAATAAAAGCTTTCTTTTATCGAAAAAGGAAAGTACTTGCCTATTAAATGATGCAAGTTAGCCACAGGAAAATGAAATAAGATTTTTACAAAACGACTCGATAAAACCAAAGCCTATGTTCAGACGTTTGTTCTTGAATGAATGGAAGGAGACTTTCCGTTCACCATACCTGTCTAGAAGTATTGCTCAGAAGATATTTATTGCTTTATTCGCCCTTTATATTATGCTTAACTTCATAGTACTAGGGATTCTTTTTGATGAAATATTGGAAAAGGTATTTCCAAAGGCAGATATCTTTGCAAAGAGTAGCGTTTTGTTTTTTTATTATTTTCTTTTTGATTTTATTACTCGTTTTTTTCTGCAAACATTTCCGGTAGTTTCTATAAAACCCTATTTGACTTTACCGGTTAAGAAAAATAATCTGATTCATTTTTTATTATTGAAATCAGCACCTTCCGTTTTTAATTTATTACCTCTTTTAATCGCCATTCCTTTTTATATAAAATATGTATTGCCAACTTATGGTTTCGCGGGAGCCACCGCTTGGTTGGTTACTATTATTAGTTTGGTTTTGATTGTTCATTATTTGAGTTTTTATATAAAAAAGAATTTTAGTTTAAAACCGGCTTTGACTTTTGGATTAATGATTTTGGTTGGAGGTATATGCTATGCGGATATTTATGAATATATCGGACTGTCAAAATCTATGGAGTGGTTGATGAATCGAATCGTTGAAATACCTGCTTTAGTTCTTCTTCCAATAATATTGTTAGGACTAGTTTATTTTTCACTTTACGCTTTTTTTAAAGTACGGTTGTATTTAGATTCTATTAGTAATGAGCAAGAAGAAATAAGGGAAGGTGCTCTTGATTTTACTTTGTTTAGTCGCTTTGGTCAGATCGGAGAATTAATGCAGTTGGAAATGAAAATGATTTGGCGAAATAAAAGATCACGTGGATTTGTGTATATGAGCGCGGTATTTTTATTATTTCCATTTATTCTTTTTGTAGATCCAAAAGCATATGGAGATTCAACTACTTTAATACTTTGTGTATTGGTAACTGGAATGTGTGCCTTTAATTATGCCCAATTAATGCTCTCCTGGCACACAACACATTTTGATTATTTATTAACGAGAAATATAACAGGAAAAGAATTATTTAAAGCAAAGTTTTATTTAATGGCACTGTCTGTTTTTATTTCTTATATCATAATCCTTCCGTTCGGTTTTTTTATAGAAGACTTTTTTATTACAAATACTGCCGCTTTATTATTTAATATTGGATTCAGTATTTTTATTTATATGTACATAGCAAATCATAATTCTAAAAAAATAGATGCAGCAAATGGAGGTGCATTTAGTTTTGAAGGTTTTGGAGCAGCGCATTATTTAGTGATGCTCCCGATTATTGGAATACCCGCTTTTATTTTTATGGCTTTTAATCTTTTTAATGTGCCCAATTGGGGAATCGCAGTCATTGGAGTAACGGGCCTAATTGGTATCCTTTTTCAAGAGTTTATTATTAAAGCGCTCGTCACTGAATTTAAAGAAGAAAAATATAAAATTGGAGAGGCTTTTAAAGGTTAATCTTGAGCGTCGAATTTCTATTTACTCCGAGCGGCAGCTTGGGACAAAACAAACAACAAATGATAAAAGTAAGCAACATTAAAAAAGCATATAAAGACACTACTGTTTTAAACGTACCTGAACTAAGCATCGCCTCCGGAGAAAGTTTCGGCCTGGTCGGAAATAACGGAGCAGGAAAGACAACACTTTTTAGCCTGCTGCTTGATCTAATTAAGGCAACAACAGGTGAGATAACTTCCAAAGAAATCTCAACTGCGGGCTCTGAGCATTGGAAAACTTACACGGGCTCTTTCCTGGATGAAGGATTCTTGTTGGATTTTCTGACCCCAGATGAATATTTTAACTTCACTGGAAAGTTATATGGAAAAAATAAAAGTGATGTAGCTGAATTTTTGGAGCAATTCGAAGTATTCTTTAGTGGCGAAATCCGAGGGTCCAAAAAATTAATACGCGACCTCTCCAAAGGGAATCAGAAAAAAGTGGGTATTGCTGCAGCACTCCTCGGAGATCCCGAAGTTTTGGTGTTGGATGAACCTTTCGCGAACTTAGATCCAACTTCTCAAATTCGTCTGAAAAACCTCATCAATGAACTGAGTAAAGACAAGACAATATTAATCTCTAGTCACGATCTGAATCATGTTACAGAGGTTTGTAATCGTATTGTTGTTTTAGAGAAAGGGGAAATAGTGAAAGACATAGAAACAACAGAAGAAACCCTGAAGGAATTGGAACAGTACTTCGCGGTGTAATGTTTTTTATCCTGGCAGACTAACCCCATATGATGATAATATGCGGGCGGGCTTCTCCTGTCATTCCGAGCGAGTATAGCGAGTCGAGATATCAACCCCTCAATTCTCGTAAGCGCTTAATCAAAACAAGCTCTTCCTCACTTAGGTCCTTCGGCATCTCAATATGTAACTCTACAAAGAAGTCACCATGTTTTTCAGGGTTATTAAACTGTGGAATTCCAGCTCCAGCTATTTTAAGCGTCGCGTTACTAATGACTCCTTTCGGAATGTTCATTTTTACTTTACCCTTCGGAGTTGGCACCGTTATGCTCCCCCCTAACATAGCAGTAAAAACATCGACACTGGCATGATATAGAATATTATTTCCGCGCCGGAAAAAATAGGCATGCGGCTGTTCGACTAAAGTAATCAAAAGATCTCCAGTTGTCTGTCCATCAGCACTGCTTTTTCCTCTACCTGCCAATCGGAGTCGCTGACCAGGAAAAGCTCCTTTTGGAATCGGAATTTCGATTTCCTCCGTCTCTATTTTTATAGTCTTGGTTTTACCCTCGATAGCATCATTAATACTGAAAGGAACGGTAATATGGATGTTATGATCCTGTTGGTTATGTTGTCTACTCAATCGGATGACCTCCTTAAATCCTTTTTCGAAAAACGATTTAAACGAGTTTGCAATTTCTTCTTCGCTGAGATCTTCCCTGTTAACGATTTGTTCTTCTTCCGTTTCTATAATTTCTTCTTCTATCATATTTTCATCATCGAAAGAATCGGGAATCTCCCAGTCGCTCCCCTTTGTGTCGTACTCCAGGCGAAATTCATCATCGCTCAATACCATAAACGCTTCCGTAATATTTTGCAAAATGGATTGACTTAATTCATCCTCTTTAAACTCCGCAGTACTATATCTGGCGGATAATTTCAGATAAGCCTTTTCTATTTCCGTAGCGGAAGCATCTTTATTTACTCCTAATATCTTATAATAATCTTTGTAACTCATGGTTTAAATTTTTTGTTTCTTTGGTAATAGTGGTTAGGGGGTTATCAAAAGAGTTTTTGAAAAGTTCGTCCCAGCTCAGCCAGGACGAACTTGATCTAATCAAAATATGAAAACCTTATATATTACTTAATCTCAATCTTTCTTACAGGTTGTGGTTTTGCTTCCTCTTTCTTTGGAATTAGAATACTTAAAATTCCATTGGTATAATTCGCCGCAATTTTAGCGCTTTCTACCGTTTCCGGTAAATCAAAAGAACGTTTGAAAATGCTGTAGCTAAACTCACGACGAGTGAACTTACCTGCCTCTTTTTCTTTTGTCTTCGTTTCTTTCTCAGAAGAAATGGTCAAGACATCTTGATCAATGTTGATTTGAAAATCTGACTTCTCTAATCCCGGAGCAGCAATTTCTAATTCGTACTGATCTTCTGACTCCTTAATATTCACTGCTGGCATGGTGTTGTTCCAAAGAGTAGCACCTTTGCCGGGTGTTGGAAATAAATCGTCATTTAGAAAGGTGTCCAATATTTTAGCGAATGTTGGAACGGGTCGATTTGATCTTTTTATTAAATGCATCTTGTTAAATGTTTTTTGTGATTAAAATAATTAAGTACACTTTTCCTTGATCAATCGATGTGCCATGCCATATTTCCATTAAAAACCAAGACAGGATAGCAGATGTAATTGAAGCTAAACGACAAAACGGCAGTCGAAAATGTTTTCGACTGCCGTTTTGTCTTGTCTTTTAGTAAAGCGCCCTAAGTAATTACTCCCCCTTTACAATTTTCTGATGCCCTATTAGACCATTTTCGAAGGAGACCTCCATAATGTAAACTCCATTAGCTAAGTTTTCTACATCAATCTGTCCTTGCTTATTGGAAATAGAAAAAGAACCATAAGAGACTCCACGTATATCTAATAAGCGAACTTCGTTAATACTAACACTGCTTTCAAAATTAATGATCTGATTCACAGGGTTTGGGAATACACTAAAGCCGGCATCTTCTAATTCAGAAACTCCAACGATATTGTCTACCATAAAATCAAAGGACATAGTACAGCCTTGTTCATCCGTTACTGTACAACTATAATCTCCCATAGTTAAGCCACTGATATTCGCAGTCGTTTCATTATTGCTCCAGAGGTAAGTTAATTGTCCGGTACCACCAGAAGCAGAGAAGGAAATACTTCCACCATTATCACCATCCATTTCATTCTCTACATTACTAGATTCTAATTCGATTTCAGGAGGAGCAACAAGAGTGATGGTGCTACTGGTAAAAGTACAACCATTGTCATCCGTTACGGTACAGGTATAATCTCCAGCACCTAAGTCGTCAATCATATTTGCATCTCCACCATTACTCCAGGAATAAGTATATGGCATTACACCACCAGAAATTTCCAACAATATATTTCCGTTATCGCTGTTAAAACAAGTTGGATCGTTATTAGGAGAATCGATCTGTTCCAGTGCAGCAGCAGGGCCTGTGATGGCAATGTTAGGTAATGTGATGCTACAACCACTAGCATCTGTGATGGTACAACTGTATAGGCCCGAAGGAAGATTGTCGATGTCTGGTGTAGTAGCCCCGTTACTCCAACTGTACATGAATGGTGTAGATGTACCACTTACAGTTATATCTATAGTACCATCATTGTCACCAAAGCATACTATGGTTTGACGATCGGTAGATACCCAGCTTAGATCCGTTCCATCATTAAAGATGGTAATGGCACTGGTAGTAAAAGTACAATCGTTGGCATCTGTTACAGTACAAATGTAATCCCCCGCGGGAATGTTGTAAATATTTTGAGCACTCGTACCACTGTTCCAGCTATAAGAATATGGTGCATTCCCCCCTTCAATTTCAATTTCAATAAAGCCACCGACAGTACAAGTAGCGTTTGAAGTATTCTGCATAGCGACAGACATCAAAGTAGAAGACTCAATAAGAAGTGGCCCAACTACAAAGTCACAGTTGTTTATATCCGTAATCGTACAAGTGTATTCTCCGATCGCTAAGCCGCTTAGTTCAGCAGTTGTTTCACTATTACTCCATAGATATGTATATGGAGGGGTACCTCCTTGAATTTCTATAGAAATGTTTCCATTTGCATCAGCAGTACATGAAGTATTGCTAACTGAAGAATTGACTAAGCTAAGCGTTGCGTCGGGTTGTGTAATTACAATGTTGGAACTATTAATGGAACAACCATTCGCATCGGTAATGGTGCAATTGTAAGAGCCTGCCGTTAAATTGTCTAGGCTAGGATTAGTCGACCCATTATCCCAACTGTAATTGAATGGTGTTGCGGAGCCACTAATTTCTAATATTATACTTCCGTTGTCTCCGCCAAAGCAACTTACTGACTCTGATTGTTCATTTACAATTTGAAGATCGCTACCCTCATCATCAATAACAATTACATCACTAACCACTTCGCAATCATTGTTATCTGTAACGGTACAACTATAACTTCCAGCAGCAAGGTCACTTATGTCCTGAGTTACAGCCCCATTGCTCCATAGATAAGTATAAGGACTAAGCCCTCCTGATACGGTAATATCAATGCTACCAATGTTTCCTTGTCCACAAATGACATTAACAGAAGTTACGTCACCTAGCTCTAATGCCGCAGGCTCCGTAAGAACAATTTCATCTGTAGAGAGCGTACAACCATTGGCGTCTGTTATTACACAATCGTAGCTACCTGGAGTTAGGTTACTTAACATGTTTTCGGTTGCACCAGTATTCCAAAGATAGGTGAATGGAGCAGTTCCTCCGTTTGCTTCTATCGTAATACTACCATCGTTAAAACCTATACAACTAATGTCTGTACTATTACTATTAGCAATAGAAAGTGCCATGTCAGGTTGACTTATTTGGATACTAGCACTTGTACTACTACAACTATTAGCATCGGTAATGGTGCAAATGTAGGTTCCAACTGGAAGGTCGCTAATGTCCTGTGTCGTCTCTCCGTTGCTCCAGATAAATGTAAATGGTGTAGCCGTTCCAGATACGGAAAGGGTGATGGCACCATTGCTTTCGCCAAAACAGCTAATGGAACTCACCGTACCGGTATTGACAGCGAGGTCAGAGCCCAAATTGTTTATGGTATACTCTTCAGTTATAAAAGTACAACCTGTATTATCAGTAACTGTGCAGATGTAGGTACCCGCCGAAATATTATTCAAATCTTGAGAAATGGCTCCTGTATTCCAAAGGTAACTATAGGGATTCATTCCTCCGGTGATGCTTATGTCAATGCTACCTGAACCACTTTGATCACAGTTGGCATCTATTAATATCGCATCAGTTAGTTCGATAGGACTGGGTCCACTTATTGAAATGGGTACTGTTGCTATCGTGCAATTATTGTTATCTGTAACCGTGCAACTGTAGATTCCTACTGGTAAATCAGAGATTGATGACATACTTCCTCCAGAAACCCAGTTGTAAGTATAAGGAGCAGTTCCTCCTGAAATATCTAAAGCAATATTTCCATCGTTCGCATTTGCACAGCTTAAGTCATTACTAGTGATGTTATCTATAGTTAATGGTGCATCAGGTTGACCAATTTCAATAGGACTGGTGATTATAGAGCATCCATTACTATCTGTAATTGTACAAACGTAGCTTCCTGGTGGAATATTAGAAATGTTAGGGCTGGTTTCTCCATTGTTCCAGTTGAACATAAAAGGCGTAGCTGTTCCAGAAACAGCAATACTGATGGAGCCATCGGTTTCACCAAAACAGTTTATATCTTTTGCATTAAAAGCATCTAGGCTTAGATCACTGTCTTCTAAAAGAATAGAAAAATTTTGTGTAATCAACTCACAATTCATTGCATCTGTAATGGTGCAAATATAAGTTCCTGCGTTTGCGGTTAAGATAGAGCCAGTATCTCCATTGCTCCAAAGGTAGCCATAAGAACCAGCTCCTCCACTAACGGTTAAACTAATACTACCGTCAGCTACACAAGTGGCATTGACTACTTCAAAACTATTCAAATTAATAGGAGAAGGGTTACCAACATCAAAAGAAGTAGTGATGAAGGAACAGCCATTATTATCGGTAATCGTACACTGATATGGACCCGCCTCTAAATCAGTAATATTAGCGTTCATTCCTCCATTGTTCCAAAGATAAGTGTAAGGGCCTGTTCCTCCAGTTCCGCTAAGTGAAACAGAGCCATCATCGCTGTCACTACAGCTAAGGTCTGATACCACTAAATTATTAAAGTTAACACCGGAAGCAGGTTCTGTTATCGTAACGGTACTAGTGGAAATACTACATCCATTGGCATCAGTAATGGTACAAACGTAATCGCCTACAGATAGATTAGAAGTACTGGCTTCTGTATCGCCATTGCTCCAAAGATAGCCATAAGGACTTGTACCTCCGGTGGCTTCAACGGTCGCAGAGCCGCTGGACTCCCCTTGACAAACTACATTAGTTTGCTCTATTGAAGCTACGGCTAATTGACTTTGTGGTTGGCCTACCAATAGTTCATCTACAATAATGGAGCAACCACTATTATCAGTAACGGTGCAGGTATAAGTTCCGGCGGTTAGGTTGTTAAGGTTGGCTTCACTTCCTGGTACATTCCAGCTGTACTGAAATGGAGTAAGTGAACCGTTTATGTTTAAGCTAATGGAACCGTTACTGCCACCAAAACAGCTGACAGGAACTATAGTGGAATTATTAAGTGCCAAATCGCTGTCTTCTAATTCTATATCATAGGTAGGACTTATAAATGTACATCCATTAAAATCTGTAATGGTGCAAATATAATTTCCAGCAGAAGCATTGGTCAATGGATTTTCGGTTGTGCCGCCACTCCACTCATAGGTATAAGGAGAATTACCACCGTCAACCGTTAGCATAATCGCACCTCCAGCAGAACATGTTGCATTTGTAATTGTATTGTTCGTTATAACAATAGATTCGGGCACATCTATTTCAAACAATTGACTTACAATAGTGCAATTGTTATCATCCGTTATTGTACATTGGTATTGGCCGTTAGAAAGATTGGAAAGTCCTGGAGTGGTTTCCCCATTGCTCCAAATATATTCATAATCACCTGTTCCTCCGTTCGTAGAAAAAGAAATGCTGCCATCAGATCCTCCGATGCAACTAACATCCACCGTGATTACATTTGAAATAGATATTTCAGAATCAGGTTCGGTAATCATCACTGTTCCAGTACTAATTGTACAACCTTTGTTGTCAGAAATAATACAGCTGTAATCTCCTGCAGCCAAATTGCTAATGCCAGAAGTTGTGGCCATATTACTCCAAAGATACGTATACGGCGAATTGCCGCCTCCAATATCTAGACTAATGCTTCCCGTCATTTCCCCTTTACATAAAATATTTACTTGATTTAATGAATTGATGGTGACCGCAGTAGCAGGTTCTGTAACTATGATATTGGAAACAATTAATGTACAGCCGCTATTATCCGTAACTGTACAGGAATAAGTATCGGCAGTTAAGTTGCTAATGTCTTCTGTGGTATCATCATTACTCCAGAGATAAGTGAAAGGAGTGTCAGTACCACTAACGGTTAGGTCTATTGACCCATTAGTACCACCAAAGCAATCTACAGGGTTGACCGTATTAGTCGAAGCCATATCATTACCCGTTAGAACAATAGTGAAAGTTGGGGTAACAATGCTACAACCAGAATTGTCTGTAATGGTACAAGCATAAGTACCTATAGGTAAATCGTCGATGTCTTGAGAGGTGTCATTATTGCTCCAGTTGTATTGAATCGGACTGTTGCCTCCGGCTATGGTCAGATCAATAGCTCCTCCTTCGGCACAAGTTGCATCAGTTGAATTGGAGCTTTCGAGACTGAGTGGGTTACTTGGGTTGTTTAGACTGAAACTCATAGTGGCCGTACAATCATTCGCATCAGTTACAGTGACGCTGTATCCTCCTATGCTTAGGTTACAAATTTCAGCAGTTGTTTCTCCGTTGCTCCATAGATAGCTGTATTCAGTTGTTCCGCCACAAGCTCCAACAGAAATACAACCATTGTCACTATTAAGGCAAGAAGGATCAGTAACTGTATTCTGGCAAATGTCCAAAGCAGTTGGCTCAGTAACAGTTATAGAACTACTGACGATTGTGCAGTTTCCAGCGTCCGTAATAGTACAGGTATAATTACCAGGTGCGAGATTGCAAATTTCAGCGCTTGTTCCGCCATTGCTCCAGAGATAAGCATACGGTGGCCTTCCGTCCATAGGGGTTACCTCTGCACAGCCATCACTTTGGCCATTACAGCTAACAGCAGTCACACTAGTACTTGAAATGCTTATTTCAGGAGTGAAGTCTATGATTCCGGGCGTGAGAATTGGTACGAAGGTCTGATTATCGCTGTTTGCGACTTCTGTTATTTGGCTAGGGTCAAATCCAATTGTGGTTGTGTCCATTTCACTACATGAAGAAGAGAAGGTTATTTCGAATAAGACCTCATCGTCGTCAAGGGATTCTAGTGTAGAAAAATCTCCATCATTCCATTGGACGAAAAGCAAACCGGTTGTATTTTGAGGATTGACGTTGCTAGCACTAAAGCCTTCAAGATTAAAACCACCAACAGTATCATAAGTAAGAACAGATTGATCCCAATCAACGGTAAAATCAAACGAGACAATTTCTGTGAAATTAGAAACGGTAACCTCTAATGTTATGTTTTCTCCCCCGCTAAGACTGACGCTATCTATTTGAAAACCAGGCGTTTGTCCCCAGCTTGAGTAGCAAAGTAATAGTAAAAGCGAAGAAAGATAGATTGTTTTTAGTTTCGAGTAATTCATAAGCTTAGTAATTATTAATTTTTTAAGGTTTGTAAGCATTAGTTCTAGGGTTGTTTTTTGTCAATATTGAGGTCTATAGATTGATTTTTATTGCCGCTAAAGTATGAATCTTAAATTCAAAAAGCTTGCCTTTTGCTGTTCGATAGCAATGATTAAAAGCTTTTCAGTCTTGAGTTTTGGGAAGGTAAGCTGGTGTTATTCTAAAAATAGGGAAAATTGTCCTGTTTTCTAGATAAGTTTAATACATATGACGCTGCTTGAAAAGACAAAGAAGTTACTAAAACCTCCTTCGAAATAATAAATTTAATTTTTTTTCAAAAAAGCTTGCCTTGTTTTCAAATGAAACCTATATTTGCAGCCGCTTAGGGCGATTAGCTCAGTTGGTTCAGAGCACCTCGTTTACACCGAGGGGGTCGGGAGTTCGAGTCTCTCATCGCCCACCTAAGATAAAAAAGTCACAGACCTTCGTTTGTGGCTTTTTTTATTTCTTTGCCTTTCCTTATGCCATAGCTAATATTTCCACTCTGTTGATGTCACTTTACACTTGCAAAATAAGAATCTTTGTGTTATATCTGTTATGGAAATTGCTGATAAGTACGAGATATGTCAAAGAAGTCATAATATTACATATTATAAATATGTTATCGTTGTTCTTGTTATTTAGTAATCCTATATTTACCTATTAAATAATGTCGGGAGCATGCAGACAACAACACAAAAAGAAATCACCTATAATACTACCCCTCCACGAAAATCTTCTTCAATGAGCAGATGGGTTAAAAAATTCTTTATTGGGATGGCCATGACCGTTGGCCTTTTTATTTTGACGGCAGTCATTATTGCTGCTTTTTTCGAAAAGCAAGTTGGGGAAAAATTGATTACTGAAATCAACAAGCAGTTGAAATCTGAGCTTACAGTTACTAGTTTCGATCTTTCCTTACTTTCCTCTTTTCCTAATGCCTCTGCAAGACTACATGGCGTCTTTTTGGACGATGCCCTCGAAGGTGCACTCGTTGAGGCTGAACAGATGTCTTTTAATTTTGGTTTGCTTTCCTTATTCGGATCAATGATTCAAGTACACTCCATTGTTATTGAGGATGGTGCTTTATATATTAGAACGGACCGAAAAGGAAAGAAGAACTATGACATCATAAAAGGCTCGAACGTAGAAACATTGCCTGAAGACGAAGGGCAAGGGCTTGCAATCTCGATGGAAGAGGCTCAATTGAAAAGAGTAGAATTTATCTATATAGATGAACGGGTAAAACAAGAGGTGAAAATGAATATACAGGATGCTGTGATTAGCGGTGAATTTTCAACCGACCGTTTTGCCTTGACCAGTTTTGCTAAGATGAAATCAGAATTCATTGAACTAAACGGTCAGCGAACTTTCGTGAATAAGGACTTAGTTTATGATGCGACTATAGATGTAGACATGGCGAAAGGAAAATACCTTCTACAGGATGTGGACTTAGGTGTGGAATCGAATATGTTTAAAGTAACAGGAACGATTCTAAGTGAAAAGAAGGATATGGATTTGGACCTTCGGGTTACCAGCGAGGAATGTAGCCTGGGAACTATGTTTGAGTTACTTCCAGAAGAATATCTGGCTTATTTCAGTGATTTTGAAAGTACGGGTACTTTTCTCGTGGATGCCATTGTAAAAGGAAAATGGGGAACTAAAAGAATGCCTGCGATTACAGCTTCCTTTGGATTAGAAGATGGTACAATCAGTAGTCCTAAACTCGGTTATAAATTGAAAGAGGTCACCTTTGGAGCACGGTTTCAAAACGGAAAAGACCGCAGTCCAAAAACCTCAGTGTTTAAAATAAACGATTTCAAAGGTTATTTCAATAGAGAACTAATTACAGCTGATCTTGCTATTACCAACTTACTGAAACCTAAAATCGATTTCAAATTAGATGGTGTTCTTCCTTTGGATGCCGTGTACGGTTTGTTAAATGATAAACGAATAAAAGATGGAGAAGGGGAAATAGAAATAAAGAATTTCCGAATCCGTGGTCGATACGCAGATATGATAAAACCTTCTCGAATTGCAAAAGTATCGAGTAAAGGAACACTTGAGTTTGACGATGCTTCTCTCACCATTAATAAAGAAAAGGTAATTGTGGACCGAGGCGCTTTCCTGATTTTAGATAATAGCCTGAAATTGGATAAGGTCAAAATTGAGGGAGCTGGTTCGGAATTGTATCTCTCTGGAAAGTTCTTGAATCTACTACCAGTGTTACTGGCAGATTCTTTAAATTCTCAGGCAGCAGAGTTGAAATTTCAAGCAACTTTAGATGCACCAATACTCAACATGAATCGCATCGAAAAAATGTTGGCACCACCTGTTGATGCCCGTTTAGTACGAAGGGGGATGATTGATGTTGATTCTGTTAACATTGCGCACACGAAACAACGAGAGGAATTTACTAAGTTCTTACAAGGAAAGTTTCAAGCTAAAATAGATAAAATTGTATATCGAAAGATAGATGCCAGAGACTTTAGTGGGAGCCTTGGGTTTGATAATAATGAAATGACAATCAAAGGGCGAGTGAAAGGAATGAATGGTGCTTTTAATCTTGATGGAAAAGCGTTCTTTGAAGAAAAACCTTATCTCCAAGCAAAGGTAGATTGCGAAAAAGTAGATGTCCGAAAGTTTTTCACCCAACTAGAAAACTTTGGTATGGAAGTCTTACAAGCAAAACACCTCAAAGGAAAACTGAACACCCAACTGGCAATTAATGCTCGTTGGTCAGAGGATGGAACCTTCCTCGAAAAAGATCTGAACGTGTTGGGGGATATGAAAATCACAAATGGAGAATTAATAGGATTCGATATGCTTTACGCTTTCGCTGATTATATCAAACTCCGAGATTTAAAGCACATTAAATTCAAAACCCTCCAGAATTTCTTCGAGATTAAAAAAGGGAAACTATACATCCCTTCTATGTTCTTACAAAGTAATGCCCTAAACTTAACCGTTAGTGGTACACACACATTTGATAACCGAATAGATTACAACATAAAAGTGAATGCCGGGCAAGTCATTGGTAATTTATTCAAACGGTACGACCGAACGAAAAAACCGATTGAAGCGAAAAGAAAAGGTTGGTTTAATCTTTACTATCGTATTTATGGGACGGTTGATAAATATAAAGTCAAACGAGATAAGTACAGAGTGAAAAAGCAGTTTGAAAGAAGCAACAGACATAGACTTAGAATCGAAAAGGAGCTGATTAGGAAATTTGGAACCATTGAGAAATATGTAGAACCTAGCGACTGGAAAGACGAAGTGGAAAACAATGAACCTGATCCAATGGATGACAAAACAACGCCTGAGGAAGAGGAGTTTATCGAAGGATTTGAGGAGGAAATACAAGCTTCCTCTACGAAAAAGGAAAAGCCAACTACTTCAGAATCGCCTTTTGAGGATAAAGCAAATGACGAGTCAGAGGATGAGTATATTGACTGGGATAATTGAGGAATGTATGGAAAAATGATTGGAGAAATGTTGATGCAGAAATGATTCAGTTTTTTGCTAAATTTGTCAATGACCAATAGCGTTCATTTGTTTGCCGCTAAAACACAGTGAATAACTTCACCCCCTTCTGGAGATAACTTTAACAAGAATAATACACCAAAACAAACATCATGGCAATCGCAAAACCATTTAACCTAAGAGGATGGATAGACGAGCACCGTCACCTCTTGAAACCACCAATCGGAAACAAACAAGTCTACTTCGAAAATGACGATTACATTGTCATGGTCGTAGGAGGACCTAATGGCCGTAAAGACTATCATTATGAAGATGGTGAAGAATTGTTCTACCAATTAGAAGGAGATATTACCCTTAAAATAATCAACGAAGACGGAACCCCTGAAGATATTCTGATTAAAGAAGGAGATATGTTTTTGCTGCCTCCTAGAATTCCACATTCTCCTCAACGACCTGCAAATACTGTTGGTCTTGTAATCGAAAGATATCGACGAGATGGCGAAGAAGATAAATTGATGTGGTTCTGTGAAAATTGCAATCACAAACTACATGAAGATACTTTCGAAATGAAAGACATCGTCAATCAGCTTCCTGTAGTGATGAACAACTTTATGGATTCTGAAGAACT
>CAZDTI010000015.1:0-45400 GCA_964508085.1 uncultured Saprospiraceae bacterium | reverse complement strand
CTCTGCTTATGAGCAAATGGTCAGTGCTGCAGAGCGACGATTATTGATCAATAAAGAAAAAAAGGGAAGAGTGCATATAAGCGATTTATGTCAAATAGTACCAGCCATTACAGGTAAAGTGGAGTTGGTTTATGAAGGAGAGCAAGAAGGGGCTTTCAGTGTCGCACAGACCTTAATAGATAAAGCCATTCAAGAAGAGTTCTTATTACATTTTCCTGATCCGGAAAAGTTGAAAAAGAAAGCAGATCGGGATCCTTATGAAGTTATCCGGGCTTGGTTTGCTGCTGGAAATGAAGTAGCCTTACCGAGTGATTTGTCTGATAAAAAGTATAAAGAAACATTAGACGGAGTTCAGGGGTTAAAAAGGATGGTAAGCCAAGTCTCAGGACTTTCAAAATCGGACAGTTACGTGTACATGGAGTTATGTTTGCATGGCCTTTCTTCTTTCAATGTCCTAAGTAAGGAAATCATTAATGCAAATACTTCTTTTTCTGATCCACTGGCAAATATGTGGGAAGATGATGATTTTGGGTCTAACCTGAATTAGCTTTCCTCTTTTTTCTGTTAGCTACAAAACCCATAAGTAAGGGGCCGTTGAAAATTCTTTTTCTAAGGGCCCCTTACTAGTTTTATAATTATAGACTTAATACTATTTTTATTCTTTTCTATTTTTGAAAACCATTTTAATTCAAACGCATTAAATCAATAGTAAGGCTCTTTATTTTTCTTATCTTCACAATCTGATTTATATCGAAATACCTTAAGGTCTATCTAATCGTATCATAAAATATATTGACAATGTTAGTGTTAGGATAAGAACCTTCAGGGATTTAATTGTTTCATCTCATTTCGGAGACATAAAGAAGATACATGACCTCTTTCGAATTCCAGTCTAATCAACAAGCTCATTTTGCTGTCAATTGGCCTTGTAACTCTCCAAAAGCCGTTGTCGTTGTTGCCCACGGACTTGGAGAACATATCCGCCGTTACGATCACCTCGCTAAGTTTTTGAATGAAAATGAAATAGCAATGTTAGGTTTTGACCATAGCGGCCATGGTCAGACGACTAGTAAACGCGGTCACGCGACTAGTATGGAAACGCTAATGGATGGGGTAGAAGCGATCTTAGGAGAAGCAAGAACACGCTACCCTGATAAACCATTATTTATATATGGTCACAGTATGGGCGGAAACATTTGTTTGAATTACGTTCTCAGAAGGAAGCCAAAAATAACAGGTGCGATTATCTCAGCGCCTCATATTCGAATGGTTACAGAGCCATCTCCCTTATTGGTAGGAATGGGAAGGTTAGTTGAAAAAGTATATCCTTCCGGAGTCCAATCAAATGGCCTTGACTTACAAATGCTTAGTCGTGATCAAACAGTCATCCAACAATACATTGCCGACCCTCTAGTTCATGATCGAGTCAGCTTTAGTTTAGCAGTAGCATTAATAGATGGGGCTAAATACCTCGATAATTACAAAGGTAGCGCACGAGTACCGCTCCTCTTGATGCATGGCGGTGCTGATGGAATCACGTCTCCAGCTGCAAGCAAAGATTTTGTAAGCAGAATAAGCTCAAATATCACCCACAAAGAATGGAGCGATTTCTACCACGAAATCCACAATGAAAAAGAACAAGAAAAAGTTTTTACCTTTGCGCTAGGTTGGATACAAGAACGGCTTAAACTTTGAAAAAAAGAATAAAAGAAACGCCCTCTATTCAATCAAAAACCAATGGAGGCCCTTCCCACAAGAAGGACTAATTAAACAATCACTAATTCACAAATCAACTCACTCATGACAGCAAAAGATTTTATACTTAACCTCCCAAATCAAGTAAAACCCGAAGTAATTGCAGGACTAGAAACTCGTTTTCACTTCGACATCAGTGGCCCTAATGGAGGACAATATACTATCGCAGTAGAAGACGGAAAAATGACAACCAGCGAAGGCCTTATCGGAGAGCCAAAGTGTGCCGTTAAAAGCTCAGATGAAACCCTCATCGGTCTGCTCAAGAAAGACGTAAACCCAATGATGGCCCTCCTCACAGGAAAGTTGAAAATTACCAACCAGGGAGAAATGCTGAAGTATGCGAAGATCTTTGGGTTGATGTAAAATATATTAAGAAACCTAACTATATTATCAAAGAGTAGGATTTCTCGACTCGTGCCTCTCTCGAAATGTAAACGTATTTGTAGCTCCTGATTCTTTGACTCTCTATGTTCGCTCAGAATGACAGGAGAACCAAGGTCATAATCGATTGGCCATCATCGTCCATTGGATTAAACAATTAGACTCTCTGAACGAAAGAAGAGAACATCAGTAAAGACAATGTTGCGAAGGAAATCAATGAAGGGTGGTTGCATTATGTACGGTATAGTGGCGAGCCTGGCTGCCTGTCTAGCGCCAGATAGACTCGGCGAAGGCAGGCAGGTTGGGAATGGCCAATCATGTGGGTGCGCCCGTCTGGCGTGGCGCCTGCCCGACAGGGGAGCCAGCCTGAGCAGCAGAGCCTTTGATTGGCCGAGAACCTGCCCGTTGCGGAGCAGGTGGGTTTTGGGTACTTTTTTTTCGACTGAAATCGACGAAGGAGGTTCATGAATATCTGTATTTAAAATAAGCAGTCATGAACTAAAAAGTACCTCGCCGAAGGCCTTCCGAAATGCTTAATCTCCAAGAAAACCTATTAAAAATCGAAAACAATATGAAAACTGACTTTTTTGCGGAAAGTATTCTTTCTAAAAGAGGTAGAACAAAAAAATGCCCCGAGTAAGACTCGAGGCATTTTTTTGTTAATACAAGCATGTTAGATTACACTCGCTCAATCACAATCGAGCTAGCTCCACCACCACCATTACAAATAGCAGCACAACCAATCTTCCCTTCCTTCACACTCAACACATTATTCAAAGTTGTAACAATACGTGCACCAGAAGCCCCAAGCGGGTGTCCCAATGAAACTGCACCACCAAGAACATTTACCTTATCTTCTGTAAGATTCATTTCTTTGTTGAAAGCCATCGTCACGACAGAAAAAGCCTCGTTCACTTCCCAGTAGTCAACATCTGTTGTAGATAGTCCAGCTCTTGTAAGTGCTTTGTTGGCAGCATGAGGAGGAGCTGTTGTAAACCATTCTGGCTCATGAGCCGCATCCGCGAAAGAAAGAATTTTAGCAACAGGTTTTAAACCCAGCTCTTCCATTTTTTCTTTACTAATCAAAATCAAAGCAGATGCTCCATCATTAATGGTAGAAGCATTGGCAGCAGTTACGGTACCATCTTTAGTAAAGGCAGCACGTAATTGAGGTATCTTGTCAAAGCGAACTTTCTTGTATTCTTCATCTTCTGTTACCAAAATGGGATCTTTCTTTCTTTGAGGAACAGAGACTGCAATGATTTCATTTTTGAAAGAACCATCATCAGTCGCCGCGGCTGCTCGTTTATAGGACTGAATAGCGAAAGCATCTTGCTGTTCTCTGCTGATTTCATATTTGCTGGCGGTATTGTCTGCACAAACACCCATCGCGAACTGGTTGTACACATCGACTAAACCATCCTTTTGCAAGCCATCAACCATTGTTGCCTCTCCAAATTTATAACCCCATCTTGCTTTTGGTAAGTAGTAAGGAATATTAGACATGCTTTCCATTCCTCCAGCGACTACTACATCATTGTGTCCTAACATGATACTTTGAGCCCCCAGCATTATAGACTTCATCCCAGAAGAACATACTTTATTGACTGTTGTACAAGGAACGGTATTGGAAATACCCGCTTTTATTGATGCTTGACGAGCAGGAGCCTGTCCTAAATTGGCAGAGCATACATTGCCCATGAAGACTTCATTGACTTCTTTTGCATCAATACCAGCTCGCTCCAGCGCTCCTTTGATGGCAAATGTACCCAGCTCAACAGCAGAGAATCCAGCGAATACGCCTCCAAAGCTGCCCATTGGTGTACGAACTGCTGTGAGGATATATACTTCTTTCATTGTAATTTATGTTTTAAAATGTTATGATTGGTAAATGGTAAGCAGGTGGTCATATTTATTTTGTCCAATTACTTATAAAAGTGACCGCAAATATAAAACGGTTAAGTGACATCTAATAATTTGCCAAAAAACTCTAAGGTAAAGCACTATTTCTTTTTCACTCTTTCGGCTACTTTGTCAAAGTCCTAACGTAATTGGGTTATAATTAGATCACATAAAACCGTTAAATTCAATACCTTTACTTAAGGCTTAAATTTCTTAAAACCCTAGCTACTAGACACCTAATTCAAAAATATGAAAACTTACTACTTTATTTTACTACTCTTAGCCTCCTCTGTTAACCTTTTCGCACAAAGTCAAAATTTTTCCCGGATAAAAATCAACCTCGAAACAAAAAGTATTGACCAACTCGCAGCTCTTGGTTTGGATGCGGAACATGGTGACTATCGACCTGGTCATTATTTTACGGGTGATTTCTCTACAACAGAAATGGAAAGGATCAGTAACGCTGGTTTTACCTATGAAGTGATGATTGGAGATGTTCAAGCGCATTACGTTGACCAAAATAAAGAAACTGTTGATTTTGCGAGTCAACGAACGGTCGGTAATTGTAGCGGTGTTGGATTTTACGACTACGATATACCAACTAATTTTGAGCTGGGAAGTATGGGTGGCTTTTTTACCTATGAGGAAATGTTGGAGCAACTAGATTCGATGCATGCTAAATATCCAAACTTAATATCCGAACGAGCTGCCATCGGTCCGACGCTGACTCATGAAGGCCGACCGATTTACTGGCTTCGAATTTCTGATAATCCAGAAATAGATGAAACCACAGAGTCAGAGGTTTTTTACAATGCACTTCATCATTCAAGAGAACCGAATAGTTTATCCCAGATCATTTATTTTATGTGGTATCTTTTAGAGCGCTATGAAACCGATTTGGAAGTGAAATACCTTGTAGATAATATGGAAATGTATTTTGTACCAATGGTCAATCCCGATGGTTATGTTTACAATCAAACAACCAATCCTAATGGAGGCGGACTTTGGCGGAAAAATAAAAAAGACAATGATGGAAATGGAGCTTTCAGTGAGGATGAAGATGGGGTAGACTTAAATAGGAATTATGGATTTGAATGGGGATTTGATGACGATGGTTCTTCTCCTTTTCCTGGCTCCGCTGTTTACAGGGGGGAATCTGCTTTTTCAGAGCCGGAGTCACAGAACATCCGTGATTTCTGTAACGCACATGAGTTTAAAATCGCCTTGAATTATCATACTTATGGAAATCTATTGATTTATCCCTGGAGTTATTCTGATCAGTTGGCCGACCCTGCTTTTGAAGTTATTGCTCAGGCGATCAATCGAGAAAACAAATACTTAGCAGGAACCTCTACAGAAACGGTTGGTTATCAAGTTAACGGTCCTTCAGATGATTGGATGTACGGTGAAACAACTACCAAGCCGCCTATTTTTTCTATGACTCCGGAGGTAGGTTACAACACTTATGGCTTTTGGCCACCGGCTTCAGAGATCATTCGTTTTTGTCAATCGACCATTTTACAAAATTTAACAACAGCTCATCTACCACTCAACTATGGTATAGCAACAGAGACTAATGATCCGGTATTTGAAGAAATAGACGGAGACTTTAATTTCAATGTTAGACGCTACGGATTTCAGGACGGAACCTTGACGGTAGGTTTAGATGCGGCTAGTGATAACATTGTGGCTACATCAGCTCCTCAGGATTTTACTTTGACACATGGCCAAGAAACGGCATCCTCATTTAACTATACTTTGTCTTCTGATATTGAAGTTGGAGAGCCGTTGCATTTTGTTTTGACACTGAATAATGGGCTGTATACTTTTCGGGATACTATTGTAAAAAGTTTTGGTTTACCAACAGGTGTTTACGAATCAGATTTTACAAATATAGATGGTTGGATAAGTAACCTTGGAACTAATGAATGGCAGGTTACCACCGAAAAATTTTATTCTCCGCCAAGTTGCATAACAGACTCTCCATTTAATAACTATAGTTCAAGTGAAGAAAACACCATTCGCCTAGTTGAGCCTGTTTCATTAGACGGTGCAGTAGAGGCAAAGCTTTCTTTTTGGGCGCAGTGGCAAATACAACGATATCGGGATTATGCCCAAGTTCAAATTTCAAAAGATGGAGGTCTTAGCTGGGAAGCAATTTGTGGGAATTATACAGTAGCTGGGACCGTATTTCAAGATTTCGAAGAACCGATTTATCAAGACAATCAAAACTTTTGGGTCTATGAAGAAATGGACATTTCAGAATATATAGGAGAAGAAATTTTAATTCGTTTTCGCCTTGTTGCCGATGATGGTTTCTTAACTGGAGATGGATTCTATTTTGATGATCTGGCTATTAGTACTTTTGCAGGAATCAATGCTACTCAAACTTTTGATATTGCGGATTTTAGCTTTGGCCAGAATCATCCTAACCCAGCCATCGACTACACTGTTATAGATTTAAAAGAACCGCTCAATGGTAGCATTCATGTATATAATGTGTTAGGTCAGGAAATGCTTGAGCAGCAAATTACTGATGGAGATAAACAATTGGTTATACAAACAAAGAATTGGACGCCTGGGCTTTACAGCTACAGATTGCAAGTGAATGGCAGATGGACAAAAGGACGAAAGATGATGGTGAAAGGAGGAAGGTAACCAAGTTTGCCCATCTGGAGCTTAAAAAAGAAGCACAACGAAGCCCCAACGTTATTTTAAGGTGAAGCTCAATTGAGAATGGGATTTATTCTCAATTGAACTCCTTTGTCCTTCCGAGTGAGGGAGGTCACGACCGAGTCAAAAAGGAAGAACAGTCCCTTTGCCATTCCGAGCGATGGAGGTCACGACCGAGTCAAAAAGGAAGAACAATCCCTTTGTCATTCCGAGCGAGGGAGGTCACGACCGAGTCAAAAAGGAAGAACAATCCCTTTGTCATTCCGAGCGATGGAGGTCACGACCGAGTCGAGGAATCACTTCTTACCCTGCTCCCCAATCAAACATTCCCCACTATACTTTGCTCCCTCATCCACAATCATCTTACTTGCCATAATCTTCCCCTTGATGAAAGCAGAATTCAGTAAATGCAACAATCCTTTTACAGATATCTCTCCATCTATATTGCCACTGATGACAGATTCATTGCACTTGACGGTTCCTTCCACTTTTCCTTTATCGCCCATCACAAAGCGCTGATCACAAAAGACATCGCCAACAACTTTGCCATCCAGGCGAATACCCTTACTGCATTTGATGGTTCCTTCAATAACAGTTCCGTCTGCAATGACACAAGAGTCTGCTCCTGGAGGTGCAGAAAGTGGATTAGCGGTTGCTGTAGCGGTATTGCTTTTTTTTGAAAACATAAGATATATATTGGTGATTAAAACTTGTTTACTTACAGAGCGAAATGGGAAGGTTGTTTTTAAACAACTTCCATAATTTGTTAGCCACCTTCATAGGAAGGCGGATGAAATTTTTATTAGTCAGTAAAGATTCAACGGTTATGCGCTATAGTTGTGTGTGGAGGCGAAGCCTAAGTATCTGATAGTTTTAAAAAAAAGGTACCTTTGGTCTTCAATTTTGAACAGCTATATCTATAGAAAACTATGTGGCTGGTGTTCTTTTGATTCAGAGATATAACACATATAATATCTTTTTAGCTATCAAAAAAATACACATTCAAAATTTTCATAAAGTTAAGACTAATAAATTGATATTTATAATAATATGAGCATAATTATTTTAGCTATCGAATCTTCTTGTGACGATACCTCGGCAGCTGTCCTCAAAGACGGTGTGGTTTTGAGTAATATTACTGCCACTCAGCTGGTACACGAGGCATATGGAGGAGTAGTTCCTGAGGTTGCTTCGAGGGCTCACCAGGTAAATATCGTTCCGGTAGTTGATCAGGCGTTACGTAAAGCCAATGTTAAAAAAAGTGAGTTGAGTGCCGTAGCTTTTACTAGAGGACCAGGGTTAATCGGCTCCTTAATAGTGGGCGTTACTTTTGCCAAAACCCTGGCTATGAGTTTGGATATTCCCATTATCGAAGTCAACCATATGCAAGCTCATGTCCTAGCTCATTTTGCGGAAGCACCTAAACCAAATTTCCCATTCCTTTGTCTGACGGTTTCTGGGGGACATACTCAAATAGTATTGGTCAAAGCGCCACTAGAAATGGAAGTCCTTGGAACCACCATAGATGATGCTGCCGGTGAAGCTTTTGACAAAACAGGAAAAGTCATTGGCCTCAAATATCCAGCTGGCCCCATCATTGATAAATTGGCTCAAAAAGGAGAAGCTCGATTCACCTTCGCAGAACCTAGAATAGAAGGTCTCAACTTTAGTTTTAGCGGTGTTAAAACTTCTATTCTCTACTTCTTGAAAAAGGAAATTAAAACAGATCCTGACTTTATTAAAAATAACATGGAAGACATCTGTGCCTCTGTGCAAGATCGTATCGTCAGCATATTGATGAATAAGTTAAAGAAAGCGGTAAAGCAAACTGGAATCAAAGAGCTTGCTATCGCGGGAGGTGTTTCTGCTAATTCCGGCTTACGAAAAGCATTGCAAATGGAGGGGGAAAAACGAGGCTGGAATACTTATATCCCACACATTCAATATTGCACCGACAATGCAGGCATGATTGGCGTAACGGCTCACTTTAAATTTATAGCCGGAGAGTTTTGTGGGCAGGAAGTGGCACCTATGGCGAGGATGTCTATTTAAATATCAAAGGTGTATTTGGTACGAGTAAAATAATAGACTTAAAAAATATAACTCTCGGACAAAAACAGTGATTTTGGAGCGAACCGCTGGCTGCATTTATTGACTCCATGGGAACTGCCTGACCGGATCGGGCAGGTTTGTCAAAGAACCAAAATATTACTCTCCTTTGCCTTTTACTACTGGAGAATTCAATACTTCTTTCATCAATCGTTCTTCCGTCAAAATTTCTTTTAGTGATTTCTTGTCTAAAGGATCATCTGCCGCAATGCCAACGATTTTCAACTCTGTACGCCTATTAAATTGATGTTCAGTAGAAGAGCAAGAAACTCCATCTTCGCATCGATTGGCTAAACTTGTTTCTCCATAACCTTTATCCAATAAATTCGATGGATCAACGCCCTGGCTGGCGAGGTAATCAACTGCAGCCGCAGCTCGTTTTTTTGAAAGACTCATGTTATAAACATCAGAGCCACGAGAGTCGGTGTGAGAACCCATCTCCAACTGTATGCCTGGATTGTCTTTTAAAATAGTAACCAATTTGTCTAATTCCAAAGCTGCATCTTTACGAATATAGTATTTGTCATAGTCGTAATAGATATTGTCAATTCGGAAAGTCTTATTAAGCTCCACTGGTTCCAATTCTACATTGGCAAGGAAGGTGCCTTGCTTGTTCTTGTCTGTCATGACATCCGTTACACCAGGGTCAACGAGACCAAGTCCTTCAAAACAAAGGATGCAACCTTCTACATTAATATAGGCTTCCATTCTTTTATTGAAATAACCTTTTTTTCGAATCATGATGGTATAGTGATTCCCATTTTCAAAAGTGAATTTAAAGTTTGGGTATGGGTAGTTGTTCAGCACCATTTCTTCTTCTGAAGTAGTATTGTTATAAACTTCTATTCGAGCACCTTGTATGCTCTCCGCTAATAATAGGTCATCTCCTGCTCTTGCCATAGTTACATCAAAAACATAACCTGGCTTTCGGTCCATTTGTATTTTAGCGAAGATGGCTTTTTGGTCAGCTTTGAGATTTTTAGTACTCAAAGTGGTATCCTTTTGAAAAAAGTGTTTTTTGTCTACAATTACTTTGAAATCTTTTCCAGTAGGAAGTATTCCTACAAAAACTCCTTTCTTATTAGTGAAGGTATCCAAGTAAACTTTGTTATCCTTTGCTCCCAAAATCAATACTTTAACCCGTTTTAGAAATCCACGATTATTGGATTCATAAACATAGCCTTCTAATGGAATTTGCTGAGCCTCTAGCTGACAAGCTGCCAATAAACAGAGCAGAAATAAGACGATTTTGCCTGTATTCATTTGAGTAGAACTTTGTGTGTTAGTAAGAAGAAATAAGGCCGATATATATTGAAAAAAAACAATAATTCAATGGAGAGGGGAAGTTCAAAGACTAGTCCGCATTTTTATTACGGGAGATAATGGAAAAGGTTCGAGGGAGAACCGTTAAAATTTAAGGGAAAATCGGGGAATAGAGTTCTGAAATAGAAAGGGAATCAAATCAAAACTCCTTTCGTTTACAATTTCTTTGGAAGGAGGAAAGAAAGGTAGAACTTGTTATAAACTAAATGTGGAACAGTTCAGATAATGAGGTAAGTTATTGTACAAGCGTTTGAGGTTGAAAATGTTTCCAAATTCAACCTCAAACCAATTGCTATTAGGATTTTTCTTCCCAAATCATACAGATATTCAAAATCATCTCAACAGCTTTATTCATATCCTGAATGCTGACCCATTCATGCTTGGAATGGATCGCTTGCTCTCCGGCAAAAATATTAGGACAAGGCAAGCCCATAAAAGAAAGTCGAGAGCCATCAGTACCTCCTCGGATACTGTCTTTTTTTGGTGTTAGACCAATTCGACTAATGGCTTCGTAAGCATAAGCTGCCACTTCTGGATGTTGATCTAATATTTTTTTCATGTTTCGGTATTGTTCCTTTACCGTAAAAGTGGCCGATGAACCAGGATAGTGTAACAATACTTCTTCCATTATCTGTTTGAGTAATGCCTCATGTTGTAATAACTTCTCGTCGGTAAAGTCACGTACAATGAATTTAATAGTAGCAGATTCTAACAATCCACTTACAGAGGTTGGATGAACAAAACCTTGCTTACCTTCTGTCGTCTCAGGAGAAAGGTGATACTTTGGTAAACGGGCGATAATGTCTGCTGCAATTTTGATCGCATTTTCCATTTTGTCTTTTGCATAACCAGGATGAATGGGGACACCTTTGATCTCAATGGTTACTCCATCAGCAGAGAAGGTTTCATCTTCCAAAGAACCTGGTTTCCCGCCATCTAATGTATAGCCAAACTCAGCGCCTAGTTTTTCCATATCTATCTTATCAACGCCACGTCCGACTTCTTCATCCGGTGTAAATAACAACCTGATTTTTCCGTGTTTGATATCCGGGTTGTTTACCAACTGATATGCTGCATCCATGATTTCTGCTACTCCAGCTTTATCATCTGAGCCCAACAAAGTCAAACCACTAGCAGTGATGATGTCTTCTCCAATTTTTTCCTTTAGAAAAGGGTAGCGACTGGAAGAAACAATTTGACTTGTATCGTCTGGAAGGATAATATCGGAGCCATCATAATTTTTATGTACAATGGGTTTTACATTTGTACCACTGGCGTCGGGAGCGGTATCCATATGTGCGCAAAAGCAGATGACCGGAACCTTTTTAGTCGTATTTGAAGGAATGGTTGCATAAACGTAAGCGAACTCGTCCATATGTGCATCCTCGATCCCCATGGCCAATAATTCTTCCACCAAGATCTTTCCGAGGTCTTTTTGCTTCTCGGTAGAAGGATGAGTTGTGGAATTAGGATCAGACTGTGTATCAACAGTTACATATTTTAGAAAACGCTCAGCAGCAGTAAAATGAAATTTTGTCATTATTTTATTAAGTTGTTTTAACGGATTTATCGCCTATAATAGTCTACTTCTCTAACACAGGAGTTGTTCAGACAAAAGCGGATACAAAGTTAATTTTTTTGCGGAAAGGCGCTATCCCGAGATGTAAAGAAATGACGATATTTTGGCTTTACGTTAACACAATTTAACGTATCTAATTTTATCTTCACGAAATAATATTGTAAATAGGGCCTAGAATGAGCAGTTTTAACGAATTATAGGAGGTTTTTTCGCTAAAACTAGAAATTTACTTTTTTCTGAGCTATCTTGCGCCCGATTTGAAAAAGAGCTACTTTTGTTGCAGTTTTTTAAGGAGTGTATGAAGTTGCTTAACAATTTAAGAACTAAAATAAATTAAAATTTGAATATGTCAGATCAAAGAATGGACAAAGTGGATTTGAAGATCCTGAAAATACTACAGGAAAATAGTAAAATTACCAACTTAGAGCTATCAAAAAAAATTGGGCTTTCGCCTGCGCCTACTTTGGAGCGTGTGAAAAAATTGGAAAACTCTAAAATTATTGAAAGCTACCATGCAGTGGTAAACCCACAGGCAATAGGCTTGTCGGTAAAAACCTTCGTATTGGTTTCTCTAGCTTGGCAAAAAGAAAATGCCTTGAATAACTTCTTGGATAAGATCAGAGCCATCAGTGAAATTACAGAGTGTTATATCATTACTGGTGAAGCTGATTTTCTAATTAAGATCGTTTGTAAAGATTTACCTTCTTATGAGCAGTTGTTATTCAAAACACTTTCTCAAATTGAGGAAATAGAACGTTTGAAAACTTTGATGACGCTTTCTACAGTGAAGGATGTAAGAATTCTTCCTTTTGAATATCAATAGCATACCAAAAGCTCCTCTAGAGCTTTTATAAAAGATAAAAAGAGCTGCTTCCTTTTGGAGGTAGCTCTTTTTCTTTTGGTAAGGAAGGGGGCTTGAAAAATTTGTCTTTTTGGGATGGATTAAGAATTAAGGATGTTAAGACCAGCCCGTTCCGGTCAGGCGGGTTAAGGATTATTCGCTCAGAGGCGAAAAATACCTTATTTACGTTTGAGGGGAATATTCTTAATCAAAAAAACAAGTTGATTCGTTTTCTGAACACGCTTAACAATCCGTCGAAGATTTCCAAAATTTTCTAAGCAAAAACGGAACCTTCCCCTCTGTTTTGCGCTAAAACCTAAAGTTACCTTCTCTAAAACGAAACAATCAGAATGAAATCAACTCGGACCAACGAGCAACTCCATGCCTACCTCAATGGGAATCTTTCTGAGGCAGATAAAAATGCCTTTGAAAAAGAAATGATGCAGAATCCGGAATTGAATCATCAGGTAAATCAAAAACGATTCAAAGAACAATCTATTTCCCGAAAGGAACAAAGTGAGAAAAACCCAAATCGAATTAATTGGATACCAATTGTCGTTATTTTGGTTTCAGCTCTTTTTGCATCACAGTTTTTTTCTAAAGCGGAAAACGACCAGACTATTGCCGAAGTTAGCTCTCTCCAAGAACAGAAAGCAATAGATAGTGAAAAAAGAAAAATGTCTTCTTCCGAAAAAAAGAAGCTTAAAGAAAGGGCTAGTATTAATGACGGAACAAACGATAGAAGAGGGCAAAAGATAGGAGAAACTGATTTTCCAAAATCCACTACTAAGAATAAGCGGACTGTTCAAGAAAAGAAGGGAGAAGTAGAATCATCTTCCGGCTTAGAGTACGTAATGTTGGTTAGACAACTTTACGCGGCTTCCGATTATCCAACAGGGGAGGAGTTCCTTTCTAAAGAAGCAAAGTCCATTCAAAACAAAAACCTCTTAGAAGGAATTACCGCTTATACAGAAGGAAAAAATATGAAGGAGGTTGTTTTAAGTTTTCAAAAAATATCCCCTTCAAAAGAAAGAAAAGATTACGAGATTGCAAAACCATTCCTTGCTCATGCTTATTTCAAGTTAGGAGATTATAAGCAAGCGAAAACGTTATTTGAAAGTTTAAGTAAAAGCTCAGATGCTAAAATAACGGAAGACGCAGAGTGGTATTTGACACTGAGCCTCTTATCGGATTATAAAAACGAAGAAAACTATATAAAGAAGTTGTTAGAAAAGATGACCAAGGAAGAAAATAAGCATTCCCACTTTAGAGACGCTATTTATATGCAAGAAGACCTGAAAAAAATAGCCTCCTTTAACAGTCATTAAAAACAAAACCTGGCCACTCAAAATGCGCCCCAAATAAAATAGCATTCTTTTCCTCTGCCCGCTTTAATGCGATCCCAATACTCTGTGCCATTTGCTCTGGATAAGCGTCATAAATAGAATACCAATCCGGATGTTCTAACTGGATTTTATGTCGCCAGCCGTCTGCGATATGTAAAAGTGTTTTTCCTTCAGAACTGATTTCTACGGCGAAATGATCTGGCCGATGTCCCGGTGTTGCCACCATTCTGATTCCAGGCAAAAACTCTTCTTCTTCCTTAACAAGAATCATTCTGGACAAAAGAGAAGGTAATTTTTCACTTCCATAATGTTCTCTGTACTCCACACCTTTGGCTACAAAATCAGGGCTTAGGAATTTTAAGAACACTTCTTCAAAAGATTCGATCATTTTATTCCTGGAAATTTCTGTTGTCCAAAGATCATAGGCTGTTTTTGGAAAAACAATTTTAGCTTTTTCGAAATGATCCATTCCTCCAATGTGGTCAAAATCACTGTGGGTAATGACTAAATAATCAATGTCATTCGGACTAAATCCTGCTTCAGCCAAGCTGTCTATTAGTTGGTCGTTCCCTGTCCCACAATCTATTAATACCAGATACTGTTTGGTTTTAATTAATAAATTATTGAAGCCAATTTTGGTATGGAAGTCTGTTTTACCATTTTCTTTTAAAGCCGATAACAATGCTTCTTCAGAGATTTGAGGCAGTTCATTTCTAAGGTCTATGATTCGTGAATTATCCTCAAGAGCGAAACAGTCTACGGTCCCAAGGCTTATTTTATGAAAAGGCATAAGGTGCTGATTTTATTGGATTAAAACCAAATATAAGAAAATTAATCAGATCGGAACTTATCTCCCTGACATATGGTTTATTCTGTTGTCCAGCTAGTTAATCGTAACCATAAAAGCATTTTTTAATCATGAATCCCTCTATCATTTCTAACCCAACAATTGAGATATCTCAGACTCTTCTCGACCAGTTAGAAACCTTTACTGCTGAAGAGTCGCAAGTAATCGTTCACTGCATTTACAATAGTGGTAACCGACCTTGGATGCGCATTCGCATACAACCTACTACTTTCTTATTCGCCAAAGATTCCGATCACCGTAGCGAACTAGTCCATGTCGAAAATATCGTGAAGGCACCAGATTGGCAACATGTCCCTCAAACAGGAGAAGCTTTTTTCTCTCTAATTTTCAGTGGCTTACCTAAAAGTTGTACGGCCTTTGATTTGATCGAATTAAATGAGGCATGTCCTTTTAGGGCCTTAGGTGTATCTCGAAATAATGACGATGTGTACTTTATTTCTTTAAGGTAATTCCGCCGCCGCCGCGCTCACTCAGGATGACAGCGATTCAATTAAAGGCTGTTATCCCAAGTGAGCGAATCGGAGAAAACCCTTACCATTCCTACGTTTCTCCCCTTTTGATGCTTCCGAATTTTTAAAATCGCAGCCCCGTAGTCTAAGTGAAACCAACCGTTCCTGTCTAAAAAATAACCTTTTATTAAATTATAGATTATTTACATATTTTAGGTACATTTGTTGTCGTTTTTAAGCTGCAACAAACACATGGGACACTATAATTACCCACCACGCACCTTAGAATATTCCAACTAAATAATCAATTAACCGGATGAACACGGTTGGCTAATTTGTATGGTCATGCTGTGTCCTCAACTGAAGAAATGCTAAAGAAATTTCCGTTCTATAAGCAAATGGACGCTATGGATTGTGGGGCTACTTGCCTCCGAATGATAGCGAAATATTATGGTCGTATCTATTCTCAGAAATATGTACGGGAAATTTCTCACGTAGATAGAGAAGGTGTTTCTTTAATGGGAATCAGCGATGCTGCCGAACATATTGGGATGCATTCTCTGGGGGTGAAGGTCAGCTACGATCGAATCACCGAAGATATTCCCCTTCCTTGTATTGCCCATTGGCGGCAAAATCATTTTATCGTTGTTCGTAAGATCAATAAAACGCATGTTTGGGTGGCTGATCCAGCAGCGGGACTTTTCAAAATTACTAAAAAGGAATTTCTTGATGGTTGGGCCAGTGATAAAGTCGATGATGAATTGATGGGGATTCTACTGTTGCTGGAGACAACTCCGGATTTTTACGAAAAAGATGACGAAAAGATAGACAAAGGTAATTTTGGTTACCTCTGGGCCATTGTTTCTAAATACAAAGGCTTAGTCGGGCAAGTATTGTTAGGCCTTCTAGTAGGTTCTATTCTACAATTGGTTTTTCCTTTTTTGGTTCAGATGATTGTCGACAAAGGAATCAATACGGGTGATGTCGATTTTATTACGGTCATTCTGATTGCCCAGTTCATTTTGTTTACCACCCGAATGGGGGTAGAATTCTTACGTTCCTGGATATTGTTGCATGTCGGGGTTAGGGTGAACATAACACTGATTTCCGATTTTCTCGCTAAAATGATGAAGCTCCCCATTCGCTTCTTCGATACCAAGCTCACCGGAGATTTACTCCAACGAATTTATGACAATAAAAGAATAGAAAGTTTCTTGACATCGGCATCTCTGATTACGCTATTTTCTTTTTTTAATTTTATAGTTTTCGGAATAGTACTCGCTTATTATAGTAGTACTATTTTGCTTGTTTTCGCCATCTCAACTTTAGTCTATATTGGTTGGGTGCTCATTTTTTTGTCGAAAAGAAGAGAATACGATTATAGGCGATTTGATCAGATGGCCACTAATCAAAGTTCCTTGATTGAATTAATAGACGGAATCGAGGACATTAAATTGCACAATGCAGAACGAGAAAAAAGATGGGAATGGGAGCGCATTCAATCGAAGCTATTCACCATTAGTATAAAAGTACTACAACTGGATCAATGGCAGCGATTTGGAACTTCCTTTTTGAATGAATCAAAAAACATCCTCATCACCTTCATTGCTGCAAAGCAAGTAATTGATGGCGAAATGACCCTTGGTATGATGCTCGCAATTCAATACATCATCGGTCAGTTGAATGGTCCTATAGAGCAGCTCATCCAATTCATTCTCTCCGGTCAGGATGCAAAAATCAGTTTGGAGCGAATGAATGAAATCCATCAGGAAAAGAACGAAGAAAATATAGAAGAAAAAATTAGTATCCTTCCGGAAAATCAAGACCTCAGTTTTGATAATGTGTTTTTTCAATATGGTGGTTCTGGATCTCCTATGATTTTGAAAAACATCAATGTTAATATTCCAAAAGGAAAAACAACTGCAATTGTTGGCTCGAGTGGATCTGGTAAGACAACGATGTTGAAGCTGTTGCTGAATTTTTATCAAGCAACTGAAGGTCAGGTTAAATTGGGCGACCTAAGCTTGAATAATATTCAGAATCGACTCTGGCGTTCCAAATGTGGAGCAGTATTACAAGACAGTTACATCTTCTCTGATACCATCGCCCGAAACATAGCACTGGGAGAAGACATCATAGATCAAAAGCAATTGTTGAAAGCCGTGAAAGTGGCAAATATTCAAATGGCCATTGAATCTATGCCGCTGAGTTACAATACCAAAATCGGTTCCAATGGAATGGGACTTAGTCAAGGGCAAAAGCAACGACTAATGATCGCCCGAGCCATCTATAAAAATCCAGAGTTCATGTTTTTCGATGAGGCGACCAATGCATTGGATGCTTATAATGAAATGATAATCATGGATAACCTGGAAGAATTCTTCATGGGCCGTACCGTAGTGGTTGTGGCACACAGGTTGAGTACAGTAAAGAATGCGGATAATATTATTGTATTAGAAAAAGGAGAAATTATTGAAGAAGGAACACATGATGAGTTGACGGAATTGAGAGGTTCTTATTTCCATTTGGTGAAAAACCAGTTGGAGTTGGGTAGTTAGTTTTTTAAATAAATTTGGAAAATTAATAATTGAAAATTGGTGAACGCACCTTTTTTAAAAGAGAATTGAGATAAACTACCACACGTTCGCTCTGTGGTCTACGCGTGCGAAAAAAACGTCAGGCGCAAATATCACACGCTAGCTCTGTGAACTCTGTGCCCTCTGTGTGAGAAAAAACACAACAGGCGCAAAAGAAAAAACAATGCTTACACGAAAGAAGAAAGTTAACAGCTAAAAGTTAACGGTTAACAGTTTAAAAAAATGGCTGAAGAACAAATTAGCAACGATCAAAATCCAGAAGAAAACCTCATTGAATTAAGAAGTGAAGAGGTACAGGAAATCTTGGGGACACCTCCGGGCTGGATGGTTCGTTGGGGGACCACCCTTGCTGCGGGAGTGCTTTTGATTTTGATCTTTGTGGCTTGGTTGATAAAGTATCCTGAAATCAAAGAAGCACGTTTGGTCTTAACCACAAGCATTCCGCCTTCACCAGTGGTAGCTAGAGTAGATGCTAATATTGAAAAAGTATTTGTGGAAGAGGGAGGGGCTGTTTCGAAAGGACAATTGTTAGCGGTGATGCAGAGTACGGCTAATTTTGATCATGTTTTGATGCTGGAAGGCGATTTAGACGAACTAAGTTTACTTGATGAAAGTAATATTCGAGATTATGAACCAGACAGAACTCTGATTCTTGGAAGGCTGCAACCTGGATATGCTACTTTACTAGAAAATTTCGAAACCTATGATCAAGGAGAGTCCACAGACTTTGTGCAGGAAGCAGTTGTGAGATTAATTCGAGAAAAAAACAATATACTCGCAAGTATCCGTGTAGAAGAAAATCGGTTGAAAGATATTGATTTAGAATTGGAGAATACTAAACTGAATCAGAAAAGAGTGAAAGACCTTTATATAGAAGGAGCTGCCTCGAAGCAAGACCTCGAAAAAGTGCAGGCTGAAGTTTTGAAAATCAGACAGCGGATTTCCAATGTTAAAGCGGTGATTTTAGGGAATAAACGCCAGATCATAAATAAAGATACTGAAATTGCTCAAGTAAGAAATACCAAAGAAGTTTCCTCTGGTGGTAATTTTATAAAACTAAGAGAAGAGGTCTTACGACTTCAAAGTGCCATTGACAGCTGGAAAGAAAGCTACCTACATTTCTCTCCCGTGAATGGTCAAGTTGCTTTCAGTGGTGTCATTAAAGAAAACCAATTTGTTAATTCTGGAAAAACATTGTTACGAATCATCCCCGCAGAGGAAGATAAAGAATGGATCGGTAGGGTAGAGCTACCTACTTTTGGTTCTGGAAAGGTAGAGGTTGGACAACGAGTGGTTGTAAAATTTGATAATTATTCCTTTGAAGAATATGGTGTTGTAAACGGCACTGTCAAAAGTAAATCATTATTACCAAGTGGTGATACCTATTATCTGGAAGTGGACTTCCCCCAAGGACTACGAACCAGCTACAAAAAGAACATCCCTTACAAGCCTGAAATGCAGGGCAGTGCAGAAATCATTACAGACAATAAGCGCTTTTTGACTTGGGTCTTTGATAAATTGATTTCGCGATTTAAATCTTATTAACCCGTAGTTGAAACTACTCATGGGCATAATTTAAGCATAAGGCGATAAAAAAATCCCCATGCAGCAAAGCTACATGGGGAAAGATTATCCTTAAATTGTTTCTTATCTATTGCTCGCTGATCTGAACAACAATGTTGCTAGAATCATCAGTACCTTCACCCTGGAAGCTCATGCGGCTATCGCTGATGCCACGCTTCTTCAAGTAATCGTATACTGCTCTTGCTCGTACATCATCCAATGAAACCTCTTTAGAACCTCGGTAGGAAGAACGTTCCTTTCCACCGATGTAACCATAGATATCTACAGATGTATTTTCACATCCTTTCAGACAAACAGCAAGATCGTCCAATGACTTTCTAGCTGCGGTATTCAATCTCGCACCGTTTCGGCTAAAGCTTACTTTGTCGAAATTGAATCGCTTAGGATAGTTGGATTCTGGATCACTCAAGTAAGAACAAACATTAGAACCAGCTCCCGCTGCCAATTTCATATCACCTGCTGTTGGGCAAAGTGCGGTCTTTACTGGAGGTGGAGGAGGAGGTACAACAGTATCCTTCACTACTGGAGGTGGAGGTGGAGGTGTTGCTTTGTTGCAACCATTGCATCCGCCCATCCACCATAGCAATAATGGAATCAATAACAAGAGTGGCAATAACCATCTCCAGTTGAATCCACCGCCTGCTGCCGCTGCTGCTTTTGGAGCTGCTGCTGCTGCAACCACTTTCACTTCCTTTGGAGGAGGTGGAGGACTATGGTAATCTTTCGCTTTTGGAGCTTCTGGTTTTGGCACCGCTGCTGGTACTACCACCTTTTCCTTAAGCTTAGATGATTTATGTTCCATCTTACCACCAACTACTTTGGAAGCAACTGTTCCTGCGAGAAGCGCACCTCCTGCAGCCATTGAGCTGGAAGAAGCACCGCCTGAAGCAGGAATGACAGGTACACGCTCTTTTTTCATACAACTACGACCAACCTCTCTTCCTGTTTTATCTTTCAATACGTTCAAGTAGTAGCCACCTTTTTGGATGGTTTCATACATGTCCTTATTGTTTACATTTTTCAATGCACCAGATAATTCTTCATCACGTCCTTTAGCTGTTCCGAATCCTTCACTACGTAGACGAACAGATCCGTCCGGGTTGTAAATTGCGAAGTAGTACTGACCGTTTTCATGTTTGAATAAAGCAACATTGTTTACTTTGTCATTCACTTTACGGTTGGTGTATTCTTTACATCTGAGGTAATCGTCCTCTTTCTCCTTTGATTTCGGTGGAGCAGGTGGAGCTACTTTCTGTAAGCAACTACGTCCTACTTCACGTCCAGTCTTATCTTTCAATACGTCAATGTAGTAATCACCTCTTTCAATGCGACTATACATTTCTTTATCGTCAGAATATTTCAATACGCCAGATAACTCCTGATCTCTTCCCTCTGCAGTTTCAAAACCTTCAGAGCGGAGACGGACACTACCATCTTGGCGATACATTACAAAATAAAATTGACCATTGTCGTGCTTGAATAAAGCAACATTGTTTACTTTGTCATTCACCGTTTTTCCTTCGTATTCTCTACAAGGTAGGTAATCGTCTTCCTTTTCCTTCTTGACAGGAGCTGGAGTTGATTTAACTACTTTAGAAGAACTTGAAGAACTACTGCTACTAGTCATTGAACTAACTACACCACCACCGCCAACTGTAGCGAAGGCACCACCTAGCAACATGAAATTGGTATTCATCTGCTCGTTGTCCTCGTAATAGCAACTTCGTGCAATTTCTTGATTGTTACCTGCTTTTAAGACGTAGTAGTGGTACTTACCATTTAATGCAGTTTCCTTTTTCCATCTCTTTTCGATAGGTGCATTCTTTTTCACAGACGCAATACCGTTATCTCTAGCCGCTTCTGTTGTGTATCCTTCAGATCGCAACAAAGTGTTTCCGTCTTTGTCATTATAGGCAAAGTAGTACTCCTTACGGGTTTCGTCAAAGAAAGTATGGAAACCAGCTCCACCAGTATATGCTTCACATGGCATATAATCATCTGCTATTTTAGAAGAAGCAGGCGTTGGAGCAGCAGCTGTGGTTTTAGTCTCTGTTACCTTTTCGATAATCGGAGCAGCAGCAGATTTTACAACTACAGGGTCTGGCTTATCTTCAAATGCATATCGTGCACTTACGAAAGCAGACTTCATTTCTTCCTCAGTAGCATAGTCACAGCTTCGTGCAATTTCCTGGTGGTTACCGGCTTTTAAAGCATAATACCACTGGCCGTCGTTATTGCCCATTGTCCAACGCTTTTCAATAGGTCCGTTTTTCTTAACAGACTCCATGCCGTTGTCTCTAGCTGCTTCTGATTTGTATCCTTGAGAACGTAACAATGTTTTTCCGTTACCATCATTGTAACCGAAATAGTATTCACCTTCTCTATCAAAAATATGGAATCCAACAGCGCCAGCATAAGCATTACAACCGAGGTATTCGTCATTTTCATGAGTAGCTTCCGGTGCGGCTGCTGCAGCAACAACTGCTGGTTTTTCTTCAAAGGAGTAAGTTGCATCTACATAAGCAGATTTCATTTCCTTCTCAGTAGCATAGTCACAGCTTCGTGCAATCTCCTGATGGTTGCCCGCTTTTAAAGCATAATACCATTTTCCATTGTCATCCCCCATTGTCCAGCGCTCATGGATCGGTCCATTTTTCTTAACAGAAGCGATACCATTATCTCTAGCTGCTTCAGATTTATAGCCTTGAGAACGAAGTAGTGTTTGACCATTACCATCGTTGTATCCAAAGTAATATTCACCATCTTTTTCGAAAGAAGTAAAGCCTTCAGCACCAGCATAAGCATCACAACCAAGGTATTCATCCATTTGATGACCAGCATCGGCAGCCATGGAAGCAACTACTTCTGGTTTGTCACTCATGGCATTTGTTGCACCTGCATAAGCAGCATTCATATCAGCTTCAGAGGAGTAATCACAGCTTCGCGCAATTTCCTGATGGTTACCTGCTTTCAAAGCATAGTACCAATTATCTCCTTCGTTTCCAGTTGTCCAACGCTTTTCGATTGGCCCATTCTTCTTAACAGATTCTATACCATTGTCTCTGGCCGCTTCTGATTTGTACCCTTGGCTTCTCAACCAAGTTACACCACCTGCACCATTATAACTGAAGTAGTATTTACCTTCATGTTCGAAAGTATGAAATCCAACTTCTCCTGTATAGGCGTCACAACCAAGGTATTCGTCTTGACTATGTCCATCATCACCAGAAGGGGCCATTGATTTAACAACAGCAGGAGCCAATAAAGAAGCGTTTCCAGTAGTCAAAGCTTGAATGGTCAAATCTACTTCCGCTTCATCTTCACACCATCTACTCGTAGCGATTTCTTGATGGTTGCCCGCTCGTAATCCAAAAAAGTGTTTACCATTTTCATGAATCCCTTTTTTATAACGATCCGGATTGCCCATATTCTTTTTTACAGACTCAATTCCATTGTCTCTTCCTGCTTCAGAATTATAACCCTCACTAATCAGAATAATCTGACCATTCATGTTATAAGTAAAGTACCATTCATCGGAGTCTGTACAAGTGTCAAAGCCATTTTCAACACCAGAAATGTTTTCTTGGTAAAAAGCGAGTGGCCTGTAATCATCTCCTCTTTTGCTACCTGATCCACCACCACTGCTGCTTCCTGAAGAAGAGCTTGTCATTGATGATTTGGTTACTTCTGCTTTGGGTTTCTCAGCCGCTGCACCAGAGTTTGCAGTAGGAATTTCCTTCTGGCAAAGCGCGATCATGTTGTTAACTTCATCTTCAGTTGCATAACCCACACTTCTCGCAATCTCCACATTGTTGCCTGCTTTTAATCTAAAAGCAAAAGCTCCATCATCACCGGGTACTGCTTCATAACGGTCAGCATTGTCAGCATTGTCCATCACAGATCTGATACCTGTAAAGCAATCTGCTTTACTGGAATAGGCCTGGCTTTTCAACACCACATCACCACCATCAGTCAAAAACTGGAAGTAAAATTGGTTGTCTTTTTTCGTTCGAAAGGCACGATACCTCATAGTTATATATATTGATTAAGAAATAAAATTGATTCCAAAAATGATTGACTCCTCTAATCACAATCTTGATTAGTGGGATTTAAAATGGAATAAAAACAAATTCCTCAAGTGAAATTATTTTTATCCATCATATTTTTAATCGAGAATTTGGCAATAAGAAATTACAGCACTTCGATTTTCTTTAGCGGTTATAGGTTGTAACAAGGCTTGCTGCTGTGTTTGTAATCGTTTCTATATCAACGAGTTGTATCGTTTATTGCGTTTTACTCTTAGTATGTTTTTTTTGTCCATGGGAAGGACTAGGTCTGAAGTTGCATAAAAATAGTAAAAGGTTTTTGAAAAACAAATATATTCTAATATGTGTGGTTGATTTAGATTGTTTTTTTGGTGAAGACGGTTAACGTTATATTATTGTTAGTTTTACCTTCACCTTACCTTAGTATATGACAGAAGGGAATAACTAAAGTCACAATATAATGTTTAATTAAGAAATCGATTTTATGAAGGTAGAAACAAACGCGGATGTGAAAGAGCTTGACGAAAGACTAAAAAATGAACTTGGGATTGATGTTCGTAAATATAGAGATGAAGAGGTAGCCGAAAATTTTATGGAAATCCTGTTGTTTCCACAGTACATCGGATCCTGGGTTTTGCGTCCCATCATATTATTGCTGATTCTATTCTTTCTTGGATTTTTCTTTATTGATTTGGTTCATATTGAATATTTAATCTATGCTGTTTTTGGTTTAGCGCTAACCTTACTGACTGGGCTATTCCTAGGACTATTACTGTTTACTTGGCGTTTGAAGTCCGATTTAATAGGCATCGTTGAATACGCGTTAGGAATAATGAAGTCGGGTGCTACAGACCTAAGTCAAGTTTCTAACAAAATAACTCCGGATAATAGAAAGGAAGTATTAGGGCTACTATTTAAAGGAGTGATACATATAGTAACCATCCCAATGATGGGAGAGGTTGCCTCTAAGAAAGTTCCTTTTTTTGGAGGAGCTATAAAATCGTTGCTTAAAAGAGTACTAACCATTGTTTCAGATACTGTGAAATTTGACGAGACCCTCTTAGAAGCGGAGCTAAATAAAGAAGACAGCGAGCCAGGTTTTATAGAAACCTATACTAATTCCATCTCTGCGGCAACTGCTGGCTTGAATACTGCTTTGAGTAAAACAATGGGGCTGGCTCAGTTTCCTTTGAAAATTGGGTTTTTAATTTCGATGATCTCTTTAGTGACCTTTTTATATTTAATTTGGTAGAAGTAAGGAGGTGTTCAAGTTTGTTTTAGAAAGTTATGAATGTTGATATCCTAAGCTTTCATGATTGAAAACTAGGTCAAAATCGAACTAATTATTTAGAATTTTTAATAGTTTTTTCTAAAAAGTGTTACTAAACAGTTAATGCTTAGTCTTAAGGATGTATTTATTTAATAAATCCTTAAAACAAAACAAAACAAACTATGAATTTTGACATTGCAAACTCTGTACAAGGACTGGTTGACACATTAGTAGGCTGGTCTCCCAAAATTATTGCTGGCCTTCTCGTATTAATTATTGGATTCTGGATTGTAGGTTGGGTCGTCCGCCTAGTTGGAAAATCAATGACTCGTGCGGACATGGACAAAGACTTACAACCATTTTTGAAGTCTCTGGTCAGTGTCATACTAAAAGTATTAGTCGTGATTACCGCAGCGGGAGTTGTTGGTATAGAAGTCACTGCTTTTGCGGCTTTAATTGCTTCTGCCGGTTTAGCTTTAGGTTTAGCTTTGCAGGGAACCTTAGGGCATTTCGCAGCTGGTGTGATGGTGTTGATATTCAAACCTTACCGTGTTGGTGATCTGGTTGACATTCAAGGGCAAGTTGGACACGTTACCGAAATTCAGGTATTTAACACTGTTCTTACAAGCTTAGATAATAAAAAAGTTATTATTCCAAATGGTATTGCTACTAGCGGAATTATGACGAATCTTTCTACAGAAGGAAAATTAAGAGTAGACTTAAATGTAGCAATGCCTTACGAAGAAGACTTTGACAAAGTACAGGGTATCATTCAAAAAGCATTAGATAAAGTCGAAACAAAATTGCCTGATACACCAACCATAGAAATTGAAAAATTCGATGCGAATAATGTGCTTCTTGCCGTTCGTCCATACTCAACTCCTGAGGCTTACTGGGATGTTTACTTTCAGTCTTACAAAGAAATTAAAAAAGCATTCGGAGAAGCAGGTATCGATGTTGCTTACCCAGTGATGAAGATGAAGCAGGTATAAACCTTAGGCGTAAACTACTTTATAAATAGAAAATAATACATCATCAAAGTTTTAAAGATTACCCTGCTAAGGGGTAATCTTTTTTTTATCTCAATAGTTTAAACCACATTTATTCTGTCACCAGCGGCTACCTTGGCTATATAAATACCTGGGAAAATGTAATAAAGTTAACTCCTATGTTAACAATTATTATAATGATGGGGTAAACAAGAACGCACCGACTCTCTAATCAAGAGAATCGGTGCGTTGTAAGAAAAGTATAGATTTTTGATCTCTATACTTTCTTAATAGAACATCCAATTGCCTTTGTAAAGCTAGGATCTGGAGTATTTCCAGCTTCTAAAGCCTTAATAGCATCCTTGACATAATGTTCTTTTACGGCAGAAGCGTCTTTTGCATTATCATCAATGGCACCGATGTATTGAACAACCATGTCTTTATCCAATAGGAAAACGTGAGGAGTTCGGGTCGCTCCAAATTTAGGATATACCTTTTGTCCATCATCGAATAAATAAGGAAACGGAAAACCTTTTTCTTTTGCACGAACCTGCATGTCTTCAAACCCATCACCAGGCTGTGCAGCAGGGTCATTTGGATTAATAGCAATCACAGAGTAGCCTTTTGGTGCATATTCATTGTGCAACTCAATCAAACGATCCTCATACAAAACAGAGTAAGGGCAGTGGTTACAGGTAAAAGTAACAATGTAGCCTTTGGCATCTTTAACATCAGCCAAAGACATCATGGAGCCATCTACATTTTTTAATTTAAAATCAGTGGCCTTATCGCCAACTTGATAGCCATTGGTTTTTACAATTTTGATGGCCTTTGCTTCATCCTTGTTTTTCTTTTCGGGCTTTTCATTTACCTTGGCAGGTGTGACTGCGGATGCTTGATTTGCTACCTCTGTTTGTCCACAGGAAACGAATAAAATTCCCATCGTACAAACGACAAATAGGGCACTCAATACTTTTTTCATGATTGTTGTATTTATATTGTTATTAATTAATTGTTTCTATTGCTATTGGTGGATTGCTAAGAAGACCTTTTCCAGATCCTCATAATGCTCAAAAGATTGTTCGTAAAAACTTCTCTTGTTTCCCCGATAAATAACGGTTGCCGGAATTGCTCCTGACCATTTCGGATCCACTTTGTCTATCCAACCATTTGCATCTGGATCATCCAAAACGACTACGGTGGATTTTAACGCTCGCTTTTCCAGGAATGGAATTAACTTCTTCTCTATTTGTGTACTAAAATCTAAACTAACTAACAGTATTTTCACCTTTTGGTTTTTATATTGTTCGCGAAGTTGCTCAAAATATGGAAGTTCGGCTACACAAGGTTTGCACCAGGTTGCCCAAAAATTAACGACATAGGTTGTATCATTATTGATATGCAAAAGGTGTTCAAAGCTTTTAAAATCGTAAACGGGAATATTTCCGACAGATACGGTTTTTGTATTGTTTTTGGCTGATTTTATTTTTATGGCTTTTTCTGGCTCAGCAGTTTTGGTTGTTGCTTGTTCCGTTTGTTCACAGGATACAAAGCAGAAAATTAAGGCTAATAGTAAAGCATATTTATTTTTCATAATTCTTTTTTATTAAAACCGAATTCCCAGATGTCCTCCAATGCCATACACCGCATTACTTTTATCGTAGACCCCGATAGAGGCTTTTACTCCTAGTAAGAAAAGTTCTCCAATATGAGCATCATAATTTAGAATGAAACCTAAACCCGGTTTGAAGAAACGGTCTGTCCCGCTGTCTTCAAGGTTGGCTTTCTTTTCCCAGTCGGTTTTAAACGTTCTGGCAGAGAGTAGAAAGCCGGGGCGAACATCATGTACATCATTATTAGGAGTGAAAGAATAATAAACGCTAAAATCAAAATGTAAAGTTTCCAAAGCTCTCAACTCTTCCGCAGTTACAATATCATCTGCTTTACTATAACCAACACTAATAGCTAGGCTGATTGGGTCGTAAAATAGTCTAGAGTATTCCAAATAGTAATTAGGAACAAAAGCGTCTTCCAGAGAAATGAGATTGTATCCTGCTCCTACTTTCAATGCGTCTCTGCTTCGCTGACCAAAAAGAGAAGCTATCCAAAGGAAAGAACAAAAGACTAATAGTGATTTTTTCATGAAATTATTTATTCGCAATTAATATACGAAATCCCTTCAAGGGGCGGGATTTTCTGGTTTCGTTTTGATATTGAAGCGTTTGTTTTTTCATTTTTTTCAAGTAACTCTATTAACTTATCGCAATTTTTAAAATATGTTTTTAGTTTTTGATAAAACTCAATAAAACCCTTGCTCTTTCTAACATATAAATACCCTTCGTGATCAATAAATTTTCGATCTTTTACCGAGCAGATAGTTATATGGGCACCCCCAGAATCAGAAGTATACATAGAAAGCGTATACTTCTTGTTCCTTGCCAGAATTGTTTGAAGGACAAGCCTTTTTCCTCTAGATCCAACCGGAAGAGCCCTCATTTCTGTATCATGTTCTAAACCAGATTCTAATGAAATACCTCTGGTTGACCCGCTACCAAGAGAAGACGAACGTTCATAATCTCTGCAATAATTAGCCCCTTTGTTAAGCACTAATTTTTTAATATATTTTTCGGCCATTTTTTCTACTTTCCCTTTATTATTAATAAAGTAGAATTTTGAAGTCTGAATAGTGCAATCACATCCTACACGAAGTTTTGAAAAGTTGACTTTTCTAGAAGAAGGGTGTTTGTAAAGTCGAATAGTTTCTCCTTTGAAGGTTTCAATAACTCCAATTTCACTGCCTGTTGCAAGTAAAGAAATAGAAGTCAGTAAAAAGAGGAATACTACAGATAAGTTTTTCATGTTGTTATAAATTTTATTGAAAAAAGTTTTTGGAATAGGGAAATCTAAAATTAAATCAATTACCATTACTATCCAAACAAAGAAATGCGACTCGCATATGCAAGCCGCATTTCCTCAACGGTTCAAAGGATATATAAATTTTATAACGGTGTTATCAACAAGGTTAATTAAGCCAAATTCGCCAAATCACGAATCAAAATGCTTCTTCTATTAAAATAGATCAAGTCTGACTTTCTCAAATCATTTAAAACAGAGGTAACTGTCTGGCGAGAAGTTCCCGTAAGATTTGCAATGTCCTGCTGAGTTAAAGAATGCTTTAATAACATTTCAAACCCAACTCTGCGTCCACGCTTTTCTACGCTGTCTTTTAAGAAGTCTACGATCCGAGTACGTGCGTCTTTAAAAATCAAAGACTCCAATCGGTTCTCTGCTCTTCTGAGTCGTTTTCCCATTAAGGAAATCACACGTAAACATAAGCTATGATTAGTTTCCATCAGTTTTTGGAAATCATCTACCTTAATTACGACTAACTCAACTTCTTCATTCATTGCGCGAGCAAAATCCTGCCGACTTTCTTCTCCAACTAAGCCCAATTCGCCAAACATGGCAGTAGGGTGGAGGATCGCTTTAATCACTTCTCTTCCATCGCTGGAATGTGTTCCAATCTTTACGTTTCCTTTAGTTAAAAAGAAAAGATGGGTAGAAGTCTCATCAGGCATATAGATGAATGAGTATTTTCTTTTAGTTCTCAATTCCATGCAATCAGCTAGCTGTTGCTTACCTGCCTGGTCTAGGCAGTTGAATAATGGTAGGTTCTCTATGAAAGATATTTTTGTGGCAACGTCCATAATCAAATTCATTAGTGGTGAAAAAATATAATTAAGCGCTGTGCTGATATTCCTTTTATTTGCTTTGTTATACCAAATATGGAGGTTATTGATCAGTATAAAAAGTACATAAAGAGATTAATGTTTGTATGTCTTAATAAGTATATTTATTATAAATGATTGATTATAAGTATTTTAATGTTAATATTATCTAGTTGTTGTGTTTTAGTTGTATGTATTTCTATCTATAGATATTACTGGTATTATCTATTTTTTTATTCGAAAAGGCTTCGAATCGCTTGATTTCTGGGTAATTACCCAAATTTTTTATGCTGATTTATACTAAATAGCCGAAGAAAGTATGTCGCTTTTACAACCAAATTTATAGTTAGGAGCGCTTTGGCTGCTTAATCTAAAATAAAGGCGTTTCAACATTTTGCCTTTGGAACGAAATCTACTTTTCTTTATATCCATTTCTTAGACGTCATTCTTCTATTTTAATGACACCGGATAAGGAGCGATTTAATAATTTTTGTTATGTTTAGGAGCCTGTAGTAAACAACCGCTCTATAAAATGAGAAGGTGTTTATTATGGCAGCGTAAATTTTGGCAGTATATACAACTGAAAATTCCAAAAATACTCGAGAACAGTTCTTATACCCTTTTCCCTGTATTTACCTATAGAATAATGGAATTAAGCGGTATCTCAATCTATTTTTTGTATCTTTGGAGGGTTACCGCTTAACCTGGTAGGTTACTAGATACTCGTTATCTCTTAAACCTCTTCTTTTTCAGATTCTGATACGATAATAACCTCCCAACAGACGCACACCTGTGTTCCTTTCCGCTTTTACTAAAGCGACTCAGGAATCACCTTGTGTCTATCCCCAATTGTTATCGAATTTCGGAAACTACCTAAACCCACAATCACATACGGCATTTGTGGCCTTTTTTGGTCGCGGACTTTTTATGCTTTGGCTTATGATGATCATCTGAAGTAGCCCAAAGGCCTGATTTTCTTTTCACATCATTATTTAATTAAATGTGAAAAGCAAAAAATCAGTCCTCTATTGCTATTGATGCTGGTACATGAAATGCCAACGACTTTGAACAACTTTTTATAAAAGCAAGTTTAGACCTCATGGTTAAGGCGAGCTAAATAGTTAAAAATCCTGTAATTGGATCTTACAATCAAAAAACAAAACTTACTATGGGGCTAATTCGACACGCTCAGCCGGCCAAAGTACTGTGCCTATCCCGCAAATTCTTTGTTCTGATAGCTACACTACTGCCAATCTTGTTGCTTGGAAATGGAATCAATCAGGGATCAGACTGTACTCCAGTTGTAATTCTTTCCATTTCTGCTTCCAATGAAACACAATGTGAAAGAAGCGATGGGAGTCTGGAAATTGTATTCACGGATTCGAACTTTGGTAAAACAGAATATTCCATTGCTTTAGAATTTGATGGTAGACCTCTGCTCTTCACAGGGTTCACCGCTAGTCCAATTGTTATAGACCGCTTGAATCCCGGGCAATACAGTAATATTGTTATCAAAAGGATTGCTAACGATTGTGCTTCTACCTTATGGTCACAAAACAGAATGATCGACTTCGGTTGTGATTTTCAACAAGAAGCTGTAAATCGCTCTGTTGTTAATTGTCCTACTCCAATAACTTTTACAGATTGTGAAGGCAATAGCCAAACACTTCCTGACCTGCCAGAAGATACTTACACCAATATCACAAATGGAGCTTCTAACTGCTTCATTCATATCAATTCCAGTTGTACTGTCGACGAAGTATTTCAAGTTAAATGCTTAGAGGCTCCTCAATCTACTCCTCCTTTACCGGCTGGTACAGTTACTTTTACAGAAATTGATTATTTGAGTGCTGGTATTACACCACTTGAAGCTGCCCAAGTAAACTGGATTGTAGAAAATTATAATGATCAGTTTAATAACAATGATGTTACACAAGCCATTTGGGAGGTAACAGGTACAGGAGCTTGTTCTAGCACAGAATGTCAGAACATCGCTGATGCAGCAACTTCAGCGATCCAATCACCTAATGGAACAGCACCACTTATGCGCTTTTTCCAACCATCGGTTTCCAACATTCAGGTTTTTGTAGAATGGGAATTTTATCCAGCTTCCTGTGATAACGTAACAGATCCGGGAACAATAACAAACCCACAAGCCTTTTGTGGCTCTGGTGATCCTGAACTTTTAGGAAATGGCGGAGATGCTTCCGGAGGAAGTGGCGCCATTCAATATCAATGGTTGGCTTCTACCGTAGAATGTCCGAATGATCTGACTCTATATCAAATACCAGGAGCAACAGGCTTAACCTATGATCCAGAACCTGTCTCCGAAAGTACTTGGTTCGTTCGATGTGCGAGAAGAGAAGGTTGCACAATCTGGGTAGAAAGTAATTGTATTTTTATTAGAATAGATCCTGAGGTTCAAGGGGGAGCATTGGTCTCTTCTGATTATAATGGTAGTCAAATTAGCTGTTTAGATGCTGCTGATGGAGCTGCTACGGCTATTCCTATTACAGGGACTGCTCCGTTTAGTTTCGAATGGTCCGATGGACAAACAACAGAGATAGCGACAGGGCTTTCTGAAGGAACTTATACCGTAACTATTACAGATGATAATAACTGCTCTACTGTGGAATCTGTGACTCTGGCTGATCCAACTCCAATATCTGTCAACATCACTATTACAACAAATTATAATGGGGTAAATATCAGTTGTGCTAATGCAAACAATGCGGCTTTATTAGCGAATGCCAATGGTGGTACTGGTGCTTTAAGTTACACCTGGAATAATGGGGAAACAGGTGCAAGTTTAGCGGATCTTGGCCCAGGAACTTATACTGTAGTTGCCTCCGATATTAATGGTTGTACTGCAGATGCTTCTATAACATTAGAAGAGCCTCAGCAAATAGAGGCAACCGCCAATATTATCTCTGATTACAATGGTGCTCAAATTAGTTGCAACGGTGCTGATGATGGCATCGCAATAGTGGAGGCTTCTGGAGGAGTCCTACCTTATTCTTATAACTGGAGTAATGGGCAAACCAGTGCACAAATTGACGGTCTTGCTCCAGGAACTTACCTGGTGACTGTTACTGATGTTAACAATTGTTCTACAACTACTCAGGTTTTGATTTTAGAGCCAACTGAAGTCACCTGTTCCGCTGTAGTTACTTCCTCTTATTTTGAAGGGGTAGATATTAGTACATTAGGTGGGAATGATGGATCGGTATCTATCACTGGATCTGGTGGAACTGGAACCTATACCTACCAATGGGATGATTCCAATTCTCAAACAACGCAAGCTGCTAACAATTTAACCGCAGGTACCTACAATGTTCAAGTAAGCGATGCAAATGGTTGTACCTGTAGCACCACCGTAACCCTTTTGAATCCTGCTAAAATAGGAAATAAAGTCTTTAATGATTTAAATGGAAATGGTATTCAAGATGCTGGCGAGCCCGGAGTAGAAGAGGCATTAATTACACTGACTGGTACCGCAACAAATGGGACTGCAGTCACTAGATCTACTTCTTCTGATTCGAATGGAGAATACAACATAGATGGCTTATTACCAGGGACTTATAAGATAACACTTAATCCTCCATCCGGATTTGAAATCACCTATCCAAATGAAGGAGGTGACGAATCAACAGATTCTGACATAGATCCCATTAATGGAATGTCGGAAAACGTAACCGTCGGAAATGGGGACTTCAATAAAGACTTAGATGCTGGTTTAATTGGTCTGGGTTCTATCGGAGATTATACCTTTTTTGATTGTAATAAAAACGGAATTCAAGACGCTGGTGAAGCCGCCATAGGTTTTGTTCCAATCACACTAATCGGACAAACTGGGAATGGTACAAACGTTAACTTGACCACAGCCTCTTTAGCAGATGGATCTTATGAATTTGTCAATTTGAAACCGGGAACTTATACCCTTACTTTCGCCTTCCCAACTGCTCCGACAGGGCTGGATTATTCTCCTCAAAATCAAGGTGGAGATCCCGCAAAAGATTCGGACGTAAATAGTTCAGGAACTACATCTCCAATTGTCTTAAGTAGTCAAGAATCAATCAATACAATTGATGCTGGTTTCATGGATATTACACCGCCAACAATCGAAACTGCCGCTGCTGATTTGACAGTGCAATGTGATGGTGCTGGAAACTCTGCAGCGTTAAACGATTGGCTCAATAGTAATGGAGGCGCAACTGTCTCAGATAACTATAGCTCAATCGCTGCTATTACCTGGACCAATAACTTCAATCAAGTCGCTGACCTTTGCGGCGAAACGGGTACAGTAACGGTAACTTTTACTGCTGAAGATGAATGTGGAAATAACAATACAAATACAGCAACGTTCACCATCGAAGACAGCACTGCTCCAACAATTGATACACCCGCTTCAAATCTACTGGTAGAATGTGACGGAGCTGGAAATATTTCAGCCATTACAAACTGGTTAGCGGTCAATGGAAATGCAACTGCTTCGGACATTTGTGGTGATGTAACTTGGTCAAACAACTACACCGCATTGAATGAAGATTGTGGTGCTACTGGTGCAACAACAGTGGTTTTCACTGCCATTGATGAATGTGGAAATACCATCGAAACCACCGCTACAATTACCATCCAAGACACAACAGTTCCGGCGATCGGAACTCAAGCTCAAGATTTAATAGTTGAATGCGACGGTCAAGGAAATCTAATAAATTTAACAGCCTGGATTCAAAGCTACGCAGGAGCCACGGCCACTGATATTTGTGGAACCGTAACTTGGTCAAATAACTTTGATCCAGCAAATCTCAGCGACCTTTGTGGCGGCACTGGATCTGTAACGGTTACCTTCACCGCTACGGACGAATGTGGCAACGCCAGTCCTACTACAGCTACTTTAACCATTCAGGATACGACTGCACCAAGCATTGGAATTCCAGCATCAAATGCCAATTTCGAATGTGATGGCGCCGGAAATATCAGTAATATTTTAAACTGGTTGGATACTCAGGGTGGGGCAGGAGCAACGGATTTATGTGGAACCGTAAACTGGACTAACAATTATGCTACATTAACAGATGAATGCGGTGCAACTGGAACCTCAGAAGTGACTTTCACAGCAACCGATGAATGTGGAAACACGAGTCAAACAACAGCTAACATTACTATAAATGACAACACAGCTCCAAATATCGCGAGCCCCGCAGTTGATCAAACTGTGGAATGTGATGGCGTTGGGAATCAAGTAAATATTGATGCTTGGCTGACTAACAATGCAGGTGCGCTCGCAACAGATGTCTGTGGTCAGAACTTAGTTTGGACAAATGACTATACCAGTTTATCTGACCTATGTGGAGGCACGGGAACAACAACGGTTACATTTACGGTAACGGATGATTGTGGGAATACAAGTCAAACTGCTGCCAGTTTTACCATCATAGATAGCACAGCTCCAAGTATCGGAATCCCTGCTTCTAACTTAACCGTAGAATGTGATGGAAATGGTAATACAACGGAATTAACTGACTGGTTGAATACGCAAGGCGGTGCAGGAGCGCTGGATATTTGCGGGTCGGTAACATGGTCTAACAATTATCTTGCATTATCTGACGACTGTGGTGCTACTGGTTTTTCAGACGTTACTTTTACCGCCACAGACGATTGTGGCAATACCAGCCAAACGACAGCAACTTTCACTATTGTTGATAATACAGCTCCAAATATTCTAACCCCTGCAGCTAACTTAACGGTAGAATGCGATGGCGTTGGCAACCAAATTAATTTAGACTTTTGGCTAGGTGGAAATGCCGGAGCATTGGCTTCCGATCAATGTGGTGGAGCGATAACCTGGACAAATGATTACACTGGCTTATCTGATGATTGTGGAGACACCGGTTCAGCAACCGTAACCTTTACAGCAATGGATGAATGTGGTAATATCAACCAAACGGTTGCGACCATTTCTGTAATAGATACAACACCTCCAAGTATTGGAATTCCAGCTTCTGCTTTGATCGTAGAATGTGATGGCGGAGGTAATAACACAGATATTACAAATTGGCTAAATGCGCAGGGAGGAGCTGGTGCCACCGATTTATGTGGTACCGTTGTTTGGACAAATAACTATGCGCCATTGACAGATGACTGCGGTGCAACTGGAACAAATGAAGTTACCTTCATCGCAACGGATGCCTGTGGAAATGCCAGTCAAACGATTACGACTATTACAATAATCGACAATACGCCTCCAGTCATTGCCAGTCCTGCTGTTGATCAACAAGTCGAATGCGATGGCGTTGGCAATCAAGTAAATATAGATTTTTGGTTAAGTGGAAATGCAGGAGCATTGGCAACTGATGTATGTGGAGGTGCGATTACCTGGTCGAATGATTACACGGGCTTATCTGATGATTGTGGAGATACCGGTTCAGCAACCGTAACCTTCACAGCTACAGATGAATGCGGAAATACCGCAACAACTACAGCCACTTTTACTGTGGTGGATACTAGTTCACCAGACATTGGAATTCCTGCATCTAACTTAACAGTAGAATGTGACGGAAGTGGGAATTCAACAGAATTGACAGATTGGCTAAGCACCCAAGGAGGAGCTGGCGCGATTGATATTTGTGGAAACGTAACCTGGTCTAATAATTATACTGCATTAACGGATGAATGTGGGAATACAGGTTCCGCAGAAGTTACTTTCACTGCAACAGATGATTGCGGTAATAGCAGTCAGACCACCGCAACTTTCACGATTATAGACAATACCCCTCCAAATATTTTAACTCCGGCAGCGGACTTAACGGTCGAATGCGATGGCGTTGGAAATCAAATAAACTTAGATTTTTGGCTAAGTGGAAATGCAGGAGCACTAGCATCCGACCAATGTGGCGGAGCAATCACTTGGTCAAATAATTATAGTGGTCTCTCAAATCAATGTGGCGATACCGGTTCAGCAACTGTAATCTTCACCGCAACAGATGAATGTGGAAACGTGAATCAAACCGTAGCAACATTTACAGTGATTGATAGTACACCGCCAAGTATTGGAATTCCAGCCTCTGCTTTAATGGTAGAATGTGATGGCGGTGGCAATAACACAGAGATTACAAATTGGCTAAACGCTCAGGGAGGAGCCGGAGCTACCGACCTTTGCGGTACGGTTGTTTGGACAAATAACTATGTTGCACTCACAGATGAATGTGGCGCCACCGGAACCACAGAGGTAACTTTCACCGCAACAGATGCCTGTGGAAATGCCAGTCAAACTACAACCACCATTACCATAATAGATACAACACCTCCAACAATTGCTAGTCCAGCAGTTGATCAATTGGTTGAATGCGACGGTCAAGGCAACCAAATAAATATTGATTTCTGGCTGGATGCAAATGGAGGAGCGCTAGCAACCGATCTTTGTGGAGCCAATATCACTTGGACAAATGATTTCTCAGGACTAACAGATGAATGTGGCGGTACTGGTTCTGCAACCGTTATTTTCACTGCTTCTGATGAATGTGGAAATACAGCAACAACAACTGCTACACTTACAGTAGTTGACAATAATCCTCCGGATATTGGAATTCCTGCTGCTGACTTAATTGTAGAATGTGACGGCAGCGGTAATGCAAATGAGCTTTCCGACTGGCTCAATAGTCAGGCCGGAGCCGGAGCGACAGATTTGTGTGGAAATGTAACTTGGTCTAACAATTATACTGCATTAACAAATGATTGTGCGAATACTGGTTCTGCGGAAGTGACTTTCACTGCAGCAGACGATTGTGGAAACACCAGTGAAACAACAGCAACCTTTACCATTATAGATAATACGCCGCCAAATGTTTTAACTCCAGCTGCTGACTTAACAGTAGAATGCGATGGTGTTGGCAATCAAATCAACTTAGACTTTTGGTTGGGTGGAAATGCTGGAGCCTTAGCAACTGATCAGTGTGGAGGAGCCATTACTTGGGCAAATAATTACGTCGGTTTGACAGCTGATTGTGGAGATACTGGATCAGCTACAGTAACTTTTACAGCGACGGATGATTGTGGAAATGTGAGTCAAACGACCGCTACATTTACAGTAGTAGATAATGCTCCACCAAGCATTGGAATTCCTGCTGGTGATTTATTAATAGAATGTGATGGAAGTGGAAATACTACAGAAATTTCAAACTGGCTAAATGCACAAGGTGGGGCAGGAGCAACAGATTTATGTGGCGGCGTAACTTGGTCTAACAACTATACTGCATTGTCTGATGAATGTGGCGAAACGGGAACAGTAGAAGTGATCTTCACTGCTACCGACGATTGCGGAAACACTTCAGAAACAACGGCTACCATCACTGTGATTGACAATACACCTCCCGTAATTGTCTCTCCCGCGCAAAACCAATTGGTCGAATGCGATGGTGTTGGCAATCAGGTTAATATAGACTTTTTCTTAAGCAGTTATGGAGGCGCTTTAGCTACTGATGCTTGTAGCCAAAATGTAACTTGGACAAATGACTACAATGGATTGTCTGATGAATGTGGCGACACAGGATCTGCAACAGTAACCTTTACGGCCACAGATGATTGCGGAAACACCGCTCAAACAGTAGCTACTTTTACCGTTCAAGACAATACGCCTCCAAGCATCGGAATCCCAGCAAGTGATTTATCGGTAGAATGTGATGGATCTGGGAATACAACAGCATTGACAGACTGGCTAAACGCTCAAGGAGGGGCAGGTGCTATAGATATTTGCGGTAGCGTAACTTGGTCTAACAATTATATGGCATTGACCGACGAATGTGGTGCCACCGGTTCTACCACCGTTATTTTCACTGCAATGGATGATTGTGGAAACGCCAATCAGACATCTGCAACTTTCACGATTATTGACAATACACCACCAACAATTGTTACCCCTGCTACCGATCTAAGCGTAGAATGTGATGGCGTAGGAAATCAGGTGAATCTCGATTTCTGGCTCAATGGCAATGCAGGAGCTTTGGCTACTGATGCTTGTAGCCAAAATATTACCTGGACTAATGATTACAACGTTTTGTCAGATGATTGTGCGGACACTGGTTCTGCAACAGTGACCTTCACCGCTACAGACGACTGTGGTAATACTGCACAAACAGTGGCAACATTCACCATCGTAGATACTAATGCCCCAAGCATTGGAATACCGGCAACGGATTTATTATTGCAATGTGATGGAAGTGGTAACAGTACAGAAATTAGCAACTGGTTAAATGCTCAAGGAGGTGCGGGTGCTACAGATTTATGTGGCGGCGCAAATTGGAGCAATGACTATACCATGATCACTAATGAATGTGGTGCCACTGGTTCCACAACCGTAACTTTCACAGTGACGGATGATTGTGGGAACACTGCTCAAACAACTGCTAGTGTTACCATAGAAGATAACATCCCTCCTACAATTGTAACACCAGCGCAAGACCAACTGGTAGAATGTGATGGGGTTGGTAATCAAACAAATATAGACTTTTGGTTAAGTGGAAATGCTGGTGCTTTGGCCACCGATGCTTGTAGCCAAAATGTTACCTGGACTAATAACTACAATGGGATCACCGCTGATTGTGGCGATACGGGTTCTGCTACCGTAACTTTCACCGCTACGGATGACTGTGGAAACACCAGTCAGACTACAGCTACCTTTACCATTCAGGATACGAATGCACCAAGTATCGGAATCCCTGCTCAAAATGTTCAGGTAGAATGCAACGGTGGCGGAAACGGGAATGAACTTTTTGATTGGTTAGATACACAAGGTGGTGCGGGAGCGAATGATCTTTGTGGTTCTGTAAGCTGGTCCAATGATTTTAGCGGAAGCCTAGCAACTGATTGTGGAACTACAGGTGCCACAACTGTTACTTTCATTGCTTCTGACGAATGCGGAAACACCAGTGAAACAACAGCTACTTTCATAATAGTAGATACTACGCCTCCTACCATTGCACAAGCAGCAATTAACCAAACCGTAGAATGTGATGGTGTAGGCAATCAAGTGAATTTAGACTTCTGGTTAGACGCCAATGGAAATGCCTTAGCTACTGACCTTTGTAGTGGCGCTGTTACTTGGACAAACAATTATAACAATACTCCTGTACCGACTTGTGATAGTATCGAAGTGGTATTCACGGCGATAGATGATTGTGGCAATGCTGCACAAACAACAGCTTGGTTCATTGTTACAGACAATACGGCTCCTCAGATTCTTAATGTTCCTACAGATGCAACCATTAGCTGTGATGAAGCTTTACCGACCACAACAAATGTCATCGCAACTGATATTTGCGACAGCAATGTTCCGGTTATCCTTTCGGAAAATAGTTCTCAGAGTACAGACCCAACTTCTTGTGAATTTTATACCTATACCATTCTTAGAACTTGGACAGCAACAGACGATTGTGGAAATGAAGGAACCGCCACTCAAAATATTTCCGTAGAAGATTTGAACGCTCCAGCTATTACCGCTCCTGCTCAGGATTTAAGCGTAGAATGCGTTGGAAGTGGAAACACTGCCGAACTTAATGCATGGTTAACTTCTTACGGTGGTGCTACTGCAACGGACAATTGTAGCGCTATTGTTTGGTCAAATGACTACAGCGGAAACTTAAACGCAGATTGTGGCCAAACTGGATCGGTAACCGTAACGTTCACGGCTTCTGATATTTGCGGAAACGCAACGACAACTTCTGCTACATTTACAATTACAGATACTACCGCTCCAAACATTGTAGGTGTACCTGGAAACATAACGATCTCTTGTGAACAAGATATTCCAACTCCAGCACCGGTTTCTGCGACGGACCTTTGTGATACCAACGTAGAAATTATTTCTGAAGATGTAAGCTCGCAAGGTGCTGATCCAAGTGATTGTAGTTTCTATACCTACAGCATCGCACGAATTTGGTTGGCGACTGACGATTGTGGCAACACTTCTACTGCCGAACAAATCATTACGGTCAACGATCTGATAGCCCCTGAAATGACTCAGCCAGCTACGGACTTAACCGTACAATGTGATGGTAACGGAAACACAGCGGAATTAGATGGATGGTTGGCAAATAACGGAGGTGCTGTAGCTACGGACAATTGTAGTCCAGTCGAATGGGTTAATAATTTCGCTGGTGGTTTTGCCATTGATTGTAGTAGTGCAGGTTCTACCACTGTTACATTCTTGGCGAGAGATGCTTGTGGAAACGTAACCACCACTGAAGCAACCTTCACTATTGTAGATGATACACCACCAATGCTTCTTTCTGTTCCTAACAATACAATTGTAAGTTGTGATGAAGTAATGCCTGCTATGGGAACAGTGACGGCAACGGATCTTTGTGATACCGATGTTATGGTAGTACCTTCTGAATTTTCTTCTCAAGGTACTGATCCATCCATTTGTTCCTATTATCAATATTCCATTACTAGAATTTGGACAGCGACAGATGATTGTGGAAACACCGCTTCCGCAGAACAAGTAATAAGCGTAGTTGATCAAACAGCACCAGAAATAACACAGGATGCGCAGGATATGACCGTAGAATGTGACGGCCTTGGAAATGACGCGGCTATTCAAAACTGGATAAATAACAATGGTGGTGCTATCGCTACCGACAATTGTAGCCAGATTGATTGGGCCAATGACTTTGCAGGTAACCTTGGTTTAGATTGTGGCAATAGCGGCTCAGTAGTCGTTACCTTCCTGGCGAAAGATGCTTGTGGTAACGTTACACCGACTTCTGCTACTTTTACTATTGTTGACAATACACCACCGATTATCGTTGGAGTGCCAGCAAATGCTAATATTAGTTGTAGTGAATCTTTGCCAGGTGTAGCCAATGTAACCGCAACAGATATTTGTACACCAAACGTAGGCTTATTGTTGGATGCTGTAAGTACTCAAGGTTCAGATGTAAATGATTGTAGCTATTACAATTATGAAGTGACCAGAACCTGGACGGCAACCGATGCTTGTGGTAATACAGCAACCGCTTCTCAGGTGATCATAGTTTCCGATAATGAAGCGCCAACCTTAAACACCGCCGCACAAGACGAAACCATTGCCTGTAATGGTAATGCTTCTGCTGCTTTGAATACTTGGATAACGAATAACGGGGGAGCGGCTGCAACAGACAATTGTAGCGCGGTAACTTGGTCAAACGATTTTGGCGGAAGCCTTGATATAGACTGTGGATCGGCTGGAAGCATAACAGTGACTTTCACCGCAACCGATGCCTGTAGTTTGACAACGGAAAGCACCGCAACCTTTACGATTGAAGACAACACTGATCCTCAATTGCTAAACGTTCCTGCTAATATTTCTCTTACTTGTAGCGAAGCAATTCCGACTCCGGCAACTGTTTTAGGCAACGACCTATGTGATACAAATGTAGAGGTAACTTTAGATGAAATTTCAAACCAATCTTCTGATTTTGATGATTGCGCTTTCTTCAATTTTGAAATAATCAGAACCTGGACGGCAACCGATGATTGTGGAAATACTTCAACGGCTAGTCAGACGATTACTGTTTCGGATAATAGCGCTCCTCAAATTACACAAGATGCCTTAGATGCATCAGTACCTTGTGATGGGAGCGGAAATCAATCGGACTTTGAGAATTGGTTAAATACGTATGGTGGTGCAATTGTGTTAGATGATTGTAGTAATATTGTATGGTCTAATGATTACAACGGAGCAATGACAAATGATTGTGGTAACGCTGGAAGTACAACCGTGACCTTCACGGCCGCTGATGTTTGTGGAAATGCATCGACGACTAGTGCAACATTTACAATCATAGATAATATGGCGCCAACTTTATTGGGCGTACCAGTAGAAGCATTCTTAGATTGTGAAGAAACAGTTCCTACTCCTGCGAATGTATCTGCAACAGATCTTTGTGATACGAATGTGGAAGTCCTATTAAACGAACAAAGTTCACAAGGCAACAATCCTAATGAATGTAATTACTTTAATTATCAAATAATCAGAACTTGGACGGCAATAGACGATTGCGGAAACAGTAGCGAATTAAGTCAGGCAATCAATGTTTCTGACAATTCCGCTCCAATAATTTCAACAGATGCCCAAGATGTCAATGTAGATTGTAATGGAAGTGGAAATACGACAGACTTAGACAACTGGCTCTTTTCAAATGGTGGCGCAGTAGCCTCAGATAATTGTAGCGAAGTCTTCTGGACAAATGATTACAATCCCGGAGGATTAAATGACTGCGGAAACACTGGCGCAACAACTGTAACTTTCACGGCTGCTGATGCTTGCGGAAACCAAATAACAACTACTGCAACCTTTACAGTAACAGACGATGAAAGTCCAACACTTTTGGCAGTACCAACGGATGCCACTGTATCCTGTAACAATATACCGGGAATGAATACGTTGTTGGCAACCGATCTTTGTGACACTAATGTTGAAGTGACCTCCTCAGAGACTAGCACACAAAGTGGAAACCCAGATGATTGTGATTTTTACAACTATACAATTACCAGAACATGGATCGCAACGGACGATTGTGGCAATACTGCTTCTGCATCTCAGACGATTACCGTATCTGATAATGCGCTACCGGAAGTTGTCGCTCCTGCAATAGATGTTGTTGTAGAATGTGATGGAACTGGAAACGGAACAGACCTATCCAATTGGTTGACAACGGCTGGTGGAGCTACCGCATTAGACGATTGTAGCTCAGTTACCTGGACCAATGATTATAATGGAAACCTAAATATTAATTGTGGTCAGTCGGGAGCTGCCTTTGTAATCTTCACGGCGACAGATGCCTGTGGGAATACAGCAACTACAGCGGCCACCTTTACCATTGAAGATACTGGAAGCCCTCAGCTTTTGGCTATCCCTTCAAATGTGACTGTTGGTTGTGATGCCATACCAGATGCACCAATTATTCTCGCAACTGACTTATGTGATACAGATGTAGATGTTTTGTTGAATGAAATCAATTTCCAAGGAGGGAGCCCAGATGGATGTAATTACTACAATTATGATATCGTCAGAACCTGGACTGCTACTGATGAATGTGGAAATACTTCAGTAGCTACTCAAGTAATAAGTGTAACAGATATAGAAGGGCCAGTTGTAACAAATCCTGCTCAAGATATGGAAGTAGAATGTGATGGAAACGGATTCGAAGCAGCCTTCTTGGCTTGGTTAGGTAATAATGGAGGAATGGCTGCCCAGGATGAATGTAGCGCTATTTTTTATGCAAATGATTACAGTGGCACTTTTGACTTGGATTGTGGAATGTCGGGCCAAGTAATGGTTACTTTTTCTGCGGTTGATGTTTGTGGAAACGCAAGTAGTTCAACTGCAACTTTCAGTGTGATAGACAATACTCCACCACAAATTTTGGGTGCACCAAATGATTTGGAAGCAGATTGTGATAACGTACCTTCGGCGGTTACGCTATTGGCAACTGATCTTTGTGATACAGATGTTGAAGTATTGTTAAATGAAAGCATACAGCCTGTACCGGGATGTATAGGAGATGCTTATCAAATTACCCGTACCTGGGTGGCGACAGATGTTTGTGGCAATGTCGCAGAAGCAACACAGATTGTAACAGTTTCTGATAATACACCTCCGGTAATAATGGGCGTGCCTGATGACGTTGGGGTAGCTTGTGGAGAAACCATACCAGAAATTCCGGTTATTGATGCCGATATAACGGCTACAGATAATTGTGATGGCTTTGTTCAAATTACATTTTCTGAAGAAACGATTACTGGAAGTTGTGCGGATTCTTACACCATTATTCGTACCTGGTCTGCTGTAGATAATTGTGGAAATGTTGAAAACCAATCTCAGCTAATTGCTGTAGGAAACGCAACGCCACCAACCTTTACATTTGTCCCAGATCTCATTATAGCGGAATGCCCCGCAACTGTTGACTTCCCAATGGCTGAAGCTACAGACGATTGTGGCGGCGTTTTCGTTGGCTTTACAGATGATGAGATTCCTGGACCTTGTCCACAAAGTTATGTCTTAGTAAGAACTTGGATGGCTACTGATGACTGTGGAAATACTAGTACAGTGTCTAGAACTATTTCGGTGACAGATAACGCTAATCCTACATTGTTAGGTGTGCCTGCAAACTTGACTGTCGACTTGACACTAGGAGAGGTTGTGCCAGTTGAAGCAGATGTCCTTGCAACAGATGCTTGTGATACGAATGTAGAAGTCATTTTGACTACAACGCAGACAAATGACCTCTGTAGCTATACTTTGTTTAGAACTTGGGAAGCAGTTGATGACTGTGGAAACGCTGTCTCAGAAACTCAAGAGATAACAGTACTGGGTGCTTTCTATGCAGAGATTGAAGGTGATGACTACGTATTACTCAATGAGACTGCAACTTTAACGGTAGTACCTTCTGACCCAACTGCTATATACGAATGGACTACTAATGGAGGGGAACTTATTAATACTAGTGGATTTACGACCGATTTCACTTCCAGCACTCAAGGAGTCTTTACAATAACGGTAGTTGTCACAACTCTTGATGGTTGTAAAGGAGGGGCTTCTTTTATAATTAAAGTGATAAATGAACCTGAACCTATTGCTTCACTGGTTAATGCGCCATATTGTATGGGAGAAGATATTGTACTGATTGGTGAGGGCGGAAACAGCTATAGTTGGACCGGACCAAATGGCTTTACCTCTACGGAACAAAATCCAATAATTTCTCCAGGTACAGAATTGAATGCAGGCGTTTATACGTTGACTGTTTACGTAGGGCAAAACCAAGCAATAGCGACCTTAATGGTAGAGATAAATGATATGCCAAACGGAAATATTGACGGAACAAGTTTATTATGTTTTGGAGACAATCTACAGCTCTTAGCAACAGGAGGAACGGATTACAACTGGACCGGGCCAAATGGTTTTGTTTCCAACAACTCTAT
>CAZDTI010000014.1:42971-46243 GCA_964508085.1 uncultured Saprospiraceae bacterium | reverse complement strand
CATTGAACGCTGTCAACACATCCGTATAAGTTCCACTCGTTGTATAGTTACTCGTTCCTACTGTAAACGTAGCGCCATCACATATGCTCTCATCCAAAGTTGTAGACGCTGTTGGGAGCACGGTTAGATTTAAAGTTACTGTACTATCACATCCATTGAACGCCGTTAATACATCTGTATAGGTTCCACTCGTTGTATAATTACTCGTTCCTACTGTAAACGTAGCTCCATCGCAAATGCTCTCATCCAAAGTCGTGGATAATGTTGGCAAGACTGTCAAGTCTAAACTAACAATAGAATCACATCCGTCTACAGAAGTCAGTGTTGTCAACCATACTCCTGCCGTAGTATAACTGCTGGTTCCCACGGTAAAGGTTTCTCCGTCACAGATTTCTTCAACCAAATCAGTTTGAGGTGGCGCAGAACACAGGACATTGAAGGATTGTGTTACCTCTGAAGTATTGCCGCATTCATCGGTTGCAGTCCAACGATAAGTCACCTCGTAACTATCACAAGAATTTACTACATAGGCATCTATGGTTGGCACTACTGATATTAAATTACAATTATCTGTAGCCCCTAGTGTTTCTGGTGTTGGGAATGTATCATCGCAGGCAATATCTGCAATCGCTGCTGGAGGGTCTAAGACTGGAACTTCATCGTCATCTATGGTAATAGTTTGAGTTACTGAAACAGCAATATTGCCACAAGCATCTGTATAAGTCCAGGTTCTTGTAATTGTACCTCCACAGCCATCTCCAGATAAAGGGCTGTCTGTTCCATCAATATTTCCTGTTCCTTCGCAGTTATCGGTCCACCCAAGTTTAGTCATTGCGGGAACCTCAGACGAACAGCTAACCGTAACAGCAGCAGGTGGGGTATCCATTACTGGAACAATCGTATCATCGATGGTTATCACCTGGGTACCTGTTGCTGTATTTCCACAACTGTCCGTTGCTGTCCAAGTTCTTGTAATAGTATAATTACAACCAGAACCCGTTGTTACTTCTCCTGAAGTAACTTCAACTCCTAATCCACAATTATCATCGCCACTTAGAGTTGCAATTGGTGGAATACTGGCAGTACATTCTACTGTTGTGTCATTCGGTACATTTAATAAAACAGGATCTGTAGTATCTTGCAATTCTATTATTTGTGTTCTATTTATTTCATTTCCACAATCATCAATTGCAGTATACTTTCGCAAAACATAACCTGGGTTTAAACAAGGATGGTCTGCGATTGTCATTTCGACGTAATTGAATTCAATTACATCGGTCGCAGTAGCACTTCTTCGGCCATAGAGTAACCATGTCCCGTTCATTGGTCCTGTTAGGTCTTCAAAACAATCTACGAAAGAGCTTACTCCTGGCACTGTGGGTAAAGATCCTCCTGCCGGAGTAAAACTACTCGCACCTGTTGCAATATTATTGTTGGAATTCCAACTTGTTTCTCCTGAAGCACAAGAATAGAAGGTAGGTTGGAAAGAGCCCCCGTCTTCACAATTGCCTCCATCACAGTTCTCACCAACTAAGACTACGGCACTTCCATTAGGAGCAATCAAAACGAAATCTACATCTCCTTTTCCATCAGCTACATTGAAAGAAAGTGCTACATTTAAGAAATCACTTGCTGTTAGATCATCCATTCCGCTAATAACAAAATTAAAAGCGGCAGTTCCATTAATGGCGGCAGGTGTGCTTGTAATATTGCCAAACTGGCCATTAGGAAGAGAAACATCCGATGAAGTAATGCTTGCCACTGAACCACAGATATCAGAAGCTGTTAGCGTTTCTGGATCAGGGATGCCATCACACTCTACTATCGTATCTGATGGGAAGTTGTCAAAAATTGGGGTTGTATTATCAGGAAGCACATTGAAGCTTTGGGTTACCTCAGCTGTGTTTCCACAATTATCTGTAGCTGTCCAACGATAAACAACTTCGTATCCTGCACAAACATCTGCAGTATATGGATCTATGGCAGTTGTAATCACTGCATCTGAGCAGGCATTCGTTATTCCTTTTATTAAAATATAGTCTACTCTAATGTTCTCAGCACATCGATCTTCACAACCTGTCTGCCCTGTATTTGTAACTTGATAGTCAAATGTAATGTCTATGTTATCCCCAGGAGTTAATGTTTCAGAAAGAACTATTATTTCAGGCTGATTAAGACCAGGACAATCGTCCCAACCACCAAAACAATGTTGAACAGTTTGTCCCCAATCACAATTACAATTCGATTCGCCACTTAGTGTTACTAAGTTATTAAAGTTATTATTGTTACAGAGATTTGGATTTTGGTTATCAACATGTACTGCAGTTCCTCCATCTACTGCAATATTTACATCTACATAATCATAAGTAGATCCTAGGCTTCCATGGTCGAGATTACCATCAGAACCTAAGCCCATTTCTACAATAATGCTAGAGTAGCAAGCGACATCCTTTGGCAATTGAAACTGAAATGTTCTAGAGCCAGTGTTCAAGCCACAATCATCATCTCCAAATATATAATCTGTATTATTCACTAAAGCCAATGGAATAGAATCTATCACCACCAATTGCCCAACAATGCTATTACAAGCATCACTTGCTGTTATTACCTCAAAATCAGGGAAAGTTCCGTCACAAGTAATATCAGCGAGTGGATCTGGTGTTACATCAAAAATAGGAGCTGTATTATCCGGTTCAACGTCAAATTGTTGTGTTACTTCTGTACTATTACCACATCCATCAGTGGCCGTCCAACGATAAGTAATCGAATAGCCACCACAAAGGTCCTCTGTGTAAGGATCAATGCTTGGCGTTACTGTAATTGTGGCGCAATCATCTTGAGCAGTTAAAGTTTCCTGAGTAGGTAGGGGATCACCACAGGTTATATTTGCTATTGCCGCTGGTGCACTATCAAACGTAGGTGCACTGTTATCAGGCAAGACATTAAATTGTTGCGTCACTTCCGTACTGTTATTACAAGCATCTGTTGCTGTCCAACGATAAGTGACGGTATAGCCACCACAGGTATCCACGGTATATGAATCTACAGAAGGAACTATAGTTATAGAGGAGCAATTATCCGTTGCTGTCAATGTTTCTGGTGTCGGTAAATCAGCACCACAAGAAATATCAGAGATATCAGCAGGTGGATTATCAAAAGCAGGAGCTTCTGTGTCCGGCAGGACATCAAAGTCTACAGTTTCCTCAATTGCATTTCCACAATCATCCTGTAAAGTCCAACGATAGGTAATTGTATATCCTGCACAATTATCA
>CAZDTI010000014.1:0-42871 GCA_964508085.1 uncultured Saprospiraceae bacterium | reverse complement strand
ACAATCATCCTGTAAAGTCCAACGATAGGTAATTGTATATCCTGCACAATTATCAGCAGTGTAAGGATCTATGCTGTGGGTTGCGGTTGTATCACCTAAACATAAATCAACACCTGTTAAAACTTCAGGCGTTGGTAGTGCGTCACCACACTGAATATTAGCGATTGGATCAGGTAGTGAATCGAAAACAGGAGTATTGTTATCTTCTACCACTACAACTTGTGTGGCCGTAGCTGTATTCCCACAATCATCTGTTCCCGTCCAAGTACGCAATAAGGTAAAGCTGCCTGCACAACTTGAAGCTGTTATGGATTCATCAAGTTCAATTAAAACAGAAGGGTCACAATCATCAGTAGCTGTAGGTTCGACAACTGTTCCTGGAAAATCTTGACATTCCATATTTACATCATCTGGAACATTTGAAAAAACGGGCGGCTGTGTGTCAGACAAAACATTAAAAGTTTGTGTTTCCTCAGAAGTATTTCCGCAAGCATCAGTCGCTGTCCAACGATAGGTAATAGGATAGCCACCACAAGCATCTTCCGTGTATGAATCGATACTAGTTGTAACAACTGCGTCAGAACAAGCAGCCGTTATTCCTCTAATTAAGATATAGTCCGCCTGAATTCTTTCTTCGCAAGCATCTTCACAAGTACCCGTTGCCGAGTTAGACACCCGGTAAGTGAATTCTATGGCAATTGAATTTCCAGTTCCTACAGATTGAGATATTACATAAGGTGTTGCTACTGTACCTCCAGGACAATCAGCATAAGCTCCCGAACAGTGTGGAGTCAACTGTCCCCAATCACAACTACAACTCGATTCGCCACCTAATGTAACAGATGAACTAAAACTGAAATTCCCACAATAATTTGGATTCTGGTTAGCTACGTGAGTAGTTACACCACCAACTGTAATATTAACATCTACACGGTCTGCTCCTGAACCACTAAAATCCAGATTTCCATCCGATGCCATTCCCATTTCTATTGTAAAACCAGTATAGCAGGAGGCATCATTCGGCAAATCGAAATTGAAGGTCTGTGTTCCTAAAGCTACGCTACAATCTTCTTCACCCCAAATGTAATCTGTATTTCCGACAGAGGCTAGTGGAATGCTATCGATAACAATCAACTCTCCTCCCACGCTTGTACAATTATCAGTTGCATTCAGGTCTTCAAATGGTGGTAATTCCTCCCCACAAAGAATATCTGCTAATGCCTTTGGTGTATCGTCAAAAATTGGTGCCTCATCGTCAGGTAAGACATTAAAAGCAACCGTTGTAGCCGTACTGTTATTACAAGCATCCGTAGCTGTCCAACGATATACAATTTCGTAACCTGCACATTGATCTACAACATAAGAATCAACAGATGGAACTACTGTAACACCAGAACAATCATCAGTTGCTGACATATTTTGTTGAGTTGGTAGTGCGTCTACACAACTAATATCTGCTATTGGAGTAGGAGTACCTGTAAAGCTAGGAGGCAATATATCTCCGAGCACATCGAATGATTCTGTTACAACCGCTGTATTGCCACATGTATCTGTTGCTGTCCATCTGTAAGTAACGGAGTATCCATTACAAGCATCTTCAATATATGGATCTACAGTAGCGACTACAGTAGCCCCTAAACAATCATCACTCGCCGTAAACGTTTGTTGAGTTGGGAAATCTTCATCACAACTAATATCATTAATAGCGTTAGGCGTAGAATCAAAGACCGGATCTACGTTGTCATTTACGGTAATTACTTGGCTGGCTGTAGATGTATTCCCACAATCGTCTGTTGCTGTCCAGGTATAAGTTATTATAGTTGGACAACCTTCATTTTCATCTTCGTCGAAATCCACTGTAACATCTTCATCTGATATTAAATCTTCACAGAAACTGTAGTAAACTCCATCCAAGCGACAGGCTCCATTATTTCTAATAAAGAGTAAATATCTGGTAGGTGTTGTTGTTACATATTTTATTTGTTCAAAGGTATAAACAGGAGCTGGGCTACCCACGCCATTACCATATTGCATTGGATTTCCGTAAGCACTTCCATCCTCTGAACTTGTGATTGTTAATCGTCCTGAACTATTATGACGAGTAATAATAATGTCTATCTCTTCCCCTGTTGGAACAACGTCTGTTAGGTCTAATAATAATGAATCTCCAGAGGCTATAACAGCATAATTTCCATTAATAGGCCCGAGGGCTCTGGTTTCATTACCCGCTCCAAAGTCTGTCAAAGCATCAGCATTTCCAGAAACACATTCTACCTCTCTAAGACAATAGGCAGCGGTAACCGTAGGCTCCGCAGGAATATCATCACAAGAAGTATATGCTGTGGAAGCAGGAACTCCGGAAAAAACAGGGCCATTTCCATCTGGCAACACATTAAAGCTTGCGGTTACAGAGCTACTATTATCACAATTATCTGTCACCGTCCATCGGTATACGATCTCATAACCAGCGCATTCGTCTATTGTGAATGGGTCTACACTTTTAAAGACATAAACAGAAGAACAGTCTGCTCCTGTAGCTGTCAAATCTTCTTGAGCTGGAAGTGCATCCGTACAATTGATATCTGCTATTGCAGCTGGTGCTGAGTCAAAACTTGGTGCTGTAGCATCTGCTGATACATTAAATGACCGAGTTACTTCTGTGGAATTGCCACAATCGTCCGTGGCTGTCCAACGGTAAGTGATTTCATAACCATCACAAGAATTAACCGTGTAAGCATCTACCGAAGGCACTACTGTAACATCTGTATCACAATCATTATCAGAAGCCGTAAGTGTTTCTTGAGTTGGCAATGCATCTGCGCAATCGATATCTGCTATTGCGGCTGGTGCGCTGTCAAAAATCGGATCATTATCATCTCCTAACACATCAAAGCTTACAGTTGCAGTAGCAGTGTTGCTACAATCATCCGTAGCAGTCCATCTATAGGTAATCGTATAACCTCCACAATTATCTGCTGTGTATGAATCTATTGATTTTACTACGCTGACTACACCGGCACATTCATCCATGGCTGTTAAATCCTCTTGAGCAGGCAAGTCATCACCACATTCAATATCTGATAATGCTGCAGGATTCGAATCAAATGTTGGAGCATCGTTATCAGGTAATACATTGAAACTTTGAGTTACGGAACTGCTATTACCACAGCTGTCTGTCGCAGTCCAACGATAAGTAATAGTATAGCCCGCGCATTCGTTTTCTGTATAAGAGTCGATGGTTTCTTCTATAGTATCAACTCCAGAACAGTCTGTTGCTGTCAATGTTTCATGGTCTGGTAAGGTATCTCCACAATCAATATCACTAATTGCTTTTGGCGTATCAAGAACAGGAGCATCATCATCAGCCAATACATTAACTTCTGCAGTAACCGAACTACTATTGCCACATTCATCTGTAGCTACCCAGCGATAGACAACGGTATATCCGCCACATTCATCAATGGTATAAGGATCAATAGATTCCACTACGGTTGCTGTTCCACAATCATCAGATGCTGTTAGGTCTTCCTGATCTGGAAGAGATCCACAATCTACATCCGCCATAGCGGCAGGGTTATTATTGAATGTAGGAGCACTGTTATCTGTTACTGCAATTTCTTGCGTTGCAGCTGTTGAATTTCCACATTCATCTGTTGCCGTCCAAGTTCGATATATGGTGTAATCACAAGGATCAAAACTGGTAATGGTATGCCCCATCACCTGAACTTCCGCCAAACTAAGCACCTGTGAAGTATTTAGCTGTATACGGACATAGCGTCCTGATCTATTAACCGGGATTGTTGTATCGTCCGCAGGCGTTAATAATTCAAAATGGCTAAAAGGTACTTCAGCTATCGTTGCATTTACATCCTCTGACGTAAATGGAGTATTCGATACGAAGACAAAGTAATTATTCAATCTGTCATCGCAACAAGCATCTGTTCTATCCCAGATATTAATTTCATCAATATAACTAATGCTTCCTAAATCAACTTCCCACCAAGAGTTTACTAATGCATCTAATACGTTGTGTGATACAGAACCAGCCGTCCATACTCCATTAGTATCTCCGTCAATTGCATTACTGGCTAAACCTGTTCCATCAGAACGATTGGTATTTTGTGTAGCTGTTTTTCCAAGTGCTAAGTTTTCTATTGTTGCAGCAGGATCATCAAATCTCTCTGCATAAGTTATCGTTGCATTAGAACAATCATCGGAAGCCGTAACAGTAGGAGCCGCTGGAATCGCATTACAATCTACTGTTGCATTTCCAGGTACTCCCGAAAGCACTGGATCTGTTGCATCTTGTAAAGTTATTGTTTGAACTTGCGTTGTTTCATTCCCACAATCATCTTCTAATGTCCAGTGTCTATAAATAATATCTTCTCCGTCACATGGATCTGTAGCTGTAATAGTAAATCGCATAAACCCATCAGCACAAGAAATCAACTCTGACTCTTTGAATCCTGAGGCACAACCTGTTGCTGGATTCCAACTACCTTCGGAGTAAACAGTAGATGCCTCTGCTTCATAAGTCACACCGTTTAAAATAATATTATCCAAATAAAGATTCGTATCATAACCTCCTATTTGAACATCATTATTCAAATGTACTTCTACTTCATTAATTGGATTTATCGTTGTATAAAATGGATATGCCGCTGTAGTCAAAGTAGCTACACCCGTTCCAATCACAGTTCCGTTCACCCTCACTTCAAAATCCTCCACTCCTTCATTTCCTCTAATATTGACAACAATGTCACTATTAGATAGATCTTCATAAGTTGCTGCCAAGCCAGTGCTTGTACAGTTATCTGTCAAACCTGTTGGTTCTCCGGTTGCAGTCAAATCTGTTTCATCAGCATCACAATCAATTGTTACATCTGCTGGTACAGTGAAATTAGGTGCCTCCTCATCCGGAAGTACGTTAAAAGATTGCGTTACAGAGGTTGAATTTCCACAACCATCAGTCGCTACCCAACGATATGTAATCACGTAATCTCCACAAGGGTCAGCAGTATAGGAATCAACGGAAGGTGTAACGGTTGCTACATCGCAAGAGTCTGAAGCGGTTAGCGTCTCCTGAGTTGGTAATCCATCATTACAATTGATGTCAGCAATCGCTTGTGGTGCCGCGTCAAAAGTTGGCGTTGCGTCATCAGGAAGAATCGTAATCGTTTGAGAAGCCGTAGCAGTATTTCCACAATCATCAGTCGCCGTCCAACGATAGGTGACTTCATAACCACCACAAAGGTCTTCTGTATATGAATCAACATCTCCTATTATCCTAGCAGAACCACAGGCATCTGTAGCAATAGGAGGTGTATTTCCTCCAAGGAAAGAATGGACACTAATGTCATCAATTACATTTCCTATTTGTGGTTCACCAGGTGCTCCTTGTATCGCTCTAAATAAAACAACGATACTACTTTCTCCGGCAGGAACCGTGTAAGTCAAAGAATGATAAGTCCAAGTAAGTGCCTCTGTAGCTGTAACGGTCAGTTCTTGAGTTAAACTTCCCAGGTCAGGACCAATAAATACACCCATGATATCGTCTGAAGTATTTAAACCAATGCTCCTTTTTCCGTGTGCAAAACTAATGTGCATAATGGAGTTAGGCATGACACAAAACTCTTGATAAAAGTCAGACTCCACTTCCGCATTCAGCTCTGCATATTGAATACCAGATGCCGCATCCATTCCAGAAGTACCTGAAGCATGCAATTCTATTCTATTATCATTAGCCGTTGTTTGCCAACCAGGAACATCATCCTCATGCCAATATACATAGCTATTTGATGCTCCGTGAGCCATTTGTCCAACGCTCATTCCATTAGGATGTGCAGGTTCTTCAAAGTCTCCATTTAGTAGGGAGCTGATACAAACTGAACAAGAAACTAAGGTATCATTTGGCACATTAGTAATTACAGGTGGGGTTGAATCTTCAACCGTAATGACTTGCACCTGGGTTATGTCGTTTCCACATTCGTCGGCTAGTGTCCAATATCTGTTTACAATTTGGCAAGCTGTACCAGCTGGAATATCGTATTGGAAAAAGCCATTACAATGTAACCCTTCTGAAGATTTATAACCTCCTCCACAGCCATCAGTTGGATCCCAACTACCTTCAGAGTAAATTGATGGATCTTCTGATTCATAGGTAACGCCATTAAAGATTATATTATCTACATTTAGGTTTGCATCAAAATCAGTAGCAGACTGATCATTAGTAAAGCGTACACGTATTTCTGAGACGGGACTTATACCTGTTTTGAAAGAATATGTCGTAAGCGTTTGCGTGGCCGTTCCTGTTCCTATTGTTGTTCCATTTACAACTACTTCAAAATTTTCAACTCCTTCATCTCCAAAAACATTTACAATAACAGCACTACTATCTTCATCAACGTAGGTTGGTGTCAAGGTTCCTGATCCACAAGCACTCGAAACATTTGTCGGCTCACCAGTAATTGTTAAATCTGTTATGTCATCCTCGCAATCTATGGTTGTAGAAGGAGGTACTGTAAAGGAGGGCACTCCTGAGTTGGAAACTGTAATTTCCTGAGTAGCTTCTGCTGTATTACTACAATCATCGGTTACGGTCCAAGTTCGATAGATGGTATAATTACAAGGGTCAAAGGAAGGAAGGTCGTACCCCATTACTTGAAGTTCAGCAATGCTCAAGATTCCTGTTTTATTCAACCAGACTCTCACATAACGTCCGGTACGATTCACTCCTATATTTGTAGGATCTGAAGGAGCTGCCGTTTCTTGATGATTAAATATAGTACCATTAGCTAAAGTCGCTGCCAAATCTGAATCCGTAAATGGAGCGTTAGATACAAGGATATAATAATCATCCAATCTATCCGTACAGCAGTCTGTTCTATTGTATATATTAATATTGTCAATATACCCAATAGCCCCTAAATCTAATTCCCACCAAGGATTACTTTCATCAGAAGTAGCAGTTACTGAGGCTGTAGAATATACACCGCTTGTATTTCCATCAATTCCATTTTCAGGGGCACCTGAACTTCCTGAAAAATCACTAGACTGAGAAGCTGTTCCTGCCAAAGCCAAATTTGACAAGGCTGGCTCTACACTTAGGTATCTATCTTCTACTTCTATTGTTGCTCCAGAAGTACAATCATCCGTATAAGTAACCGTTCCAGCTGATGGGATGGAAGCACAATCTACGGAGACATTAGCCGGTACATTATTTAAAACTGGACCTTCTGTATCTGGTAGGAAAAGTATTTCTTTAGTGACTTCATTGGTATTACCACAATCATCTGTAGCTACCCAACGATAAATTACAGAGTATCCTGCGCAAGCATCTTCTACAAAAGGATCAATACTTTGCACTACATCTACATCAATATCACAATTATCAAAAGCCGTTGGTGCTACTATTGCATCAGCGGTAGCTCCACAAGCGATAGAGTCTGTTACGGTATCACAACCTTCAATAACCATCCAATAAGCACGAATACTAGACAATGTCGCTCCGTCAAGATAATCCCATTCGTCAAGCTGGAATTCAAATCCAGTGTTAGTGACATTTCTAAGTCTGATGTTTCCTGGATCGTAACCAGTGTTCGTTGAAAATGGTCGCATGATAACGACAGGACAACTATAGGTATTAGTGAAAGTTATATCAAACCAAGTGTCAGCATCCGTCTGCGTAAATATTTTAGATTTTCTTTCTCCTATTATTTGATCATCCTGATCTTCAATATTTCCAAGACCTGGAAAGAAAACATAGCCTACTGCTTCTGCACTGTGATCTGTCTCAGCATCAGCTGAAGCTTCTTCTTCAACAATAATTGGGATACCGGTATTACTACCCGTTTTCATTCTAAGGTCAGCAGGGTCTGCTTCATTCTCCGTTTGCATTTGACCAATGAAAACATTATCAAAAGATGGCCCGGTATAAGTCCCGGTATAATTGAGTGTAGTTTCATTATGAGTAAAACCAGCAGCTGTTGTTACTGCTTCATAAGATGTGTTAGCTGTTTGATCCTGGCTACCCGCTTCAAAGGCAACCCATGAAACCATCTGTATCGGATTACCTCCTCCACTTGCCTCTTCTTCCTGCATTTTAACTTCGAATGAGGTATTGGTTACGTTCCGTACTCTGGAAGTAGCAGACGTAGTTCCATTCTGAGTAACTAACTGAGTGAATACTACTGGGTTGTCCAATGCATTAGGAAAAGTCACCGTCTGCCAAGCAGTTGTAACATTACTTACATGTCCTGTAGCTACTTTCTTTCCATTCGACATAATTTTATCTACATCGTCCGCAAAAGCAGGTATGATGGTTTCACATCCCGTAATCGGAATGGAGTCCATGTTATTAGTGAATTCACATTCCCCAATACTCGTGATCGGAAAATCCAGTTCCAGATCAAAAGGTAAAGTCAAGGAACCATCGTCATTACCGACTACGTAAAGCGTAAATGGTGGAGCCAATGCACTGATGTCCATTGTCACGTTCATGGTAACAAAACTGTCTTTTTCAATCTGTCTTTCTAAATGAAAAGTATCCAGTAAAGTTGCGCCAGGTTCTTCCGGATTTCCTTGATAGAATGCAAAAGGAGTGCTTTCAGGGAAAATCAAATCTCCCTGATTGGACAAACTCAAACTTATTTCTACATTATCAAAATCGACGTCACAACCATCAGTAGATGAACTAGCGAATTCAATTTGTAAGTTAGCTGCGGGGAAATAGGGCTCTCCAAAATCATCAACTGGTCCTATTTGTTTCAAGAATATGTTGAGACGTCCAGTTTGACCTGCCGGTGGATCTCCTACCAAATGATGTGCTTGCTGTTGAACTGGAACAGAAAGGTCATCATTGATATTCACTACGAAATAAGCATACTGATTCCAAACCGATCGAGTATCTACCCATGGAGTAGAAGCGGATTGGAAGGCCTGCATTTTTCCTGAAAAGGAATAGTTACTTGGTCCACAGTTACAGATGATTTCTGCTTGATCGTCATAATCCACATCGGCGATAATAGGATATTCCACACCGGTTACGGAACCACAAACGAAAGCATCCAAATCAGCACCAGTAGGTCCGGCAATGATTCTAAGCTCATCCTCATCTCTATAAACTACTTCAGAAATTCCATCTCCATTAAAGTCAAAAGAAGCCAATCCGGTCATACCTGAGTTATCAGTGTTATTTGCACTCCAAAGCTCTCCTCCTGTTCCAGATATATCCACTTGATGATCTTCTACAATTTGCATGGTGTAATTTGCGATTACTCCAATTTCCGGTCTTGGGTCATCATCAAAGTTGGCAATAACCGCATTACTAATAGACCGATACCAACCTGTAACATCCACACTCGTAACGATGTGTGTTCCTCCTATTTGGGTTTCTGTTTGAAGGTCCCAGATATAAAGAAAAGACTCATCGCTATTTGTCGTCGTAATAACGGCATCTAAATCACCATCAAGATCATAATCCGCGATGGAAGTAAATCCATCATCAAATCCATCTATTTCTCTTACCACACTCATCGTACCGTTTAAGATATCAACCGCATAGACTTGGTTACCTGCAACTAACTCTAAACCGAAACAGTCTGTACACTCGTTGCTTGGTAATACATCGACCGCTACTGGGCAAGCGGCAGGGTGCGCGTGGTTCAGATCTTGGGTGAAAAAACTACCAATAGAGTTTGACCCACCTGTGGCTATTCGATCACCAGTTAGCGCATTATATATTTCGTTTCCAACATATAGTTCCGGTGTTCCGTCCGCATTAAAATCAGCTACATTTACTGCAAAATCCTGAGTATAATAATCATAGAATACTGGCCATCCAGCAGTGACTATCTCTGTAGAAATCCATCTTTGAACAAAGGTACCAGTACCTGTTCCTTCTGGGTTCGTTCCTGTTGGATCATATTCATAACAAACGAGTTTATTAGGATTAGTCGCTGCGTTTCCAGCAATGACGTAATAAAATTCTCCGAATCCGTCTCGATCCGCATCTGCGAGAGCGACCCCTTTGTTATTGGTTGAAATTTCTTCTGTGTTAGGTCGATATTTTAGTTCTCCTGTGTTACCATCAATGATGTAAATACTGTTGACTATACCTTCTCCCCAATCGTTATCTCTCATTCCTATAATCTCGATACCGCTCAGGTCTCCGTCTAATTCCCCGGCAGTTGTAGGCATCAATGTATTTGTATTTACATCAGATTCCCAATCAAGAGCAATATCAAAAGAAGGAGTTCCTGGTGGTTCGTATTCACAAGTTGGATCACAGTATTGCAATACATTGTATAAATCACATGGACAATCAGGATCAAATAAATCTGTCAAGCCATCGCAATCGTTGTCAATTTCATCATCACAAATTTCCGCCTCTACACAAGCCTCATTACAATCACAATCAGGGTCATCACAATCTGTAAAAGTATCGAAATCATTATCAATTCCATCGTTACATATTTCATCAGGGGGGCAAGTAGCAGCCGTAATACTCAAGCACCAGCTATTGAAAGTACCACCATCACCACCTGCTATATCATTCACTTTCAATGTCCATTCTCCCGCAATTGGTTCTCCATTAAAGTTGGATAGACTACCATCAGCTTGATAAGTACCATTATCCGTTGGTGGACAAGGGATGGTGCTATGATCAGCCCCCGAGTCATTAAAATTAATTTCAATATTATCCTCACTTACACAAGGTTGGTTCATTAACATAACTTCCGTTCCTTCAGGACTCACCAAGCTAATAACCAAATCACGTACATAAGTGTGCGTAATATTAAGATCAAAAACATCAACATCACCAACACAACCGGTATCGGTCAATTCTATTACTGATTCGTATAATATGTTACCAGTCTCAGTTATGGTAATTGGCAAATCAGTAGGAGAAGCTACAGCCACTCCTCCACAACAAATACAGTCCGGATCATCACAGTCTGTAAGTAAATCGCCATCATCGTCTATGTTATTGGTACAATCTTCAGGAACTGGGCACGTTTCAGTTATGACTTCTAGACAATAAGAGACGAGCTGTCCAGTGACCCCATCGTTCTCCAAATCTGTTACATTCAACACCCAATCTCCATTGGCATTTTCATCATTAAAAGTCGCCAAAAGATTGTCAGGGATATAGGCAAATCCATCCATTGGAGGACAAGGCCAAGTCCCATTAGCTTCACCAGCATCGTCAAAATCGATTAATATGTTATCCTGGTTGTCACAGCTTCCATCGATAAGCGTTATGGTCGTTCCCTCCGGACTCGTTAGCCTAACTCTAATATTATCTACCTCTCCATGTAAGATATTCAGGTCGTAAATATTAACGTCCGTAATACAATTGTTATCAGCGATGTTAATTGTATTAGAATATGAGCCACTTCCACTATCGGGGATATTAGCAGGAAGGCCGGAACCAACGGTTCCAGCTACACAACAATCACAATCTTTATCATCACAGTCTATGGCTCCATCACCATCATTATCGATTCCATCCGAACAATCTTCGGGAGGAGGGCAAGCCCCTGTTTCTATACCCAGACACCAACCACGCAGAGACCCTGTTTCTCCATCATCTTCCTGATCAGAGATGGTCAGCGTCCATGTTCCAACAGCAGATTTTCCGTTGAAGGCAGCCAGTGGGTTTGTTGGTGGATAAGTATTTCCATCTACTGGAGGACAAGGAAAGTCCGCCGGTGGTGAGCCTCCATCTCCAGCATCATTTAGATTAATTAATATGTCATTTTCATTATTACACCAATCATTAATCAATAGTACGGAAGTACCATCAGGTCCTGTTAGTGTAGCAAAAATATTGTCTACTTCAGTGTGTGTTATATCTAAATTCCTGATGGTAATATCAGTAACACAATTTACATCTGTAATGGTAACAGAAGAAGTTAGCGTCCCATCATTATGATCTGGGATATTTTGTGGTAAACCAGTAGCGGCTTCGCAACAAAGGCAATCATCATCATCGCAATCCGTAAGACCGTCAAGGTCATCGTCGTCGCCATTATCACAAACTTCAGGAACAGGACAAGGGCCTTCGGTAATGTCTAAACACCAACCATCCAATGTTCCCGTAGATCCACCATCGGTATCTGTTATTGTTAAAGTCCAGGTACCATTAATGTCCTCAGGGTAGAAATCAGATAAGTCTCCAGAAGGTTGGTAGGTTCCTCCTCCACCCTGTGGAGAGGTACAAGGTATAGATCCGTGAGCAGTTCCTGAATCATCGAAAGTAATAGATAGATCATCATTACCACCACAATTTTCGTCTAGCAATACCACAGTCGTGTTACTAGGGCTAGTCAAGGTGATAATAAGATCACTAGGATCGGGGTGTGTCATTGCCAATCCATAGACATTAACATCGGCCACACAGGCCGCAGAGCTTATTGTTATTTCTGAGGTAATTGTGGAACTACCTGAATTTATAGTTATAGGGGCATCAAAGGCAGGGACACCGTTACCTGAACAACAATCACAGTCCGAATCTGCGCAATCAGTATCAAGATCCCCATCGTCGTCTATGCCATTGTTACAAATTTCTACGCAAGCTCCTGTAACTACTTCAAGACAGAACGCTTCAAGAACCCCTCCCGTACCATCGTTGTCATCCCATACATAAAGTGTCCAGGTTCCATCAGCTGGTTGTCCATTAAAGGCGGACAAAGGTTCAAATGGTTGATAAGTATCTCCATCTATTGGAGGACAGGACCAATCACTATATCCATTGGTTGTTGGATCTGCGGCATCATCAAAACTCACGAAGATATCATTATCTGAACTACAATCTTCATCAAATAAATAAACAATTGTATTCAACGGAGCAGGCCCCTCCAAATAAATATTAAGATCTCTTAATCTATTATGGTCAATTGTAAGACCAAGAACATTTACGTCGGTTACACAACCTCCGGAGCTAATGGTAACACTAGAGGAAATCGTTGGTGTGCCACTGCTTGAAATACTGATAGGCAAACCAGCACCCTCTGTTCCTACCGGACAAACTTCTGGACAAGCTTCTGTTAATACTTCCAGGCAATAAGAAATGAGTTGTCCGGTAACATCATCATTTTCTCTATCAAATACCTCTAAAACCCAATCACCATTGGCATTCTCGCCATCAAAAACTGAAAATAGATCCTCGGGTTGATAAGCTAGCCCATCTAATGGAGGACAAGGCCAAGCATTTTGACTACCACCAGCATCATCAAAGTCCATATATAAATTATTTTCATCATCACAAGGTCTATCAATTAACCTTATTGTCGTTCCTTCAGGGCTCGTCAATTCTATTCTAATATTATCTACTTCGTTATGAAGAATATATAAGTCGTAAATATTAACATCAGTAATACAATTGTCATCTGAGATGGTAATTGTATTAGTTAAAGTTCCATCGTTTCTATCTGGAATGTTAGCAGGAAGACCAGTAGCTGTAACTCCGGCAACACAACAAGAACAATCCGGATCTTCGCAATCTGTAAAACCATCAAGGTCATCATCAACATTATTATTACATACTTCTGGAGGGCAGGAGCCTTCTGTAATATCTAGACACCAAGAGTTTAATGTCCCTACAGTTCCTCCATCAGTATCTGTTATTGTCAAAGTCCAAGTTCCATTTATAGCCTCACCAACAAAATCTGATAAATTGCCAAAAGGCTGGTAAGTTCCACCACCGCCTTGAGGAGAGCTACAAGGTATAGATCCATGAGAGGCTCCTGAATCATCAAAAGTAATAGAGAGATCATCATTACCGCCACAATTTTCATCTAGCAATATTACATTTGTATTACTAGGACTGGTCAAAGTGATAATAAGATCACTAGGATCCACATGTGTCATATCCAATCCATCAATATTGACATCTCCGACGCAAGTCGCAGAAGTGATTGTTATCTCTGAAGTGATTGTAGTACTTCCGGAATTTATATCTATAGGAACATCCGGGGCGGGCACACCATTAGTACAGCTTCCTGATGAGTTGCAATCTTCTACAATTACGAGACACCAATTGTCGATTCTTCCTCCTTGTCCACTATTAAAATCATAAACAGTAAGTGTCCAAGTACCACTTGGATCTTCTCCGTTGAAAGTACTTAGTGGCTCTGAAGGTTGATAGGTATTATTATTATCATCTGGTGGACATGGAATTGTGTTATATGCTGCCCCGGAGTCATCTAATGGAAGATCTAAATCATCTGAATTATTAGTGCACATATCTGCCCCTGTTATCAATGTAATAGTGGTTCCAACTGGACTAGTCAGCGTAACTTCAATATCTCTGACACGATCATGGTCTACATCCAAATCTGTGAGATTAACATCAGCGATGGTACAGCCAGGAGAAGTAGGTGTATAATCAATAGTAGAAGTAACTGTTGGTGTTCCACTTGTGCTAATGGTCACATTAGATCCTTCACATTCTTCTCCATATGGAGGACAGTCTTCTATAATCTCAATACACCATCTATCAATTCTTCCTCCTTGTCCACTATTAAAATCATAAACAGTAAGCGTCCAAGTACCATTTGGGTCTTCTCCATTAAAAGTACTTAAAGGCTCTGAAGGCTGATAGGTAGTCCCATTATCTGGTGGACATGGAATTGTATTATATGCGGCCCCAGAGTCATCTAATGGAATATCTAAGTCATCTGAATTATTTGTACATATATCTGATCCAGTTATCAAGGTAATAGTGGTTCCTGCCGGACTAGTTAGCGTAACTTCAATATCTCTGACACGATCATGATCTACATCTAGGTCAGTAATATTTATATCTGAGATAGTACAACCGCTAACAAAAGAGATGTAATTTTGAGTAGAACTAACTGTTGGTGTTCCACTTGTGCTAATAGTTACATTATCACTTTCACACTCTTCTGAAGATGGAGGGCAATCCTCTGTAATATCAATACACCATCTATCAAATTCTCCTCCTTGTCCATTGTTAAGATCATAAATGGTAAGTGTCCAAGTACCCGATGGATCTTCTCCGTTGAAAGTACTTAAAGGCTCTGAAGGTTGATAGGCAGTTCCACTATCATCTGGTGGACATGGAATAGTATTATATGCTGCACCTGAGTCATCTAATGGAAGATTTAAATCATCTGAATTACCACTACACATATCTGATACTGTTATCAAAGTAATAGTAGTTCCAGCCGGACTCGTCAAGGTAACTTCAAGATCTCTGACTCGATTATGATCTACTTCCAAATCTGTAATATTAACATCTGTGATGGTACAACCAGGGCTAGCTGAATAACTAATCGTAGAAGTAATGGTAGATGATCCACTTGAACTAATTTCTATATCATCACTTTCGCATTCTTCTGCTAGAATCAAAGCGGTAGGAGTTTCATTTTCATCGAAATCTGTTTCTGATGAGTAAAGCGACGAATAGTCATCAGTAGAATCCAAGCGAAACGGTCTGTTTATATAGCGATAGCCCGCATCCACATTAGGTGGAGCAGACATTGTTATATAAAACAATGGCGAATAGGACGAAGTTGATCGTTCTTTCGCTGATTCAACCGCGGTGAGCGGTTCTGTTTTTTTCACTCCTATGAAGCTAAAATCTCCATTAAAATATCCTGTAAACGTAGCAGAGTACGGCAGGAATAAAAATAGAGATACCAACGTCCAAAAGAATGGTTCGTACACTTTTTTTTGCATAACCTTCCTGTAGCATGATTAAAATTGCCTAAAGAATGTGTTTTGAGTGGCTACAATGACTAACAACCATTATGGAATGTAATGGTCATTAACTTTTTAAGTAGTCACCTTTTGTCTGGGTAATTTCGAACCGAAAGAGAGATATGTTCTTTTCCAGTTATATTATTCGTCGTACTTATAGGCAATACAATGACTATGCCTAACTCATGTAAATTATAAATATATGTGTAAAAGTTATTAGTAAGGTAACTTAGCCAGAAACGGCCTGTTTATGAGGAGAATTGATGATTGGCGATAGACCAAAACCATACCGCAGCTGCCGAAAAAAAACGCAGTGGACATAGTTTGTGTGACAGACCTACAAACAAAGAAGAGGTATTCCTTTCGGAATACCTCTTCTAAAATCGCACTAAGAATGCGACTAATAGAGCAATGTCTTTTTCTAAATTATCTTAAAAGTGTGACATTTCCTTTTTTGATATATTCTTGTCCATTTCGACATAGAACACGCAAGTAGAACCCATATACATCTGAACATAAGGCTTCGTTCTTATATGTTCCATCCCATCCACTATCCTGAGATTTAGATTCAAATACTTTTTCGCCCCAGCGATTATAGATTACAAAGTGTACTTCATCGGCATTAAAACCTCTTAAATAGAGCACATCATTATGTCCATCATTGTTTGGAGAGAAGGCATTTGGAAAGAAAATATATGGCTCATCACATTCATCAATTACAACCACTCTTGTAGTTGCGTCTCCTTCACAACCTATTTCATCAGTAATTGTGACGGTATAATCGGTAGTCTCTAATGGAGCCGCAATTGGGCTAGATGGATCTTCACTAAAGGTTAGGGTCTCTGAATTCGACCATTCATAAGTGGCTCCACTTTCCAAAAGTGCTTGAAGCTGTGATGTTTGTCCAAGGAAAATCGTGTCCGGATCAGCCGTTAATGCTGCCTCTTGACCGACATCACGAACGACAACTTCGAAAGTCTCTGTCGCTTCACAAAAATCATTTGAAACAGTCACATCGTAGCTTGCAGTTTCACCTGGATTTACCATTACCGTCTCCGTATCATTTCCAGATGGCGTCCACATAAAATCGTGTGTTGCGCTATTCAAATTGTATAATGGATTCAAGAATAAAGAATCCCCAGCACAAAGATCCCCTTGAGGTTCTAGAGATATTCCTATTGAGTAATCTATGACCATCATGCTGTCCATCGTCCTACATCCATTAGCATCTTCTGCAATGGCATAGTAGTAAGGATCACTTGGATCCAAACCAGGAAGAGAAACATTATCTCCACATCCTATCTCCACTCCTGTGCCCAAACCATTCGAATCAAACCAGCAAATATCTGTTCCATTTGTGGAGCCTGACACCATAATATTTCCACCTACACAAAGTATCGTATCCGATGCCAGTTCTAAGGTCACCATTGGCGTGAAGACCAAATCTACAGTTCTAACCACTTGACACAATCCATCGGCACTGGTTATCGTAACCATGTAAGTTGTATTGGATAGAGCAGTTGACATTGGATTTGGAGAAGTAGGATCTGTCAATGAATCGGCTGGCGACCAATTATAGGTCAAGGAGTCAATAGCTCCAGGGAATAAGTCAACCGTATCTCCAGGACAAGCCTCAATTTCTATCGGAGGAGCAATGTTAATTAGAATACTAATTTGAATGGTATCAATAAAAGTATCTGAACAACCGAAGTTATTGGTTACGGTTAGCGATGCAATAAATTCTCCCTCTTCAAAAACAAAGACACCTGGGTTCTGCTCATTAGAAGTAACTCCGTTAGAGAACAACCAATTCCAGGAAGTAATCGTGTCTCCAGAACCGGTAGTCGAAGCATCCGTAAATTGAACAAAAGCGGTATCTGCACATGGAGAAAGCTCATAAGTAAAGTCGGCCATTGGTAGCGGTGCTTCGATAACATTCACACTGTCTTTCACCACACAACCTTCAGCGTTCGTTATTTCTACATAGTAGCAAGTCGTATCTATTACGGTAACCTCTAATGGATTTGGTCCTGCTGGCGTTCCATCACAATTAAACCAGGAAACAACATTGCCCGGACTATTTACATTAAGGAAAGTTACTTCGTCACAACTAATAACATCTGGTAACATTGGATTAGCTGGACCTGAAGTTCCTCCAACTGTTACGTTTTCGCTTACGGCACAACCATTCGCATCCATCAAAATGAAATTGTAAACCCCTTGTTCTAAGTCAGTAAGATTTTCTGGATCAGCCGGTGCCGGAGTAATCGTTGGCCAAACAATTTCGTAAGGTGATGTTCCTACAATAATGTTGCTCAAGCTAATGGTACCAAGTGTATCACAATTTACATCATGCACTGCAATATCAACATCTATTTGAGAAGGATCATTTACTACGAAGCAAGAAGAACCTGCTAAACAACCCGCTGCGTCTCTAACTAAAATACAATATTCTCCAGGAGATAAATTATCAGCAGCTACTGGAAAGCCATTCATATCTACAATTGTAACGACTGGATCACCATTAAATCCTGGCGATGGCGTTACCGTATATACAACTGTAGCGTCTCCCGCTCCAGGACAAGAAGTTATAATATTTGAGTTCGTAATATCAACTGTAGCCGGAGGAACATTATCATTTATAACAAAAGTAATCGATTCCTCACATCCTGAAATATTATCAGTTACCGTAACCATATAAACGCCGGAAGCCAACATCGTTCCTGTAGCCGCTCCCCAACTATAGGTATAATCTCCACTTCCTCCTGCGACAACCGAAATCGTTGCTTGTCCATTTGCCACTTGACAATCAGGAAGTACATCTACGTTTACTGCTAATTCTAATAAGTTCGTTTGACCAACTAAAACCGTAATGACATTTATACAAGCCGTATCAGCAGGATCAGTAACGGTCACTTGGTATTCACCTGTTGGTAAATTCGTTCTGCTGGCTGCTTCTACCATATCATTCCAAAAGTATGTATAGTTGGCAGGAGTAAATGTTACCGTTCCATCTGCGTCATTACAGGTAGCCGGTGTTATTGTAGTTTGTGTTGGGTCTGGCCCATTAGTCGTACCGATTGTGAAGGTCTCAATCAGGGAACAAGTTGGATCAGATAAGTCCGTAATGGTTACTTCGTAGGTTCCAGCAGCAACTCCCGAAAGTGACTGACTGGAAGAACAAGTACCGCAGCTCCACTCAAAGGAATAGTTCGCTGGGTTCTGTGCTATGTTTACGGTAGCTGATCCATTTTCTTCTTCACATGCTGTTTCGATAATCACCACAGAAGTAATAACCGGCTCTTCACATCCGCAATCAATAGCTTGGTTGGCTACATTCACCGTTTCGGTCAGTACACAACCATTGGCATCTGTCAGCGTAAAACTGTAATCGCCAGGTGTTAGATTTGGCAAGGAAGTTCCTCCCGTTCCTGTAGACCAGGTTATCGTATAAGGTGGTGTTCCACCAGAAAGGAATAACAAATCAATATTTCCAGCGGCGTCACAAGTTACTGGTGTTGGAGCAATATCTACATCTAATTGTTCAGGAGCTGTTACTTCAAAGCATTCTGAACCTGCAGCACAACCATTGGCATCCGTGATAAATATGCAATAATTACCAGGAGCTAATGAACCGTTCGTGTATTCATTGTTATCTGCATCTACAATAATCGTATCTAATGGCTGAGCAGCATTCATTGGATCTACCGTAAATACAACGGTACCATCTGTGCTTCCCGGACAACTGACCTGAACATCTGTTGGATCAATTGTTATTTCTGCTAAAGGCACATTGTCATTCAAACTAAAACAAGCAACTACAGAACAACCATTGGTATTATCGGTAATGGTTACACAATAGGCTCCTGAAGTCAAGGTCGTCTGCGTATTCGTTGGTCCCCAACTATAAGTATAATCACCAGATCCGCCAGCTACGTTAATGGTAACAGAACCATTCGCTTCATTACATTCTGGCAATTGATTGATAACAACATCATAAGTTAGACTTGGATCTTCCCCAATCACTACAGTTACAACATCCGGACAATCTGGATCAGCTGGATCGGTGATGGTTACCTGGTAATTACCAGATGCCAAATCAGTTCTGCTGGAAGCTATTGTTCCATCATTCCATTCGTAAGTATAATCAGCTGGTGTGAAAGTCGCTGTTCCGTTTGAGACACCACAAGTTGCATTTGTCGTTACTAAGGTTGCTTCTGGGCCATCAATGGTTCCAACTGTAAAGACTTCCGTTACTGGACAGTCAGGATGATTAGGGTCAGTAATGGTTACGTTATAAGTTCCGCTTGCAATACCTGTGGCGATATTGCTAGAACTTACATTTGGACTCCATTGGTAAGTATACGTTCCTGGTACAGCCATTGTGATTGTTGCCTGTCCTAATGATTGATTACAAGGTGTTTCCACAACAACGATACTGGCGATAATTGGTGTTTCACAAGGTCCACAGTCTATTGCATTATCATCTACCGTTACGGTCTCAGAAAGAGAACAACCATTGGCATCTGTCAAGGTGAAACTATAATCACCAGGGCTTAATGAGCTGATCGTGTTTCCGCTTCCTCCTGTTGACCAAGCAATGGTATAAGGTGTTGTCCCTCCTGTGATAAATAACAACTCTACTTCACCAGCCACCGTACAGGTCACATCCGTCACTGCAATATCAACATCCAAGTGCGTTGGCGAAACCACTTCAAAACAAGCAGACCCCGCAGCACAACCATTGGCATCCGCTACTAATACGCAGTAGTTGCCTGCTGGAAGTTCACCGTTATTATAAACTGTTCCATTATCATCTTCAATGGTAATGGTCAATGGTAATGCAACATTCATTTCTTCAACAGTGAAGACGACTGTTCCATCTCCGCTTCCCGGGCAAGATGTTTCTACAATAGGATTATCTATTGTTACGGTGGCTTGAGGTACATTGTCATTTAAAGCAAAACAAGCTGTTACATCACAACCGTTATCGGTATCAACAATATCTACACAGTAAATTCCTGAAGAAAGGTTTGTTTGGGTATTTCCAGTTCCCCAACTATAAGTATAATTTCCGGAGCCACCATTTACATTAATCGTAACAGAACCATTTGATTCATTACAATCTGGTAGTTGGTTGATTACAACCTCATAAGTTAATGTTGGGTTTTCCCCAATTAATACCGTTACAATATCCTGGCAATCTGGATTGTTAGGATCTGTGATGGTTACTTGATAATTACCTGCTGCTAGATCTGTTCTATTGGCAGTTGGTGGTGCTCCATCACTCCATTCATAAGTATAGCTTGCAGGGGTGAAAGTGGCCGTTCCATTGGAAGCACCACAGTCTGCATTTGTTGTTACTAAATCTGCATCCGGACCATCAATGGTTCCCACTGTAAAAGTTTCTGTAACAAAACAAGTAGGATCTGTGGTGTCCGTAATCGTTACATTATAAGTATCACTCGGAATATTTGTAGCACTGTTGCTGGCACTTACGTTTGGTGACCAGCTGTAACTGTAACTTCCAGCGGATGCCATGTTAATGGTTACTTGTCCGTCTGACTCGTTACAATGCGCTTCCACAATTACAACGCTACCAATTACTGGGGCAGTACAGTCGTCACAATTCTGAGCGTTATCATCTACGGTCAATATTTCTGTAAGAGAACAACCATTTGCATCCGTCAAAGTAAAAGAATAATCACCTGCATTTAAATTTGAAATACTACTGTTAGAATTACCCGTACTCCAGGCGATCGTGTAAGGAGCAATTCCTCCATTAACAAATAAAAGCTCAATCATTCCAGCATTGTCACAAGTCACATCTGTTACTGCAATATCCACGTCTAAGTGAGCAGGCTCTGTAACCTCAAAACAAGCAGAACCTGCGGCACAATCATTTGCATCCGTTACAACAACACAGTAAAAACCTGCTGGTAATTCATTTGCTGCATAAACATTACCATCTACATCTTGAATGGAAGTAGAAAGTGGCGTTGCAGCATTCATATTGTCAATTGTAAAAACGACTTCTCCGTTAGTATCTCCTGCACAGGATACTGCGATGTCGTCAATGTTATCTATTTCAATACTCACCTGTTCTACATTGTCATTCAAAGAAAAACAAGCGGTTACTTCACAACCATTATCTGTGTCAACGATATCCACACAATAGATTCCAGAAGAAAGATTTGTTTGCGTATTTCCATTCCCCCAACTGTAAGAATAATTTCCAGAGCCACCAGTTACATTGATAGTAACAGAACCATTACTCACCCCACAATCTGGTTCTTGATTGATGTCAATATCATAACTCAGTGTTGGGTTTTCACCAATCATAACCGTCACTACATCCTGGCAACCAGGGTTGGCTGGATCAGTAATCGTTACTTGATAATTGCCCGAAGCTAAATCGTCTCTGCTTGCTCCTTCTTCCCCGTCACTCCATTCGTAAGTATAACCCGCAGGAGTAAAAGTAGCGGTACCATTTGAAGCACCACAATCTGCGTTAGTAGTTTCCAAGTCAGCATTCGGGCCATCTACTGTCCCTACAGTAAATGTTTCTGATACATTACAAGAAGCATCTGAAGGATCTGTAATTGTTACCGAGTATGTTCCGCTAGCCACATTGGTGGCTATATTGTTAGAACTAACATTTGGTGACCAGTTATAAATATAATTGACAGTCGGATCAGCCATAGTGATGGTCACCTGACCGTCTGCGGTTCCACAGTGTGCTTCTTCTATTAAAATACTGGCAATTACTGGCTGCGTACAACCTTGTGGTCCACAATCATCTTCAATTTCTACTGTATAACTAATTTCACAATTGTCGTCATCTGTCAATACCAGCGTATATTCTCCTGCGCTTAAATTATCCAAGTTTGCATCATCGTCTACATCTGGTGTCCAATCATATTCATATGGTGGATTTCCTCCGTATGGCAAAACCGTTATAGTACCAGTAGCTTCTCCACAATTTGTAGGTGTCGTATTGATAACAGCTCCTATTGCCGTAGAACCTTCTTCTACTGTCGCACACAAATCATCGGTACAGCCTAGGGCATCAGTCACTGTAACACAATAGGTACCTGGTTCTAAATCCGTCCGTTCTGCTCCGACGAAGCCGTCGTCCCATGTAAAGACATAAGGCCCTACTCCACCAGAAACATTGGAAGTGATATATCCATTATCCAGACCACAAGTGGTTTCATTCGGATAGATATTGGCATCGACGTTACTGGAGTCATCATCTACATCAATCTCCAATTCTTCAGAACAACCATTAGCATCTGTGATGGTGACGAAGTAATCTTGGTCTCCCAAATCACTAATGGAAGAGGTTGTCTCTCCTGTGCTCCAGAGATAAGTATAAGGAGCAGCGCCGCCAGATACATCCAAGCTTATGGAACCATTGGAAAAATCACAATAGGAATCAACCACATCTACGTCCACATCAAAATCGCAGTCAGAGCAGGATTCAATGACATAGGACCACTTAGGGGCTGTTTCATTTTCGCCGGCCCACAGAGCTGTTGATAAGCAACAGAGCAAAAGTGCTGGTAAAAAAGTTTTCAGAATTTGTATTGTCTTGTAAATCATTGTCTTTAAAATTTATACGTCAAAGCGTAATGTTGGACAAAATATATTTTGTAGTTCTTTTATGTTATCATGTGCTTCCGCTTGCGCCCCTCAAGGTTAGATCAGCGCGCAGCTGCACGGTATAGGACATATCTTAATTACGCCCCGGAGCTGTTGATGAAGGACCGCAGCTATTAATTACTTCTGCAGAAATAATATCAACTCTTCGATCTTTACAAGCTTGTAAATCTTTGATGGATGATTTTTCATAACAACCAACGCACGCTTCCCGATCTCCTTTCGGCCTTTCTGTTATTTGAATCCGATTATAGTATGACGCGAGACTCTGTCCGTTCTTTGACCAATTACGGAGATAGTTTTTCAAACTACTTACTCGACGTTTAGTCAGTGCCAAATTGTATCGTGGATTAGAACGTAAACTTGCATATCCTTGGATAGTTACTTTAACATTAGTGTTCCCCTCTGCTCCTGCAAAGTAATTGTATAACTCCTGTGCGAATGCATCTAAACGCGCCATTCCACCGATCACATCGTTGTCAAAGAAAGATTGCATTTCGCCATAGCTCTGACTTCCTGTTGCGAACTTACTTTCGAAGTAATTTCTATTTTTTAAATAGGCATCACAAGTTTGCTTGTAGGTTAAGACAGTAGACGTTCTTTCACAATCCGGATCTGGGTGATCGTTGTCGAAGTACAAGGAAATATTTGCTGGAATATCTAAATTTCTACAGAGGTAGAGTTTGGTTTCTAAATTCGTTGGCACCATTGGAATTCCCTCCGTAGATACATAAGTGGTATCAGAAGTATAACCGGCCTTGCTAGCTACGAGCATATAGGATTGCTTGAAATCGATATCGTAGAGGTACTTAAATAGATCAGCCATTCGCTGAGTCGTCAACATTCTTCTTTGTGGCAACAGAATTAAATCAACTTTTACATCTGTTAATTCAGTACCACTATTTCTATCATAAGTCAAAGCCGTCAAATCAACAACGGGACGCATGTAGAGTTTTACTTCGACCGCATCGTCAACTAAAGTCATTGACGTATTGGTATAAATATCTTCACGACTCATAGTATAGCCCGGTTTGCTACCGAAAATTTGATAAGACGTTTTCCAGTTTGCATTATATAAATAGGTATACTCGTTAATCGCAGATTCGTAATTGATTTCGTTATCTCCACTTAGGGCTACTTTCACCTCAGCTCCCGGAAGTGGCTCACCCGTCAACTCATGATAGGTTATAATTCGCATTTTCAATGCTCCTGGTGCATCACCAGAAGGACGCAAATACAACCTAACTTCTCCGGGGTTTGCTGCGGTTCCATCTCCAGAGAAATAAGATTTAGTTGCGGTAGTATAGCCAGTCTTGGAAGCAACTATATTATAGTTCACCTGACTGGTAATGTCATAACTATAAATATGACTGTTTAAATCTGTTTGTGTGTTTTTAGAATTGATTACAGAAGAGAAATCAACAGTCGTTCCTAACAATGGTTTTCCGGTTAACTCATCAAAAGTCAAAACACGAAGCGCTAGTGGGACTTTTGGTGTAGTGGTCGTCGGAATTGTTGGCAATCCAGGATCACACTGATCTGTCACTTTTACGGAGAGAATATCCACTCTTCGTTCTCTACTTGCTTTCAAATCAACTACTGGTGTCTTTTGCTGGGTGACTGCTTTTGTGTCTCCCAAAGGTTTTTCTGTAACAACAATACGTTCATAGTATGGCTTCATACTTTGAGAACCGTTCGTCCATTTTCTTAGATGATTTCTCAAACTACTCACTCTACGTTTTGTCAAATTGAAATTATACTCTGGATTCGACTTTGTACTTGCATTACCTTGAATGGTAATTTTCACCTCACTATCAGTATCGTCTGTAGATGCGAAGTAATTGTAAATTCTTTGTGCGAAAGCATCGAGTTTTACGAGACCACCTTGTACTTCATTATCAAAGAAAGATTCTACTTCTTGATAGGCGCTAGAATTGCGTCCATACTGCTTTAAGAATTTTCTCTTTTGTTTATAATAACGTTCTGCAGTTTGTCTGTAGGTCTTTTTCGTAATGGTTTCCTCCGTTCTTGGATTTGGATAATCATTATCAAAATACAAAGAGATGTCTGGGAATGGATCCAAACCTTTACATAGATATAGTTTTGTTAAAAGCGTTGTTGGAACAATGTCAATAGTATCGGTTCGAACATAAGTGGTGTCGGAAGTATATCCTGGTTTGGAAGCGATGACCTTATATGTGTTATAGTAGTCAAGTCCAAAGTTGTACTGATGAGTAGTTGCTAAGTTCTCTGAACCAATTACAGTTGATTTTGGCTGTAGAATCAAATCCACTTTTACTCCGGTCAGCTCTGCACCAGTCTTTCTATCATAGGTCAACGTATTCAAATCTACCTTTGGCGTAAGTTCCAAACGCACTTTTATAGTTGTATCTGTTCTTTCAAAAATCGTAGAGAAATCACCTACTCCATTAGAATAACCGTCTTTTGTAGCCAATAATCCGTAGTCATTTTGATAGTCAATTCCGAAAGTATAAAAGTGATCATCCTTCTTAGAATCAGTATCCTTTAATTTGCTAATGAGGTTTTCAAGGTTCACATTTGTACCAAAAAGTGGTTTCTTAGTAATGCTATTGAAAGTGAGCACTTCTAATTTCAACTTCGGCATGTCTACTTTATATATGTCATTACAAGTACAGAGTGAATCACCGCTAGCGCAGAGGCTTCCTGGTCGGTTAGAGGAGAAAAATGCTTCCTTACCATCATCGCTGATAGAGTAATAAGTATCGTCATAACTGGAGTTCATAGGATAACCCATATGTTCTCTCGCTCCCCAGCCACTGCTTCTTTTCTTTGCTTTGTATATATCGAAGCTTCCCATATTCTGGTGCCCTTCGGAAGAAAAATATAATGTCTGAGTGACTTCATCCCAGAAAGGCGTGATGTCATTATCCGTTGTATTAATAGCATCGCCGCCTAGTACTGTTGACAAATTAATTACTTCATCGCATGTGTTGTCGTCATTTAGGTAAGTACACCAGATGTCCATTTTTCCAAGACCATCAGGTCGGTTACTGGCAAAGAAAAGGAGATTTTTTCCAGAACCTCTTTCTTTTCCGATGGTAGGTTGAGTAGTAGTGTATCCTGTTTTATTGACATTTTCTGGAAGTGCTGTTTTTGGAGTCCATTTCCCTTTATCGTCCATTTCTCGTGCGTACAATTTGCATTCTGTGTCCAGGAAATTGACTTGCTTACATAAAGTATAGACTACTTTTTTTCCTTCATTGGCGAAAGCCACATGTGCTACGTGGAAACTATCCTCCCGAAAAGCATTGAATTCGCTAACCCTGGTTTTGTTATTTTCTCCTTCGTCCTGAACCAAAATCGAAGTCAGAGCAATATCACCAACTTCTTTAGAGTCACCTCCCATTCGCTGAATCCATACAGAACCTCTCTCAGATTCCAACCCTGTATATGTATTGTTATCACGAATGCTAGTAAAATACAACTTACCATCTCTTTTGATTGCTGCAATATCTGTCAGTTCAGAATTAACAGGTGCGTCCAAGTGTTCGATGTCGATTTTCTCTGGACTTTTTTCTAATTCCATTGCCCATTCACAAGCTGCGATTTCTTTACGTGCTCTATCAGCATAGAAAGAATTAGCTGCTCCCGGACCAGAAACAAAAGCCTGAAAATGTTCTTTGGCTTCTATATATTTTCCTTGTCGTTTTTCAACATCTGCCAACCAGAATTCAGTCAGCGGATGAGCAACGGTTCCTTTTTCCATATCAGCCACGCGTTGGTAATAACTTTCCGCCAAATCGTACACTCTTGTTTTTCGAGCCAATTCTGCTGCCTGGTGGTAATTTTCCAGCGATTCTCTACCCGCTTCTGTTACCAGAAAATGATAATAAGATAAAGCTGCCGTGTAGTTCCTTTCGGCAACCGCTTTTTCTGCTTTTTGTGAATAAGCTTTATAGGACTGTGTAAATGCACTGTTACAGAACGCAAACAGAACTATTATTATAGGGAGAATTCTTTTCATGGTTGTTAGTGTTATTATTGATTCTTTTTCATGGTGAGTATCAAAAGACACTTTCTCTTATTGATAAACCGGACATGTTGGACAGAACTCTTCTTCATTTACTTTTCGTAAAATGTAAATCAAAGAAAATTCGGGGCCTCCAAAGTTATTGGTCGCATTGGTGTTAGCCGCTCTTCCAAAATCAGAGATATTGACATCGTAACTGAAACCGAACAACCAGTCATTGTAGAGTAGTTCTAAGTTTGGAATAATGGCGTCTCCTTTACCAAGCCCGTCTGCGTTCCAACGGTATGCAACACCCAATCCAAGAGCTGTTCTTTGCGTTGGCTTGTTGGTTAGATATAATCGGCCACCTAGGTTAGCCACATGTTCTGTCTCAACACCTTGATATTTTCCGTTGAACAATGCAATCAGGTCAAAGCTTTTTGTAATTTGGAAAGTACCCAAACCATAGATATTGAGCAGACGCTCTAAACGCACTTCATCATTATCGTAGAAATTTTTCTTCGGCTTGTTGATGTGCAGAAGACCAGCACCAATGTCCAAAGTTGTTCTGGAACCATTTTTCTTTTCTTCCTGTCGGAAATGATAATTCAGGCCAGCGGAAAAGTCGCCATAGAATTTAGAGGTGTTGTCGAAGTTCTCTCCAGAGGCTGCATTAGGATTGTATTGTTTTCCATTTTCGATAAACTGATCATCCCAACGGAGGTCATCTGTTTTGAAAGCCCGTTGGAAACCACCGAGAGAAACCCCACCTCCAAGGAAATGTCGATTTGCCAATTGGTGCGTATAAGAGCCATTCAAACCGAGATAGGTGGTACTCAATTTAGAATCACCGGCCCAATCGTAATTAAAGACGACCCCTCCTCCGAAGAAATTACTGTTGTTTTTATTTTTCCGGAAACGAGTGTCCCAATTGCCATTTACGGTTCGGTAGTTGACCGGAACGTCCTGCCATTGCGCCCGGTAGTTAACACCGAAACGATGATCACCATCAAAGACACCTGCTAGTGCAGGGCTTAACTGGAGCGGAGCATTTCTAAATTGGGAAAAATGGATTTCCTGTGCCTCTGCAGACTGGCAGAAGGATAGGAGCAGACAGAGCACCGCAGTGCGGTACATGTTTGTACAAGTTATTAAGTTCATAGTCAGATGTTTAAACTGTTAACCAGTTTGTATATATTTCAACTAATCAAAATCATTGTGCTACAGATTTGCAGCACAGGCATTCAGATTAATTCAAGTAATCACTTATAAAGAACAAAGCGCATAGTGGCTTTAATTCTATAGGTAAAAGTTAGATAGGTTTTCTCACGATATTTAAATAGCGAAAATAATATTCAGAACCATTTAGGAAGCTTCAAGCACCTAGTAGTTAATCGTGTTTTAGTGTGGAAATAGAAGGGAACTGCGATATGTTCAATATTGCATCTCCTTAAAACCGGTTTTTAATAGGCTTAACTTAAAAGTTAATAGAGATAATATCTTGAACCATACAGTTCAAAAAGCAATAGGTTAGGATTCAGTCATAGAGGCCTTACAAAAATAGACATTTCATCTTGGAATGTCTATTTATCTTTTATAAAAGTGGCGATAAAAGCACAAAAAGTAACGTTCATTTAACAAATTCTCTATTTATTCAGGATTCTTCCCGTTGAACGGCAATAATTAGGGGATGAAAACAACTACATTTCTGCCATGATTTCAAAATAAAAAAGCTCTTTATCCTTTAGATTGTTGATAAATTGAATAAATCGTATAATATATTGTATTAACGTATTTACTAACTGTGTACTAAGGAGTTATAATTTCAATAATTAAATCATCCTGATGAACCATTGTTTTTTCTGCTAAAAGGACCGCTCCTACTTTTCCTGCCACAGGAGCTGTAATTGTACTTTCCATTTTCATCGCTTCAATGATAAATAGCGGGTCATTTAGTTTGACAATAGCTCCTTTTTTGACCAAGATTTTTGACAAACTACCTTGTAATGGAGAGCCCACTTCTCCTTCCTTTGCTGCTTTTCGGTGAGCAACCCTACTTACTTTCACGGCTAGATCCTTAACTTCTATAGATCTATTTTGCCCATTTAACTTAAACCAAACGGTTACCATTCCATCTTCATCTGCAGGATTCCGGTTGATGTACTGGACTAAAACATTCTTTCCTTTATCTATTTCCATCAGAATTTCTTCGTTGAGTTTTAAGCCAAAAAAGAAAGCTGGTGTTGGTATATGTCTTACTGCACCAAAAGTTTCAAAATGTTCTTGAAAGTCTGTGAATACTTTTGGGTAAAGTTTATAGCTTAAAAAATCACGGAAATGTACATATGGGCCAAACTCCTTTTGGAATGCAGCGAACTCTTTGTCAAAATCAACGGGCTCTAAGTGTGCATTTGGTCGATTGGTATACGGTTCCTCTCCCTTGAGCACCATAGCCTGAAACTCTTTTGGAAAGCCTCCAATGATTTGCCCCAGATCACCTCTCATCAAGGCTTTCATACTATCTGGAAAGGCCAGGGTCTCTCCCTGCTCCAAAATATCTTCTTTTGTTAATTGGTTGGAAGTCATAAACATGGCCATATCCCCAACAACTTTTGACGAGGGCGTTACTTTCACGATTCCTCCTAACAAATCATTTACGATTCGATAATTTTTAGTAATCGTATGAAACTGATCTTCTAACCCCAAACCTCTAGCCTGAGGGCGTAGGTTAGAATATTGACCTCCAGGAATTTCGTGTTCATACACTTCTGATGTTCCTGCTTTTAGTTCTGTTTCAAAGGGATAATAATACTGACGTGTCGCTTCCCAGAAATCAGAAAAGGCATTCAGAGACGAGCTATTAACCTTATTCTCCCGCTCTTGCCCCTGCATCATAGCAGCGATAGAATTAAAATTTGGTTGGGAAGTCAACCCAGACATAGAGCTCAGGGCGACATCCACAACGTCTACTCCTGCTTCTATTGCTTTCAAATAAGTCGCAGATTGTATCGAAGAAGTATTGTGCGTGTGCAAATGAATTGGAATGTCAATAGCTTTTTTCAATTCCGAAATCAATTGCTCCGCAGCATAGGGTTTCAACAAACCAGCCATATCTTTAATACACAAAATATGCGCTCCTGCATCTTCCAACTGCTTTGCCAAGTCCAAGTAGTATTGCAAATTAAATTTCTGACGTGCAGGGTCTGTTATATCACCTGTGTAACTCATACACGCTTCCGCCAGAGCTTCTGTTCTTTCGCGTACAGTTTGGATACTGGTGCGCATTCCTTCTACCCAGTTCAACGAATCAAAAATTCGAAAAACATCAATTCCCGACTTCCAGCTTTGTTCAATAAACTGTCCAATCAAATTATCAGGATAGGCAGTATATCCTACTGCATTTGAACCTCTGAATAACATTTGTAACAAAACATTTGGAATCGCCTTTCGCAAAGCCTCCAATCGAGACCAAGGACACTCTTTCAGAAAACGAAGACAGACATCGAAGGTTGCCCCTCCCCAAACTTCCATGCTAAAAACATCATCGGCATGATGGCGTGCAAAGCTTTCTGCCACCTTCAACATATCGTGCGTCCTCATTCTTGTGGCCAATAAAGATTGGTGTGCATCCCGCATGGTGGTGTCCGTAAATTGAATCGCCTTTTGTTCCTTCAACCATTGCGCAAACCGCTCTGGTCCTAACTCTGTTAAGTAATCCTTTGTTCCTTTTGGAAAAGAATTGTTATAATCAAAAGCAGGAATGATTGGTTGACGAAATACTTTATCTTTTTCTACCTTCTTGACATCCGAATTTCCATTTACAATAGTGTGGGCTAAATATCGTAAGACCTTGGTTCCTCTATCTTTATACCGAGGCATTATTAATATATCTGGGTTTTCTGTGATAAAACTAGTCGTGATATTCCCTTTTTGAAACTGCTTGTTTTGGAGTAAATTTACCAGGAATCCCATATTGGTTTTCACCCCTCGAATTCTGAATTCTGTCAAGGCCCTATGTAGTCGCTCCGCTGCTCCATCCAATGTCCGTCCCCAGGCTGTAACCTTCACCAGCATAGAATCGAAGAAGGGAGAAACTACAGCACCGGTATAGGCCGAGCCAGCATCCAATCTGATCCCAAAACCACTAGCAGAACGGTAAGCGATTAACTTTCCATAGTCAGGTTTGAAATCAGCTGCGGGATCTTCCGTTGTAATTCTACACTGAATAGCAAAACCCGAGCATTGAACATCTTTTTGATTTTTTATGAAAATAGTAGGATGAGACAAAGGATAGCCCATCGAAATTAATATCTGAGATCGCACAATGTCAATTCCGGTAATTTCCTCCGTAATGGTATGCTCCACCTGTATTCTTGGATTGACTTCTATGAAGTAAATTTCTTCTTTTTCGTCTACCAAAAACTCAACGGTTCCAGCATTACTATATTCTACATGCCGTGCAATTCGCAAGGCATAATCATACAATGCGTCTTTTGTTTTTTGTTGCAAACCAATAGCGGGTGCCACTTCGACTACTTTTTGAAAACGACGTTGAACGGAGCAATCTCTTTCATACAAATGAACAATTTCTCCATGCTGATCTCCCAGTACCTGCACCTCAATATGTTTTGGATTTTCTACGTACTTTTCCAAAAATATAGTACCGTCTCCAAAAGCCGTCAAAGCCTCTCCTCTTGCTTCTTTAAAAGAATCTAACAATGTTTTTTCATCTCTTACCACACGCATTCCTCGGCCACCACCACCAGCAGCAGCTTTTACCATTATCGGGAAACCAATTCGTCTGGCTTCCTCTAATACCGTAGCTTCATCTTTCAACTCCTTTTGATTGTCTTCTATCAATGGCACCTTGACTTCGCGGGCAATGGCTTTGGCCGCCACCTTGTCTCCCAGCTTCTCCATTACTTCAGGAGCTGGACCAACGAAGATGATTCCTTCTTCTCTGCAACGGCGAGCAAAAGTTACGTTTTCAGACAAGAAACCATAACCAGGATGAATGGCTTCAACATCATTATCCTTTGCCATTTTAATGATGGCTTCTATATCTAAATAGGGTTTCAGTGGATCATCTTTTGCGCCGATTTGGTAGGCTTCATCCGCTTTATATCGGTGTAAAGAATACCGATCTTCATAGGTGTACATCGCCACTGTACGCAATCCTAATTCTGAAGCTGCTCGCAATACTCTAATAGCAATTTCACCTCGATTGGCGACTAGTATTTTTTGGAATCGATTATTAGTAGTGTTCATTTATGTAAAACCCGATTTGTGATTCGGGGTTGAGAGATTGCCTTTGGAGGCTGGGTGAATAAATTGAAACGTGTTTTTAGCCTTAAAGATTCAACACAAACCATTGCATATTGAGCATTTGCGATCCTGAAGGTTCGAAAACACATAGTATGTTGCTTGTTCCTTCAATTACTGAACTACAAGAACGATATTTTCATGAATAGTCCTGTTGCCGTAACATACAGCATTCGAATCTTTGCGGCTACTTAATAGTTACAAAGAGATTACTCCGCTGGAGCTATTAATTAAAAATAATACTGAGTAGTCATAGGTACTGAATGAGTAAGCCGGCCATTAAGCATAGCGTTCATCCAGTGCAAATTCTTCTGGGAATTTTGACCCTCCATTGTCGCGATAAAAATCCATTACTTTCCGCATAACGGTTTCCAAATCTTGTGTTTCTGGATGGAGTACCGGTCCGAAAGTAATGTGCCTTGTTTTGTAATCAGCAGTCATTATAACAATAGGTACACATGCCTCTTTAGCAATATGGTAAAATCCGGTTTTCCATTTCGTTCGTTTAGAACGAGAGCCTTCTGGCGTGATAATGAAAGCTATCTCTTCATATTTTTTAAAGACTGCTGCGATATTACTAATTTGTGTCCCTCTGTTTTCTTTAGTTTTTTTAGTCCGATCTATCCCTACTCCACCCAATGGTTTGATCATCATACTGAATGGAAACTGAGTCCAGAATTTTTTGATGGCGACTTTTACAGGAATCCCCCAGGCAAACATGTTCAACATTCCATGATAGAAATCCCAGTTAGAAGTGTGAGGTGCGAAAACAAAAACGCAACGCATGGCCTCTGCGGGAATAGGGTCTCCTTTGAGTTTCCAACCATGGAGATTACGGAGAATGTTTGAGAGTTTCTGTTTGATCATGCTGCAATAAACTAAACTGTGTTTCACAAAGATAGAAAAATGATGAATGTAGCCTCAGCCCTCCTCAACATTTTTTCTACCTTTAGGACTTCCACAAGGTTTAGCGCACTTTAATTACGACTTGAATCATGAATTATTCCCTGTCTAAAAAGATTGGCTTAATGTTCGGTCCAATCCTTTTTCTTATCTTATACAACCTTCCCTTTACATTAATTAGCATCGAAGCAGATAAGGTCATTGCGGTAGCAGCTTGGATGATTGCTTGGTGGATTACGGAGGCAGTTTCTATTTCAGTAACAGCGTTGATACCGCTGGCTTTTTTCCCATTACTTGGCATTATGAATGTCAAAACGGTGGCAGCTAGTTATGGGAGTCCGATTGTCTTTCTATTCTTTGGTGGTTTTGTTATGGCACTTGCGCTGGAGAAGGTTGGTCTGCATAAACGCATTGCGCTGAATATTGTGAAGCTCACAGGAACTAGCCCAGACAAAGTCGTGCTAGGTTTTATGCTGGCTACTGCCTTTCTGAGCATGTGGATCAGTAATACTGCGACTACAGTGGTGATGCTACCAATTGTTGCCTCCGTTATAAACCTATTGATTAATGATGAAGATGGCTTTTCGAAAAATGATCGAAATTTTGCATTGAGTATTATGTTGGGCATTGCTTATGCCGCAAATGTTGGTGGTGTTGCTACCATCATTGGAACACCTCCGAACACGGTTATCGTTGGTTTTATGGAAAACGAATACAACGTTTCCATTTCCTTTTTGGACTGGATAAAAATGGGATTGCCTTTTAGTTTGTTGATGATCGCTGTTGTGTATATTGTATTGGTTAAAGTTGTTTATCCTAACAAACTAACAGCGCTACACGACTCCAGAAACATTATTGATGAGGAGTTGACAAAACTGGGCACTATTAAAAAGATAGAGCTTCAAGTCTTAATTATTTTCATTGTAACTATATTGTTATGGATTGGCCGAAGCACGATTAACGAATGGTTTCCAGATTTAAAGTTAACAGATACGAGCATTAGTCTACTGGCTGCATTTGCTTTGTTTAGCATTCCTTTCAAATTTGGACTTGGTCAATTTATTTTAGAGTGGAAAGATACAACGAAACTTCCTTGGGGCATTTTGATTCTCTTTGGAGGCGGCTTGGCTTTAGCCAGTGCTTTATCGAATGCGAAGGTAATTCAATTCATTGGAGAATTGGTCGCTTCTAACAAAGCTCTTTCTATTTTTGCAATAGCGGCCATGCTTATTGTCATTATGATTTTCATGACGGAACTGATGAGCAATGTTGCCTTGGTGGCCATTTTTGCACCTGTTGTTGCAGGAATTGCCCTTGGCTTGGATATGGAAATTTTGCACTTATTGGTTCCTGTAGCAATGGCATCAAGTTGCGCTTTTATGCTGCCAATGTCTACGCCTCCGAATGCTATTGTTTTTGCGAGTGGGTATATAAAAGTTCAGGATATGGTCCGAGCGGGTTTTATTTTAAATTTAATCTCGATAGTGGTATTGATGATCTTTTTTGGGTGGGTGATACCGAGAGTGTTTTAGAGAAGTCGATAAATCTTACTCTTTGCTAAAGAGTAAGATTTATCGAGTTGTTCCTCGACTCGCTATGCTCGCTCGGAATGACAAGGGTTTGACTCGCTGTGCTCGCTCGGAATGACAACTATGCCCGATCGGAATGACAAGGGGCTTGGCTCCCTTCGGTTTCTCGGAATGGTAGGAGTTCGACTTACTCTTGTGTTGCTTAGTCAGGATAACGGGAGGTGCATTAGTTAATTAAAAGGTAACCCTTATTTGTTATTTACCAAGCGATATTCTCCTTCTTCCAAGATTGGCATTCCGATAGCTGTTCTGGCTTCATTTGCTTCTGCTAAATCATTAATAATTGGAGGTAAGACTTTCCCTTGTTCTGGATCGAATTGCATATTCGTTCCATACAACTGTGGCTCCCGTAAAATTTTGCACAGCATATTGTCATAAAAAGACGCAAAAAGCTTCGCAGGCATTCGCCCCATCTCTACCTCTTCGATTAGCATTTCAGCATAAGTTTGTTGAAATTTTCGGACATCCCATTCTCCGGGTGGGTGCAATAATAAAAGGTGTTGGACATAATTCTTCTCTTCTATAATGCTTTTAGGTATATAGCCATAGGTATCCCAGATCCCACGAAGGGTCATGTGGTTTTGCAAATCTATTTGGGCCTGTAAAAGAATTAGTGAATCTTTTACCTCTTGCTTCATAGACAGATTAAGGGACTTTTCATACATCAATCCTGCTTCTACTCCAACATTATTAAGCATTGAGTCAATAGTTGCAATGATCTTATCGTCCATGGTTTCATGTGTTAGATAGCCACGATATTTTTGATCTGTAATACTAATGTTTTCAAAAATGCCTTGGATATAAGCAATTTCATTTTCCGTAATTTCTTTTTTTAATTTGACTTCTTGAGCAGTCAGAGACATGGTAAAAGAGAGGAAGAAAAAGAGTGAGAATAATTTTACATTTTTCATGATTTCATTTTTTTTAGTTTATTAATAAGGTGGTGAATTTTATAACTATTTATTATTCGCTAAGCGATATTGTCCATCTTCTAACAATGGCATTCCTATAGCTGCTCTGGCTTCATTCGCTTCTGCTAAATCGTTAATAATAGGAGGTAAAACCACTCCTTTTTCTGGATCAAACTGTTCATTTGTACCATACAACTGTGGCTCTCGTAAAATTTTGCACAGCATATTGTCATAAAAAGACGCGTAGGATTTTGCTGGCATACGTCCAGCTTCGACTTCTTTGATTAGCATTGTGGCATACGTTTGTTGAAATTCTCGGACATCCCATATTCCGGGCGGGTGTAGTAATAGAAGATGTTGTACAAAATTCTTTTCTTCGACAATGCTTTTCGGAATAAAGCCATAGGTATCCCAGATTCCTCGAAGGACCATGTGGTTTCGTAAATCTAATTGGTCTTGTAAAAAATGTAGCGAATCTTTTAAGTCCTGTGTTAAAGACAAACCTAGTGACTTCCAGTAAGCCAGGCCTTCTTCCATTCCAACATTGTTAAGCATTGAATCAATAGTTGAAAGAACTTCTTCATCTGTCGTTCCATACATTAAGGAAGCTCGATATTGTTGATCTGTAATGCTAATGTTTTCGAAAATGCCTTGGATATAGGCAATTTCACTTTCCGTAACTTCCTTTTTCAATTTAACTTCCTGTGCCGTTAGAGATAAGGTAAAGGAGACGAAGAAAAAGAGCGAAAATAATTTTACATTCTTCATGATTTCATTTTTTTGGTTTATAAATAAAGATGATGACACAAATATAGTCGGCCTTAATCCTTCATTCACCCATCAAAAAACGAACAACCACTAAGCAAATATTAAAAAGCTTAATGAAAACCTAAGCAGCTTTTTTTCTCCTTAATTTCTGGTAAATTTATGCCGTGAATAAGTCATTAAAATATTACAACAACTTGAGCCTCTTGGCACTTTTGATTTTCCTGCTACTCGTTAGCTTGCAAATTGTGTGGGTCGTTAATGCCGTAAAATTTCAGGAGCGCGAAATAATACATGAGCTGAAAGAGGTCGTTTCTGATGTTGCAATGGAGGTTAACGGCATTGACCATAAGGCTTTCCATGGAGAGTTGGAGGAACTACCATATATCCCTATGGATATCATGACGGAAAAAGTAAACGATTTTTTAGTCTCTAAAGATATTATTGGAGAAACTTACTTTGCCATTTTTCAGGATACGATTGGTGGTATTTTCAGAAGTAATCAAGAAACCTTTAAGGAACAGTTTCTCCAATCAGAAGTGCGGGCTTGTATTAGTTGTATTGTAACCTTTAATACCATTGCTAAAAAAGACTCGAAGCATTTTGATCCAGAAAAATTAAATGAAGATAGTATTCAAATCTTAGCTACCTTTCAATATTACAGTCCGGTAAAAGGGATAAAAAAAGATACTGGAAAAACACTTTGGCTATCTTTATACCAACCCAATACACTTTCCAAAGCTATAAAATCATTACTATACCTTTTCGCTGGAAATGTATTTCTTTTGTTATCACTCCTTGCTTTGTTCTACCATTTATTAAGGTCACTTTCCAAGTATAAGGAATTAACAAAAGTCAAAGATGATTTTTTCAATAATGTTACTCATGAATTTAAGACACCGCTAAGTTCTATTCGACTTGCTTCAAGAGTACTTAGAGAAAATAATGATCCTTTAAAAAGAAGTTCTTATCATGACTTAATAGAGAAGGAAAGTAAGTCATTAGAATACCAAATTGATAAACTATTAGAACTATCATTAGTAGATAATAATGAAATAACCTTAGAAAAATCTCCCATAAATCTCTGTGCTTTAATTCAGGAAATACCGACAAAGTTAAAACCATTATTAGAAGACAAATCAGGGCAGTTGCATATCAATTGTCAATTGGAGCAACCTCAAATAATTGGCGATCATTATCACTTACTGAATAGCTTTTGCAATCTGGTAGAAAACAGTTTAAAGTATTCTCAACGAGGTGTAGACATCTGGATAGAAGCGATTCAGCAGGAAGAGGGTATCCGTGTTTGTGTCAGAGACAATGGGCCAGGGATTCCATCGGAGCACCAACCAAAAATTTTCAGCCGATTTTATCGCGGACAAAAAAACGACAAATACAAAGGAGCTGGTTTTGGCATTGGGCTGAGTTATGTCAAAAGCATTATCGAAGGGCATGAGGGTAACATCAGTTTGAATCCAGCATATGTGGATGGAGCAGAATTTATTATAAAACTATAGCTATGCAAAAAATACTACTTTTAGAAGATGATCAAAGTTTTGGATATATTTTATCGGAGTATCTGGGGATGCAGGACTATCAGGTTACCTGGGCAAAATCGGGTAAGGAGGCTTTGGATTTCATTAGTAAACAATTCTTCGATTTAGCTATTCTTGACATTATGCTTCCTGACATCAATGGCTTTGAAGTCGCTGAAAGTATTAAACGCAAACAGTCTGACTTACCCTTCATATTCTTAAGTGCAAAGTCTTTGAAAATTGATAAGTTGAAAGGCTACAAAGTAGGGGCGGTTGATTATGTTTCTAAACCCGTGGACGAAGAATTGTTAGTCGCAAAGATCAAAGCGCTCATTGGCAAACAGCGGAAACCTGATGCTACTCCAGCGACTTATTATATTGGTGAGTATCTTTTCCAAACTTCTTTACAACAACTGATTTACAAAGAAAAAACAACGAAACTTACTCGCCGGGAAACAGCATTACTCGCTATGCTATGTAGGCATAAAAACCAATTACTTAGTCGTAAAAAAGCGCTTCATGAAATCTGGGGAAGCGTAGACGAATTCAATCGAAAAAGCATGGATGTTTTTATTTCGCATCTCCGAAAATATCTTTCAGAGGATCCTACCATAACCATTGAGAACATCCATGGAAAAGGTTTTGTACTCCGAACGAAATAGCACTTCTTTATTTTAAATGAAATCGAACCTCTACTTTCGCTCTAACTTCTAATTGCCCGGGAGCAAAGCTCCAATCCTCCCCTTCATTTGCGGTAACCACCACTTCTGAACTTCCATAAGCAGACTGATTATTAGAAGATCTACTATTTACAATTTCTTTTATTTCGTAGGCCTTTTTCACCTCTTGTCCTAACTCAGCAGCCAATAACTTTGCTTTTTCTTTTGCGTTTCGAATGGCTTTTTTCCTAGCTTTATTCTTGAATTCTTTCAACTTGGTCGTTCTAAAAGTAGCACCACTTATCGTATAAACACCGCGCTCTAACAATCCTTCAACTATAAGTTCATAGCCTGAAATCTTTTGAATACAGATTTCAATTCGTTGAGTCGCAGCGAAATAGTCAATGGCCTTCGTACGATCAGAATGCCTCTTGAAACGTGGACTTACAAATAAATACTGAGATTGAATATGTTGATCAGATATGCCTTGTTCTTTTAGAAACTTGATGGCTTTTTGCGAAAGCAATTTATTTTTCTCTTTTGCCTTAGTGACTACCTCATCATAAGATTCTACCGAAAAGGAAAGTACAATTTCATCAGGAGCGGCATAGACTAAGGCTTCACCAGTGGTGGTAATTGTTGGTAGAACAACATCTTGGCTATGGCCTATAGCAAGAGCGGAGAAAAATAATAAAAATGGAAGTATTTGTTTCATGTCTTTTTGTTTCTTAATAGAACTAGAAAAGATGCCCTCTTATTCTTTATTTAATGTATTTCGAGATTAATAATGGATTGAAATGCTATATATCCAATTAGAAGTTGTTTTTTTTGATTAAGAATTAAAATTTAAGGATTTTTCCCTCAAACGTAAATAAGGTGCTTTTTGCGTCTGAGCGAATAATTCTTAACCCGCCTGACCGGAACGGGCTGGTTTTAGCATCCTACGTTTTTAATCCACCCTAAATTATACTCTAATTAGTTAAACTCCTTATTGGCATTAATAAATAAAAGTTACTTTTGACTTTTCAAAGAACATCATATTTTCTATCTAATAAAAATTTACAAAATGAAAAATCATTTTCTCTTCATCGCAATTATCTTTTTACTGTCTTCTTGTACTGACAATAGTGAGTTAACAAACAAATTAAGCAGTCTTGAGCAAGATCTTGCAACTACAAAAGCAGAGCTAACAAAAATGAAATCTACGCCGACCTATCAACCCGGTTTGATACATAATGTCTTCTTTTGGTTGAAAGACGACTTAAGCTCAGAACAAAAAAATGCTTTCTTAGCAGGCGTAAAATCATTGGAAAAAATATCCACGGTAAAGTCTTCTTATATTGGCCCACCTGCCTCAACAGAAAAACGAGAAGTAGTCGATAATTCCTTTAGCTATGCACTCCTACTCCACTTTGACGATGTGGCTGGAGAAGAAGCATATCAGATTGATCCAGTTCACTTGAAGTTTGTGGAAGACCACAAGGATAAATGGAACCGAGTTATTGTCTACGACAATCTGGTGAAATAAGTCTGACAGACCTTCATTATATCTACGACCTCAGACAATTAAGAACCAGAAAGGGGCTAGCCTATCGTTAGCCTCTACTTGAAAGTTTAGGATACAAAACAATAAACATGAGCAAACAAAAAGTCTATACTTTTCTTCAAGATCTAACTGCCAACAACTCTAAGGAATGGATGGATAGTAACCGTGGCCGTTATCATGAAGCCAGAGACATTTGGCTCGACAATGTGGAGCAGTTCCTCCATCGCATTGCGAAGCACGATCCAAGAATGGACAATATAAAACCTAAGAAAACGATTTTTAGAATAAATAACAATCGGCGTTTTCATCCGGACAAACCATTATACAAAGACAATTTTGGTTTTAGTCCTTTTTCTCCGGAGGAAGCTACTTTTTATCTACAGATTTCGCCAAATAATTCTTTCGTTGGTGGAGGCTTATGGCACCCTAGCTCTGAGGTACTTAAAAAAATCAGAGCCGGAATTGACTATGACGGAGAAGAATTGTTACGAATTACAAAGCAAAAACGTTTTGTAGCATTTTTTGGAGACATAGATCCAGATCAAAGTGCGCTAAAAACAGCACCACGTGGTTACGACCCAACACACAAGCATATTGAACTGTTGCGACGTAAGAACTTTGTAGCGACCAAGCGATTGACTAAAAAGGAGATCACTTCGAATAGCTTAGTGGATATTGTTGAAGAGGCCTATTTGGCATTAATGCCATTAAATACTTACTTGAAAAAGTTGATGGATTTTTCGGAATAGGCAGGAGTCATGCGAATCACTAGTAAAACTTTAATACTGATTATCAAGCATTTAATGAGAAAAAATAGAGGCTATGATTTCTTTCAAAATATAACTCATTGATTATCAATATTTATTTTATTTGAACCCGTGATTCGTATGAGCCATCCTATAAGTAAAATGTAAACGTTCAAAAAATAACGATAGAAGGACACCCAATCGTATTTTCATCACGCAGAGGGCGCTGAGAGCGCTGAGCTACATTCGACAAGCTCAACCACAAGCCTCTTGATGAGTATTCGCGCTTATAGACATGTGCACATCTCCCTCTTGGGATAACTCTTATTTTTATTAAACATTTTTAATGTGGCAATTTAGAGCGCAATGCTCCGTAGGTTAAAGCTCCTAACAATGCACTTCCGATCACTACAAGAATAACTAAGTTACCCTGTCCCAGCAAAGTGTACAATGGCCCTGGGCAAGCACCAGTCAAGGCCCAGCCTAGCCCGAAGAAAGTACCGCCAATAATACTGGCTTTATAAGTCTTTGGTTTGTCCTTGAAGAAAATGGTTTCTCCAAAAGCATTTTTCATATTTCCTGATTTGATCAAATAGTGCATAATGGCACCCAGTACTACCGCTACACCGATGATGCCATACATATGAAATCCCTGAAAGCGAAACATTTCCTGAATGCGAAACCACGAGACGGCTTCTGATTTTGTCATTACTATTCCGAAGAGAATTCCGACTAGTAGAAATTTTAATAGACGCATATTTTTAACTTTTAACTTCCCGCTGTTGCGTTGTAGAGAAGTACATTATTCGAATAGTTATGTTTATTATTATAACCCCATAATAAAAGGCAACAACACATAAGTGCTAAATAAGCCTCCGATGAAAAACCCAATTACTGCAATCAATGATGGCAATTGTAAATTGGATAAACCGGTGATGGCATGTCCCGAGGTACAACCTCCGGCATATCGTGTTCCGAATCCGACGAGGAAACCACCAAGTACCATTAGGAATATTCCTTTAAGAGAAAGAAGGGCGTCGAAATTGAATAATTCCTGAGGAAGAAAGCCCATTCCTTCCGAATTATTTTTAGGGACCTGAATTCCAATAGCTTCTAAGTCAGTAACTGTAGCCGCTGATATTTGAACAGGCTCTGGGCTTCCTAATAAACTAATTCCGATACCTCCACCAATAATACCTCCTAAAACAAAAACCAATAGCCAGTCATGCTTTTTCCAATCGTAATTGAAGTATGCTATCTTTTTCCCTGCTCCACCAATAGCACAAAGTGCTTGAAAGGAAGAAGACACCCCGAATCGTTGTCCCAAATAAATGAGTAGAAACATAACCACAGCAATCATAAATCCGGAGACAGACCAATGCCAGGGTTGGCTGATAATTTCAAGTATATTCATATCCTTTTAGTGTACGTAAAGTGTTTATAATTAAAGTGCTTACAAATAACTAAAAATAATAACTAGAAGTATGTGATAAAGGTCACAAATTAGCTTTAAAAC
>CAZDTI010000013.1:0-46646 GCA_964508085.1 uncultured Saprospiraceae bacterium | reverse complement strand
GATTTGCGGCTGATGCTGTGATGGAAGCTGCTGATGCTGGAATCAAAGTAATCATTTGTATTACAGAAGGTATTCCTGTTCAGGATATGGTAAAAGTAAAATCATACATCGAAGATAGAGACTGCCGTTTGGTAGGGCCTAACTGTCCAGGAGTAATGACACCAGGTGAAGCTAAGGTAGGTATCATGCCTGGCTTTATTCACAATAAAGGAAGAATTGGTATCGTATCTCGTTCTGGTACTTTGACTTATGAGGCTGTAGATCAAGTTACAAAAGCTGGCTTAGGTCAGTCTACGTGTATTGGAATCGGTGGTGATCCTATTGTAGGAACAACTACAAAGGATGCAGTTCAATTGCTAATGGAAGATCCGGAAACTGATGGTATCATTATGATCGGAGAGATTGGAGGAAATATGGAAGCCGATGCTGCTCGTTGGATCAAAGCAAATGCTACGAAGCCAGTTGTTGGTTTTATCGCTGGCCAGACAGCTCCTAAAGGACGTACCATGGGGCACGCTGGAGCAATCATTGGTGGTGCTGAAGATACCGCAGAAGCAAAAATGAAGATCATGGCAGAGTGTGGAATTCATGTAGTGAAATCTCCTGCACATATTGGAAAGACAATGTTGGAAGCTTTAGGAAATTAAGCTTCTGATTTTTATAAAATTAAAAGAGCCACTGCTGATCTAGTAGTGGCTCTTTTTGTTAGGATTGCTTTTTCAAAGAAAAATTTAAAAGAGAGAAAAGGCTAAAACGCCAACCACGATCAAAATAACCAAAGCTAGAAAAAATAAAAATTGAGAATTGTTCTTATAATTCCCAAAAAGCTTATCCATTACTTCTCGCCACTCTAAATTTCTAACAGCCGCTTCCCGTCCCATAACAAAGTACTTTCGTTTACCTTTTCGTTTTTGATCGCCATGTTTTTTTAAGATGAAAAAATCTTTATTGAGAAAAGCAAGATCGTATAATTCACTTTTTACAATAGTACCATCTGCCCCTAATTCAATGATAAGTGTATTTGATTTTTCCAATACCCTCCAGATCCCTTTAGAAATATTCCCATCTATAGATAACAGATATTCATTTTCGGGACGAAAGATATGAAGCACTGTTTCGAGGAAATCGTCTGTATCTCTGATCTCTAACCAACGTGTGTCTAGGTAAAATTCTTCCTCTCTTAAATCTTCACTCCAGGGCTTTACATTAGGAATAATGTCGTCGAGATAGGCATCCATGGTGCCATGCTCTATCAGTTCGAGGCTGAAAGGTTTGGTTAGGTCGCCAAGCAATTTATTGTCGTCTAAGGCCATAGTAGTTTAAGTATGTTGTACCCAAGGTAAAGTTATTTGATGAAATTACCCAACCTCTTCCATCTCATTAATCTCGACCAGTGGTAATTCAATATAAAAATCAGTACCAACATTCATCGTTGTTTCAAACCAAATTCGCCCACTTACAGATTCAATGATGTTTTTAGAAATGGCCAAGCCAAGTCCAGTTCCAGAATTTTTCGTCGTAAAGTTAGGGACAAATACCTTGTCTTTTTTATCATCTGCTATTCCTGTTCCGTTATCGGATACTTTTACAATGGCAGCATCGTGCTCTTTGTAAAGGCTTACAGAAATCATTCCTTTACGCTCATCCGGAATCGCTTGGATTGCATTTTTAATAAGATTATTAAGTACTCGCATCAAGTGATTCTTATCGGCAAAAACAAAGAATTGCTCAGTAGGCTTTTCCAGGTTCAACTCCATCATATCTGAAGATTCATTACTGAATAATTCAAAAACAGAAAGTACGAGCGAGTTTACTAAAATGCGCTGATTTTCTGCGCGCGGCATTTTTGCAAAAGTAGAGAACTCAGCGGCAATGGAGGAAAGGTTATCAATTTGCTCAACTAGAGTATTCGCCACTCGTTTCATCAAAGGCTCTATATCATCTGGATTTGACTGATAAGCATGCAAGAGGTATTGAATACTGAGTTTCATCGGGGTGAGCGGATTTTTAATCTCGTGCGCAACTTGTTTTGCCATCTCTCTCCATGCTCCTTCTTGAGCGGTCTGCTCCAATTGGATGGCATTATTTTCCAGTTCTCGAGTCATTTTGTTAAACTCAGCTACCAGCGTTCCAATCTCATCTTTACGGGGGTACTCCAACGGTTCATTTCGTTTAACCAATTTTATTTGCTTCATCTTGTCTCCAATAGCAACCAATGGACGGGTGATATTATCAGCCACCATTATGGCAATAGCACCAGCCATTAACAATAGAATCACATAAACGTTGAGTAAGGTGCTCATGAATACGGATACATCACTCCGTAAGGCCCGCTGTTTTGAATAATAAGGGAGGCCTAGATAAGCTACTGTCTTTCCATTTGGATCATTCAATGCAAGGTATGCAGCATTGTAGAATAAATCACCGATATGCTCATTCTCTTGTCGGGATTCACTATGCTTTTGAGCTTTTAATGCATAAAGTGCCGGTGCGCTTATTCTACCTTCAAGAACACCTTGTCGGAAAATATCCTTTTCAGAAGAGGCTTGCAGGAACCCATCTAAATTATACATGTTGATATCAATGCGGTGGATACGTGCAATGGGTTCTATCAATTTTCCAAGATCAATACTATCCCCACTACCATACATCATCTTCAATTGGTGTTCTGAATTTTTAATGACAGAATCAGCTTTACGTTTTAATCTGTTTTCATGATAGTTGTGGTGCGAATCCTGAAAGAACCAAATGGTTACAAAACCAATAATTATAAAAGAAATAAAAATTAAAGCAATTATGAAATATTGGATTCGATTCTTTAAAGAAGGTGCTTTTTGGAATAAGGAAAAACGAAGTGTATCGGGGAGAAAAGGAAATAGTTTATTGATAAGCGCAACTAATAGGATAATTAAGACTAGTGCCCCGAAGATATAGGAAAAGAAAGAGACAATAGCAATGTACTCTTCAAGTGTTTTACCAATAACTACTTTTATGTCATCCTTATTTGAAGCATGTACAATTTCTGATCGGCCGTCTTTTTCAATAGAAATGGTATGACCCCGTTCTGCGGTTCTGGGTAAATTGTAAACATTGCCGTAGCTATCCCCTTCACCATCAATTTTTACATTGTTTTTATAGATCGCATAATCGTACTGGTCAAGGTCTTTTAATTTTTTGAAAGGGCGATCAACAAGTAACTCTGTATATACTCTAGATTGTTCTCGTTTTTGACGATTCACCCGCATGGTGAGGCGTATTGGTTTCACTGAATTTACAGTAGGAGGTAATGTTACGTCCAAAAGATAATTAATACGAGATTGTTCCTGATCAACCGAAAGTTTAAGCCCGGAATAACTAGTAGGTAGGGCCTTTCGATAAGCCTCCTTGAATTCGCTAAGATCTTCTTCAATTTCCTTGTAAATTGCCATCGAATTATTGTCGTAAGCATTAAGGACAAAATCGTAATTGTAAAACAGGTAATTATTTTTGTAGAAATATTGTTCGATTCTTTGAGCGATGTCCTTTTGGTCCGCAAAAAAATGTGGTAAGAAAAGATCTTTAAAACTAGTATCCGCAATTAATTTTTCTTTCAAATCGAATAGTTCAGGCTCTGCAATTTTATCTTTGATCTGAGCTAATTTTTCAGCATAAGAACTTCTAAGTATTCTATCCTGATAAGCATTATACTTAAATAGAAGCATAGAAGGAAATGCACTTAAAATAACCAACCAAATGACCAACCAGGTAAAGGTCACAGATTTACTATCTATGAACATGTCAAAGAGCAATACGAAACTGGACGCAATCAGCAATAAATAAACGACTGGGAGCATAAAGTTAAGGCAACTGATTATTGGAATCAGAGAGAGGATGGCTAAGCCTAAAGCCATAAACCTTTCTTTTCGCTTCAATGCAATATTCGAAATATTCAACATCATTTTATGGCTGAATAAAAAGAGTGCCAACAGCAATAAAATAATCCCAAAAATAGCAATCATCCCGGATTGACTTTGTGCTAGCGTATTGCTGAAGTCAAATTGAACATTATTATTAAAAATTAAAGATTTGAACACCCATGATAATACGAGTACGCCGGCTAAAACAAAAAGATAACTGATATAGGTTAGTGCAAATTTTCCTTTTTGCGAATGTTTTGCAAAACTTCTGTTAGGGAATTCCTTGTGGAAGAAAAACATAATCCAAAGCAGGAGTACTATGTTCATTAAAAGATCACCTAAAGATGTACTAATGAGACTCTTGTCAAAGGTCTGAGAAAAAACAGGTAATTCACTAAAGCGTTCACTGAAATGCATAACTATTGTTATGAGTCTAACGGCAAAAACAGCAACAATAAAAACACCAGCTCCTAAAAGAGGAGTGCCATCTGCTATCATTTTCTTCGCAGTAGCATTTATAAAAAAGATAAGTAAGAGAAACCCCGTTAAATAAAGATACAATAATCGGAGTTGCTGGCTTCTGTCGAAGATGGCCCCTTCCGCATTCAGAAAGAAAACGACCTCTCCTTGCTTGTTGGCAATAGGATACTCCGATTGGCTTTTCGAAACAGAAATATTATGAGGAATGTTCGCGTTGGCAATAAAACGATTAGACAAATAATTACTTTCTATACTGTAATTATATTTGATAGGAATCATGGCCACCATTTTGTATGCTCCATATGTTTTGTTGATGAAGTTTTGTACTTGCATCAAATAGTAGCCATTCTTTGTTTCCACTAATTCGGAGGTACCCCCTGTTGGAGTAGCCTCTTTGTTCTTGTTAATAGTCTTTTTTGGGAGGGAAGCATATTGGTTATTCCAGAAAATTAATTTATCCTCTTGGTAGATGAGAACAGTGAAATCTTCTTTGGCCAGTTGGCTGATGTATTCAAAGTCGGCCAGTTGTTCTTGCGGATCAGCTATTTCATCCTTTGCCAATTGGCGTTGGATAAAGCCTTTGTTGTCGAAAAAACGTCGAACAGAGGCTTCCTGGTTTTGTAGCGCTTCCTGGACCTGTATACCATAGTTATCCAATTTCGAAGTTTGGTTCAGGTAATAATCAAAGCCGATAGCAGCAATGAAAAAAGCGATGGTCAGGAAGAGGGCGTATTTTTGTTGCTTTGTCATTTGACTAAGGTGTAAGTTGTGCCTGTAAAAATTGTCCGAAAAGGTAGATGACTAGTGGATTTCTTCTATATAGGTAATCACAAAAATACCCACAAAATCTAATCCAATTACGCTTATTATGAATAATAACAAAAAATTATATGTTCATATGGTATTATTCAACGGATCTTAAAATCAGAACTAAGATAGAACCGATTATAAGATAGCATTCTGTAAGGCTTGGGCTAGAGGAAAGCAGAATGGTTTTAAGCCATGCTTTTTGGATTTAAATACGATAATAAGGAGCTAGAGTTGCATTTGGTTCTCATCGCAAAACGTTTCTATCTCATTCTTTGGTAAATGATGGGAATCTAAAAAAATCAAAAGAGCTTGTAGTGAAGCGAGAGGAACCATAAAAACATAGAATTCGTCAAAGAACCTACTATCTTTGTTCCGATAAGCATCGCAAACAGGTTATCGCGGTTTCGTTTTGGCTGGTCCATTACGAAAATGAGGAAAGTCTGGACAATGCAGAGCACCACACCATTTAACGAATGGGCTTCCGGTTTTGCCGGAATACAGAAAGTGTTGCAGAAAATAACCGCCACTTCGTAAGGAGTGGTAAGGGTGAAAATGTGCGGTAAGAGCGCACGGCAATTTAGGGTAACCTGAATTGCGAATAAACCTTGTGGATTGAAATGCCATGTATACCTCGGTTCTTCGGAGTAGCGTTGCTCGCGCTATTACTTTTGTTGTTCGCAACAGAGTAGCAGGGGAGGGTAGGCAGATACATACCAATAGCAATATTGGCGGTAGATAAATGATAACCCGCAGTCAGAACTCGTTCTAACTGCCGACAGAATCCGGCTTATCGTTTGCGGTGCTTATTTTGTATTTTTAAAATGACTCGAACATGATTTCTTTATTTTAGCTCCTAAGGATCAATAAAGGAATGCCTTATAATATTTGGTCAAATCAACTAATCAAAAATAATTCTGTGAGAACATCAATAATTATCAGCACCTTTCTTTTTTTCTTTGGATCTCTTCAGGCTCAACTCGGTTGCACCGACTCGCAGGCTACTAACTACGACGCAGCAGCTACAATAAACGATGGTTCTTGCCTTTATCCTGTAACGGCCTATACCCTAGGTCAAATAGCCGAATTGCCTGATGAACTTATTGAGAATTCCGGCCTAGTACATTTACCAGAAGGACTATATACGCAGAATGATGCAGGAAATCCCAATGAAATTTATCGAATAGATCCCCTCGATGGTTCGATTCAGCAAACATTACTAGTGATTGGGACAAATACAGATTGGGAAGATATGGCCCAAAGTGAGACCCATATTTATCTAGGAGATTTTGGAAATAATGATGGAGATAGAACAGACCTACGGATTTATAAAATAGATAAGGGGGAACTTGGAAATAACGTATTAAATGCACAACCCATAAATTTTTCTTTTGCTGATCAAATTGATTTTTCCGAAAATAATAATAACCACGATTACGACTGTGAGGCTTTCTTTTTTCATGACGACAGCTTGCACCTGTTCACTAAAAATTGGAGTGACAACCAAACTCGGCATTATGCCATTCCTGCTGAACCAGGCTTTCATAATGTATTGCCTAAATTTACCTTTAATGTAGATGGTCTTATTACCAGTGCCGATATCAGTGAAGAGGGAACCATTGTTCTATTAGGCTATACTGAGGTTGGACTCAACTTTATGTGGTTACTCTACGATTACACTGACAACTTCTTTTTTAGTGGAAATAAACGAAGAATCGAATTGGGAAGTGGTTTAGTCAATAGCCAAACAGAGGCAATCACGTTTAAGGATAATGAGAGTGGTTACATTTCTTCTGAGCAATTTGATTTAGGCTCGGTGGAATTACCTCCAAGATTAATGTCTTTTAATATTGATCAGTGGGTTAACTGGCCAATGGTATCAACAATAATAACTCCTTTATTGGCCGGAACTGGAACTATAAAGGCTTTTCCAAACCCATTTAGCGACGAGCTTACGCTAAAAATTTCAAAGAATTGGTCGAAATCTGAAATGGAACTACGACTTTTCGATATCAATGGAAAGCTATTGTTGAGTCAGGAGTTTATGCCTTCAGAATCTGAACTCATATTGAAAGGGCTAAATGATTTTGCTTCTGGAATGTATACGATTCAGGTCATTAGTAAAGAGCATTTTTGGCAGGGAAAAGTTGTTAAATGATCAGGTCTCAATTAGGTGCAATAGCAAATGGGCAAAAAAATGGGCGCGTCAAGTTAATGATGCGCCCATTTTTTTGCTTAAAACAGTTTGGTATTTATAAATAGCTTACTCTTGATCTTCATAATCGAAAGCACCGAAGTCAAACATAAGGGTAAATCGTAAAGTATTATCTAATGGATTTCTCTGTTGAGTAGTTGGTACCAAATAGGAGAAATTCAATCCAAAAATATTGTATTTTAATCCTAGGCCAACAGTAAAGAATTTGCGGTTACCTTTAGAAGCATGCTCGTGGTAGTAACCCGCTCTAACTGCGAATTGTTTGTCATACCAGTACTCAACACCTATAGAATACATTAGTTCTCTAAACTCCTCCGCTCCATTGTCTGGAGCATCGCTGAAAGAACCAAGCACACCACCAAACATAGATTGTTCCTTATAGTCTAATATTCCATTTCCGTCCGTGTCACAATCTCCTGGTTCTTCAGCAAGACAAGGAGTTGGCACTAAAAGTTTATTGATGTCTAAAGCAAAGGTAATAGAGTTGAATTCATCTGCATTAATGTTCCAGGCTGCTCCCAAACCGAGATTGGTCGGGATGTAGTCTTTATTAATAGATTTAGTATAAGAGATTTTAGTACCTAAATTTGATACTGCAAGCCCTGCTGTTAAATCGGTCTTTTTACCATTTAGTCCAATTTCTTTCTTATAGGTAAACGCAAAGTCTGCTGCACCTGCAATACCAGGAGTGATTTCTACACTACCTACATTTTGTCCCGCTGCCAGATTCGAATAAATAAATTTCGGAGTAACAGAAACAGCGAAATTAGGAGATAGTTGGCGAGCATAGGCAACAGCGATTTCAAATTCATTCGGTTTGCCTTGGCCCAAATCAGCACCATTGTCATCCGTAAAGGAAATGGTTCCCAACGAAAAGTATCTTAGAGAGAAACCAATTGTTGATAATTTATCAATTTGTTTAAAACCAGAAAGGTAAGCTAGATAAACGTCAGGGATACCTAAAGCTCTTAACCAAGGGGTATAAGTAGCTGCAATGCTTAAGTCTTTATCAACAAAGGCTAATTTGGAGGCATTATTTCCCATAGAGTTAGCATCTGCAGAAATTCCAATTCCTACGTCCCCCATTCCACCAGAACGTGCATCAGGCACAATACGAAGAAATGGAACGGCAGTAATAATTGAGTTTACACAAGGGCCTCCGTTGGGGTTTTGCCATTCTCCGGTACTAGTTAGTACACAGCCGAATTGACCGAAAGACGGGAAAGAAACAAAACAAAGGAGTAAGATAATAATAGAGCTTGTTAAATTTTTCATGTTGTATTCTAAGATCTTATTTCAAAAATGATTTGCAAATATACGCTTTAATCCGGTTTGTATAGGATTCTTTGGTTGCTGTTTAATTACAGTATTATAATGCTTGCAAACTTATATTATTTTGCAAATACCGAACCTTAATTTTTTGGAGACTTTAACTACCCAAAAATAGGTCAAGGTCAAAGCCCGATTTAACAGAGTTTTACTTAAGAATGACTAATTTTTCATAATCACTTTCGCCCCTGGAGTTTCCACTAGGATCACTTAAGGAATTGACTTTTACCTTATACAGATAGACCCCTTTTGCTAATTGATCACCATAGTCATCCTTACCATCCCACTTGATTTGATCAGTTACTCTGTAGCCATCGGCATCTACTTGAGCTACAATGGTCTTCGCTAATTTGCCAGAAACGGTAAAAATTTGAACCTGAACATCTAAAGTTTGATTAGCCATATTGTGTTCAAACTGAAAACAAGTAGAAGTCGTAAAAGGGTTAGGATAATTTAATACATGGTCTAAAGCAGCATCTTCTCCACTCGTTACTAAGAATTCTGTAAACCCTTCGGAAGAATTATTGGCTACATCCCAGGCTTTTACTGTGATTTTGTGTAGCCCTTCTTCAATGTTTGAAAGCGGAAAGCTCACTGTTCCTTTTCTATAGTCATCTACATCAGACTCGTAAAAGTCATTCAGAATATAGGTGTTTTGGGTATTTTGGTCCAAAATACCAGAAAGATCATGTCCAATACTGTTACCAACGACATTGATGCCATGGTCATCAGATAACTTAACCAACAAAGTAGGATCGGAGTCAGTAATTCCACCAGAAATAAAATCTTCATTATTCATATAGACTTCTACTAATGGGCCCTGATCATCCTGAATACCATTTGGATCTGTTCCTCCAATAACGATATTGTCATAAAAACCACGTGCATCTATTTGGCTATCCTCTTGCTTGGCATAATAGCTTATTTTTCCTTTTTCAAACTCATAATTGATGTCTTTCGGAACAACAAAAGTAAAGGTGAACAATCCATTATTAACACTGGCTCTTCCTTTGAAAATAATATTTCGTTGCAAATCGAATGATCGGATTGGGCTACCAGAATCTTGGCCTAAAGTTGAAATAGAAACTTCTTTATCAAAAATAGTAGGGTAGACGATTCCGTTGAAGTTCGTCAATACAGAACCATTACCATTTGTTACTGCCCCACTAATTGTTACCGTTTGTAATGCTCGTATGGTATCAGGTACCGCACTTATCGCTTGTCCATCTATCGCAGTAGTTACAACATCTAACGTTGGTATTGCGAGGTGTTGCGAAGGATCACCCAGCATAGTAAACTTTCGAGAGTTTTGAAGATAACTAGCGCTTGGGTTAGAGCCACTGCCTCCGGTATTCTTAGAGGATCTAAGAATTTCTCCCATTGAAGAAGAGTTGGATAACACGAAAAGTTCTTCCATCACTCCCTGATTAAGTTTTCTATTAGAATTTGTATATACTGCACGAGTGGTTGTAAAAAGAGCTATGGCTCCACCATCTTCCCTCAGAAATACTTGCTCGCCTGCAGAAGTATAGGAAGCTTCATCATAGCCAGCAAAAGAACAGGTAGCCGTTACTAAAAGCGGCATTCTGTCTTTGTTATCCCAGCTTGCAATATCTGAATTCGTTAATACTCTTTCCTGAGCCCATCCCCGACCTCCTCCATGTCCCATATAACTTAGAACCAAAAGCCCTTTGAAGACTTCTCGAGTTATTGTTTCCTGTACTTTTGGATAACGAGCTCCACCTGAGGTGGAAACCTGTTGGAATGCATCAAAGTAAATTTTGTCAATATTTAAGATAGGGTGCGCCTCTTTAACGATTTCCGAAATGTCATCTGAATCGTTAATATGTGTGTTATTATCTTCATCATCGGCGATAAAAACAATTCTGTTTCTCCAGTCTCCCAACACCTCTGAAGATACATCATAGCGAATAATCTTATCTACAACTCCATTCGCTTCAGAAAGTGAACGAACAGGGAAACGGCCAATAGCAACGTCCATTAAACCTGTTATAATTGTGTTTCCATCATCGTCAGATATAAGCGTGAAATAATCATCGGAAGGGAAGGAGTTGATTGGATCCAGACCATTGGGCGTTTCGTAAACCGGAACATAGTCTTGTCCGGCACCATTGAGATTTCTTGCATCAAAGCTCCCATCTCCAAATAATAAAATATACTTAAACTGATCACTTCGCTCTAAAAGCATTCTTGAAAAATCTCGAATAGCGGTTGGGTCTTTTGAACCACCAGAAAACTCATTATATAATTTATCAATATCAATTAATTCAATAGAAATATTATCATATTCGGAGCGGTGATTTGCAAAACGCTCTGCAGCAGACAAGAAATCGGAATGGTAAACTACGATCATATCAACAGCACTAATGCCATGGTAATTCTGATTGGCTAATTTCTCTCCAATTTTTTCTGGGCTAGGGAAATCATTTCCAGCATTAAAAGCAACATATGTCTGTAAGTCGGTAGAGTTGGCACCAAAAGATAAAGTATTTCCTGAAAGACTAGTTCCTGTAACTTTTCTAGGATGTAAAGGGTTTGTTATATCCCAAATTTCTGTAGCGTCAAGAGCTCCACTCAATTGATACGTTGTACTACTAAAGCCAGTCGATTGAAAATCACGGAAGATAACGTCCTGATTGATAAGGGTTAAGGGGCGTCTTAAATTTAACTCAATATCATCCAACCAGCCAGAGTTTGTTCCATCTCCAACTGATGGGTAGTCAATATCTATGGTTAAGTTTGATGAATTAATGGTAAAATCAGTGTTCACGCGAATCATTTTTGCATAGATACTTTCTGAATCACTTAAGGTGACGCTTTGTGCATTAGGACTATTGAAAGTTTGGCCAGCTAGAGTAGCATTAAAGCGAGTATTACTACTAGCTCGACAAGCAAAATCTATTTTCAAATGAGCAGGGCTTCCTGAAACGATGTCATTAACTCCAGCATCATAGTTTCGTATTCTTACGGGGTTGAAAATATCGGAGAACCATTGTTGACCAGAACCTTGAGAACTTGGAGACTCAAACAATAGATTGTACTTATCATTTCCTATTCTTATTAAATCGGTATAAGTATTAGTAGTGTGAACGGTTGAACTAAGTGCGGTCATGCTGTGGCTAGCATCCCCAACTCTTAAGCCATTTTCACCGTCTATTTTTAGGAAGTAGTAATTTTTTGTGTCGTAAACATTTGCATGATGCTCCAGATAAGTACTGTCATTACTTAGTGTCCATTTATTAGGACCTTCAGCATAGAATAAGATGAAATCACTAGCATCGAAATTGCCATCATTGCCGCCGCTGATCCATATTGCATTTTCTTCAAGATCATCTACTCTTTCGGTTGCCACAGGTTCAGGTAATGAACCACCTCCGTTTCCATAAAGTTTTATTTTTGCAGGGTCAATGTTGTCGATATCAATTCCCAGTTCATCTTTGAGAAAAGCATGCGTGATCTTGTGTATGCCATTTTCGGAAACGGCTATTTTATAGATGTCTCCATCACTTAAGACAGAAGTGTAAGTATTGTCACCTCTTAATGAAGCCTTTGGTGTCGGGTTGAATTGTAAACGAAGTTCAAATGAAGTCAATCGTTCGAATTGATTGGAAGCGATCTTTCTGATAGGAATGAAAGAAAGTTGAGCAAAAAAGTCAGCTCTATTTTTAGTAACATTGCTTTTGAAGACAAGGTCTCCTTCTAAAACTCCATCATCTGGCGAGTCTTTTTTATCAAAAGGTTCATATTGGGCATTAATAATAGTTATTTCCAAGTTACCATAACTATTAACAGAAAACTGTTGACCAAAGTAAGGGAGGGTAGGAGTATTACCATCATAGCTTGCGCCTTCAAATCCCCAAATTGTTTTCGGATGGTTTCCTGTAGGGTTATGGACTATTGGAGACTCGTCCCAGTTAATTGTTTTTTTAACAGAAAAGCTTTGTGCGTGACTAATGGCTGGCAAAAAGCAGATAAGTAGGAAAAAAAATATAACTTTTTTCATAATATTGTGAAGTTTTCGACAGAACAAGGATTAGTGAATCTATGTTTGCAATTTTTGGAAGTAAAGGCGCGTTTTTGGAATTGTTATAAAAACGTTAATAATATTAGGGTATTGTTTGATAACAGCGGAAGTATGGGGTATTTTGGCTAAATTAACAATCTTAACTTTTCGACTACCCCGTTAAATAATTAAAAGTCAATGATAAGACAAATTCTTTTTACCACATTAATAGGCTATTTCCTTCTGATGACGACTACCGCTGTTGCACAAGATCCCATCTTTAGCCAGTACTATGCAGCACCGCTTCAGGTGAATCCTGCCTTTGCAGGAAATAGTTATGCGCCTTCTTTTGCACTGAATTACAGAAATCAGTGGCCTGAGCTCAATGCCTATCAAACGTATTCAGCATCCTATGACCAATATCTAGACTACATTAATAGCGGTATAGGCGTAGCCATACTAGCTGATGATGCGGGAGATGGAACCTTACAAACATTAAAGGTTAGCGGTATTTATTCTTACCGTTTGAAGGTGACAGAGGATATGTTTGTGAAATTTGGAGCGGAGGCCAGTGTTGTTCAGGCGAGATTAGATTGGGAAAAATTACTTTTCTTAGATCAATTGGATCCAGAGAATGGTGCTATTAGTCCTACAGGTAATCCTTATCCTTCTGCCGAAGTTAGACCTGATGACTTAACAAATACCTATTTAGATATGTCTGCAGGCGTTCTGGCCTATAGTAGGTATATATATGGTGGGTTTTCCATAAAACACCTGAATACACCTAATGAAGCTTTTATTGGAGTGAAGGATAACCTTAACGAGGGATTGCCATTACGTTACTCTTTGCATATTGGTGGAGAGATACCGCTGTTTGAAAACAATAAGAACATTGAGAAGGCGTTTATATCACCAAATCTTCTATGGATTAGACAGGCAGATTTCGGTCAATTGAATGTTGGTACTTATGCTGGCCTTGGTATGTTTTATGCTGGCTCTTGGTATCGTTATTCTAAAACAAATTCAGACGCGGTGATATTCTTGGTCGGAATTCAAAAAGGGCTTTTTAAAATTGGCTACAGTTATGATGTTACCTTATCTGGCTCTGCCTTTTATGGCGACACAGGGGGAGCACATGAAATTTCGATGGGCATCCGATTGAGAGAACCAAAGCAAGATATTAATGATTGCCTCCACTTATTCCGTTAAATATTGAGCATTTTCGGCCCCTTGGGCATCGATTTTGCCTCATTTTGTACAATAATCGAAGTTGACAACAGGTATTTTCTTTTTTTATTTATATTTGTTGGTCTTAATCAAAAAAACAAAGTTAGTACGATGAAAAAACTACTTAAGCTAGTTTCTGTTCTCTGCATGTTCGCTTTCTTAATCTCCTCTTGTGGGAAAAAAGAACGATCAGCTACCACCGGTTGGAAATACAATGACCAAAAATGGGGTGGATTTGAAAAAACTGATTACGAAGGCCAAGTAACAGGTCCTAATCTAGTATTGGTTCAGGGTGGTACATTCACCATGGGGAATACAGAACAGGATGTTACTTATGACTGGAACTCTATTCCTAGGCGAGTAACTGTTTCTTCTTTCTACATGGATGAAACAGAAGTTGCAAACATTGATTACAAGGAATATCTATACTGGATTGACAGAGTTTTCGATGAATCTTATCCTGAAGTATATCTCAATGCCTTACCAGATACTTTGGTTTGGAGAGAGGAGTTGGCTTACAACGAACCTTTTGTTGAAACATACTTCCGTCACCCTTCTTATGATAATTATCCTGTAGTTGGAGTGAGTTGGTTGCAAGCCAATGAGTTCTGTAAATGGAGAACAGATCGTGTAAACGAAATGATCCTTATTGAAAAAGGAATTTTAAATCCAAATCCTGAGCAAAAGGACGAAGATAACTTCAACACGGAATCTTACCTCGTTGGCCAATACCAAGGAGATGTTAAGAAAAATATGAAAGACTTGCGTACTGGTGGTGAAAGACCGGTTAGATTCGAAGATGGTATTTTATTACCTTCTTACCGTTTGCCAACGGAGGCAGAATGGGAATATGCAGCTTTGGCTTTAATAGGGAAGCAAGTGTCTGCTAAAGATGAACGTATCTCTGACAGACGTATTTATCCTTGGGATGGCAACACGGTTCGTTTTCAAAAACGTAATAAATACCAGGGTGAAATCTTAGCTAACTTCAAGAAAGCACGTGGAGATTATATGGGAATGGCTGGTAAATTGAATGATAATGCACATATCCCTTCTCCAGTAAGAGCTTATATGCCTAACGACTTTGGTCTATATAATATGGCTGGTAACGTGAATGAATGGACAATGGATCTTTACAGACCATTGACTTCTCAGACACTTAGTGATGTTGAAAACCATGATTTGAACCCTTATCGTGGTGGTAAATTCGAAACTAAAGTTTTGGATGAAAACGGAAGACCTGTTGAAAAGGACAGTCTTGGTCGTGTAAGATACCGTTATGTTGAAGATGATGAAGTAGCAACACGTGAAAATTATAAACGTGGCCAAGTGTATAACTATCTTGATGGTGATAAAGAATCTTTCGTTCTTTATGACTATGGTAAAACTTCTTTGATCTCTGATAAGTCAAGAGTTATTAAAGGAGGATCTTGGGCAGACAGAGCTTTCTGGATGGCTCCTGGATCAAGAAGATTTAAAGAAGAAGATAAGTCTGACAGAACAATTGGTTTCCGTTGTGCTATGACTCGTACAGGTGGCCCAACCGGTAACGAAGATACTGGAGGAAACAACTTCAAAGTCAAACGTAAGAAAGAAAAGAGAAGATATAAGTAATTTAACTTTTTTGCATCGAGCTATGTATAGCTCCCTAAAAAGTCTTTGCATTCATTTGCAGAGACTTTTTTTGTTGTTACCTTTCTGCTCGAAGAATTATTTATCAATTAATTTTATTTGTACTGCATTACTATACCCTTTTATGACTAGTATTATAGATCTCTATCAAATGTATCAACAATATCCGAATGTGATTACGGATAGTAGAAAAGTAGAACCAGGTTGTATTTTCTTTGCTTTGAAGGGCCCGCATTTTAATGGAAATAAATATGCAGGAGAAGCAATTAAAAAAGGTGCGGTTTACGCAATATTAGATGAGCCAGAATATGTAATAGGAGCTTCCTGCCTTTTAGTTGAAGATGTTTTATCTACCCTTCAAAATTTAGCAAAACATCATCGTCAGCAATTGACAATGCCACTGCTTGCGATTACAGGTAGTAATGGGAAAACCACAACTAAAGAATTACTAAATGTGGTATTTAGTAGTGAATTTAAGACGCATTGTACTAAAGGGAATTTGAATAATCATATAGGTGTTCCGCTTACACTGCTAGAAATGCCTTTAGATACAGAATTTGCTATTATCGAAATGGGGGCGAATCACCCGAATGAAATTGACTTTTTATGTAATATAGCTTTGCCAACTCATGGATTGATAACAAATATTGGTAAAGCGCATCTAGAAGGGTTTAAAGATTTAGAGGGAGTAAAGAAAACTAAGTCTGAATTATATCGTCATTTGCAGTCAACTGGGGGGATGGTTTTTGTTAATAGAGATGAAAAGTATTTAACTGCTTTGGCGTCAGATAATGAATACCAGTTACAATATCGAGAAAAGGAAGGAGCGTCTGAGTTAAACGAAGTTACCTTGCTGACCAGCCATCCTTTCGTGAAATCAGCATTCCGAGATAAGAAGACTGGAGAACAGGTTGAAGTGAATAGCCATTTAATGGGAACCTATAATTTTAGCAATATAATGACGGCTATTGTTACAGCACGCTATTTTAAGGTAGCGACTGTTAAAATAAAAGAAGCTATTGAAAATTATGTTCCAACAAATAATCGCTCTCAATTACTTACTAAAGGAACAAATACTTATTTAATGGATGCTTACAACGCGAATCCAGATAGTATGTCAAAGGCGTTGATTTACTTTTCGACTATGCCAGCTGATAAAAGAATTGTGATATTGGGCGATATGCTGGAACTAGGGGCTTTCAGCGAAGAGGAACATGAAGAGATTGTAAATTTAGCTTTGGAAAAGGCCTTTACTAATATTTGGCTGGTCGGCACAGCCTTCAATCAAACGCCTCAAAAAGCAGAGCACATTCGACGTTTTGCCACTATTAATGATCTAAAGACTTGGTATTCAGATCATACTGTTACCAACGCTCACTTTCTTCTTAAAGGTTCACGTGGGATAAAATTAGAATCTTTTCTGAACGTTACATAAACCTTTTGAAGGCCACTAAAAGTCGTTCCGGTATTTCATCTTGACAAGTCATTTTATAATCTATGTAGGAACAAGGAATTAGCCGATGTCTTTGATGCTTCTTTTTCGTTTTTACAGGAACTTGTATCCACCACCTACCACTTTTCTCACTTTTCCAAAAGGTAAGATTTTGTTGCATACTTTTCATATCTACAATATATTCCGTTAGTCCGTCGGAACTAATTGGGTAATCGCCTTTTCTATTCACAAACCCATCAATGAAATACCAAACCATTTGGGCAATGACTTTTGCAGTCTGACAATTAGTATCTTTTTCAGGGGCATAGCCATATATACCCATAGAGCTAAGTTTATCACTAATTCCGGCATATCTACATATTTGGCAAGCCTCTTCAGAGAATAAGCCACTAGGGCTAGGCTCAACTTGTCCAGGGGCCTCAGACTGCTTAATGGCCGAAAGACTAAAACTCAGTAAATCCGCATCGCGAGCCAATGGTTCTACTGTTTCTATATTGTTTCTTACTTTTCCAAGTCTTGAAAAGTCAAAATGAGTAGTACTAGGAAGGGCTCTTGAAGGGCTGGAAATAAAATGAGACTGGCATGCAATAATATCCAGATGAAAAAGGGAAGGGTGCTTTACACGAAGTAAATCATTGAGGAAATAAAACTTAGAGGTAGGTTTTTCATCAGGATCACATCTGACTTGTTCGTCAACAATGGCTAGGTTTACAAGTTGTTGTCGATTTTTATGGGCCTTGAATTGAGCAAGGGTCAGGTTTTCCTTATTTCCTATTAAAATAGGAAAAATACCGCTATCGAGTAATTCTGTAATAATAGGGATCAAAAACGAAATTTGTTCATTTTTTACATTTCCTAAATCTGCAATTTTTAGTTTTTTGAAAGGAAAGCTAAGCTTGTAAAGTTCTTCTCGAACTTGATTTGCCTGTCTAGCACCGATTCCAATTATTGCGATCCGTGTATTTTTAAGTTTAGGAAATCGCTTTTCGAAGATTTGAATCTTACTACCAAATTCTTGTTTTCGAATGTTTTCTCCCTTTGATTTTGAAGTTGGAAGACTGATAGGGCTTAACCAATTCTGCAGCATATCTATAATAATTTCTGCAAAAGTAAGTGATTTAGCCGCGAATCCTTACTAATAGTCGAAACATTGCGAATTTAGCCGCGTATTTAACCCCACTCATTGGGGAGTTTTTTTTCATAAAAGAACATTAGCCCATTGAAAAATGTGAAACATGTTTAGTAACCATAATATATAAACCCTTGTAAAAATAATAGAACCGAGGTGTTCATATCTATAGTAATACTTATTGTTTCATTTGTTAATATGAAAAATAGATAAAGCTGTTATTTGCTGTTTTAACAAGGCAAAAGCAATCTATATTTGTAAAGAGTTATTTAACTAAATACGACTTAAAGCCCTTGATTTACAAGGATAAACGAATAAACTTTTAATTGAAGATTACGTATTGCAAAAAAAGGTCTAAATTATTTGAGACCTTGAAAAAAAAAGATACATTTGCAATTCAGTTCGGTTTATAAATGCCAAATATTACGGCATAACCTATTTGTTAATTCATCAAAGTAAAACCCTATGACAAGGAAAATTGCATTATTCTGCTTAATGTTTCTTGGTGTTTCCCTCTGCACCATCTCCGCTCAGGACGACAACAACTCTTACCGAGGACTAAAATTTAACGCTCAGCCTAAACATCAATCTGAAATTGGTATTCACGCAGGTCACTTTATGGTGATAGGCGACATTGTCCCAAATCCAGGATGGGGTGTAGGCCTTCACTTTAGAAGAGCACTTGACTATGCATGGTCTATTCGTGTAGATGCAATGTATGGACAAGGTACTGGCTTAGAGCCAAGAAATAGTGGCGGAAGCGCTACTTCTCCAGGATTTGCTAACGAGGTGCTTCGAGACCTTGGGTATGGAGATGCGGGAAATTCTTGGTACCACAATTATCAGACAAAGTTTTTCTCAGCAACTATTCAGGGTGTTTGGAGCTTAAATAGCTTTAACTTTAAACGTTCTATCAAAAAATGGAACTGGTATGTATTGGCAGGTGTCGGTGCAGATAGTTACAAGACTTATTATGATGCTTTGGATGGTAATACTGCTTATGATTTCAGTAGAATCGGTACTGAATATCCTAATGTAGGAGACAGCCGTGACGAACGCCGTGACGCAAGAAAAGATCTTAAAGATCAATTGGACGGTGATTATGAAACTCGCGCAGAAGTGGCACAAGGTCGTCGTTCTGGTGACGATAGTGGAAATGACCTTCAAATCAACGGACACGCTGACGCAGGTGTTGGTGTTTCTTACAAAATCAACGAAAAATTCAACATCGGTATCGAGCATAAAGCAACCATCGTTTTTGGTAACGAAGGTGACTTAATCGACGGTTACAGATGGAGAACTACTCAAGATTTGACTCAATACAGAGATTTAGTAAACTATACTAGCGTACGTTTCAATATCAATATTGGAAAAAGAGAAGATTCTCGCTCTGAGCCATTATGGTGGGTAAGCCCATTTGATATGTTGGCGGAAGACTTAGCTGAAGTAAAACAGCGCCCAATCTTAGATTTGTCTGACGACGATGAAGATGGTGTTATCAACATGCTTGATCAAGAGCCGGAAAGTGAAAAAGGATACCCTGTAGATACAAGAGGTATTGCTTTGGATAGTGATGGTGACGGATTATTAGACGGTAAAGATGATGAGCCTTACTCTCCTCCAGGATATGAAATTGATGGTAAAGGAGTTGCTCAAGTGCCTCAGCCAGTTATCCTAAGTGAAGGTGATGTTAATAAAATTGTCGATGCTAAATTGGCTAACTATAATCCAGGACCAACTGGAATCCAAGACTGGTTCTTACCTATAGTAAATTTTGGTTTGGATAAGTACAATATCCGTAACGTTGAATACGGTAAACTACACCAGTTAGCAAGCGTAATGAAAGCTAATCCAGGTATCAATATCGTAGCTACAGGTCACACAGATAAATTATCTGGAGACTGTTACAACGATGTACTTTCTTACAATCGTGCAAACGCTGTTATTGACTACATGTCTAGCAAGTATGGAATTGACAGAAGCCGTTTCGTTCTAAACTGGGGTGGTGAAAACACCAACTTGGTTCCAACAAACTCTGGTAGCTTGATGAACCGTCGTGTTGAATTCAAAGTAGCAACGGGAGAAACCAATATGGGCAAACCTGATTGTGGTGTAGGAAACGCTGGAACGGGTTCTTCTAAGAGAGGAACAAACTATTCTGGTAACAAAGAAGCTGGTTACTAAATGTAACTGACCCTTATAAAAGATAAAAAAAGAGCCTCGTTCATCTGAACGGGGCTCTTTTTTTATAACCATACTTTATCAAAGAAAAAAAATAGCGGACTTGGATTTATTCTGAACCAAAGAGTTTTGTTAATACTGGTTTGTTGATAACATGACTAGCGTGCAGGCAACAACGGGGTCTATTTCATTAGCTTTTGCTAATCTAATCAATTCAGGATTTTCAGTGCCGGGGTTAAAAATAATGCGACTTGGCTTTAGACTAAGAATATAGTCGTAATAGGACTGCTGTTTACTTGGATTTAGATACAACGTAATGGTATGAACCTGATCTATTAAGGGTTGGCCGTTTAAAATAGACAAATCACCAATCTTTGCATTCTTACGAATACCAATGGGTACAACCTCAAAGCCATTCGACAAAAGGCGTTGAACAGCAAGATAGGAGTATCGTGTTGGATTGGGGCTAGCCCCTAGTACAAGTGTTTTTTTCATTTTGCTTGATGTGGTTATTATTGGCGTCATTCCAAAAAAAATCAGAACCCAACTCCGTACAATTTTCTAATTAAAATGACCCTAGAAGTTAGGAGTTAGAAAATTGTAAGGCAGGTTCTGATTTTTGGTTTTTATATCTAATTACTAATTAATTAAGCTAGCAAACGAATAGGATCTTCTAACATGCCTTTGAGCGTTTGTAAGAACTTAGCCCCTGTAGCCCCATCGACCACTCTATGGTCACAAGACAAGGTTACTTTCATCACATTTCCAACAACAATATTACCGTCTTTCACAACAGGTTTCTGTGCAATACCTCCTACTGCTAAAATACAGGCATCAGGAGGATTGATAATGGCGGTAAATTCATCAATTCCGAACATCCCAAGATTGGAAATTGTAAAAGTATTTCCAGTCATCTCAGCAGGCTGTAATTTTTTGTTTTTAGCTTTTCCTGCTAGCTCTTTAACTTCCACATTGATTTGCGAAAGCGACTTCATATCAGCATACTTGATAACAGGGACTAAAAGTCCATCTGGGACTGCTACTGCAACTCCTATATTGATATTTCCATTTTGGCGAATGGTATCTCCTAACCAAGAAGAATTGATGGCCGGATGCTTTTTTAGAGCAGCAGCGGAAGCTTTAACAACTAAATCATTAAAAGATATTTTAACTGGAGCAACTTCATTCAAACTCTTACGAGCTTTCATGGTATTGGTCATGTCAATATCAATGGTAAGATAAAAATGAGGTGCGCTAAATTTGCTTTCGCCTAATCGACGAGCAATAACTTTTCGCATTTGGCTTACAGGTTGATCCTGATCGGCTCTATCCTGAGCAAATGTAAACGCATCAACTTGAGGTACCGGAGCCGGAGCCGTTGCTTGACCATTTGAAGGAGCCGCGACAGGTCCTTTTGCCAAATAAGCTTCTATATCTCTTTTTATTATTCGACCATTATCACCACTTCCAGAAATAGCAGAAAGATTAACTCCTGACTCCTGAGCCATAGATTTGGCCAGAGGAGACGCTTTGATACGTGTATCTGAGCTGGAAACCGCAACAGGAGCACTGACCGTGGTGGTGGTTGGAACAGGCGCAGCTTTAGCTTCTTGTGTTGGTGCTTTTTCTGGCGCAGCAGCTGGTGCTTTTGCTGAAGCTTCTTCATTTGCTTCTTCCGCCGCCAAAGCAGCCTTATAATCTTCTCCTTTCTCTCCAATAACGGCAAGAATTCCATTTACTGGAACAGCACCTTCTTTCACGCCGATATATAATAAAACACCATCCTGAAAACTTTCCAATTCCATAGTTGCCTTATCTGTCTCAACTTCCGCTAAAACATCTCCAGGTTCTACCTCATCTCCAACTTGCTTTAGCCAGCCGACGATTACGCCTTCTTCCATTGTATCGCTCATACGAGGCATTCTGATCACTTCTGCCATAATTTTTCTGATTTATGTTCTGATTTTTGACTCTTAAACATGAGATGCCAGAACGAAGTTTATATAAAAGCACAAAAATGCGAATTTATAGTAAATAAATACACTTGTTAGCCTACAAATTCTTCTGTTAGGAGTTAATTTTTCGTTCTTGCTTCTGAGAAGGGAAGGAACAACAAATTTCTTACCTTTGCCCTATGAATTTTCCATCGAAATTAATAGAAGATGCTGTCAATGCCTTTTCCACTTTGCCAGGGATAGGAAAGAAAACGGCTTTGCGATTAGTGTTGCATCTCATCAAGCAGGATATAGGGTATACAGAGCAAATTAGTCAGGCTTTGCAAAAGATGCGGAGAGAAATAAAGGAGTGTACCATTTGTGCTAATATTTCTGATGAAGCGGTTTGTAATATCTGCACGGATAGTAGGAGAGATGCTTCGACGATTTGTGTAGTGGAGTCAGTAAGAGATGTCATGGCGATTGAAGATACAGGGCAATACAAAGGGCATTATCATGTCTTGGGAGGAGTGATTTCTCCCATTGAAGGAATTGGCCCGGAGGACATAAATATTACTGGTTTGATGAATCGGATTGCTACTGGAAACATTCAGGAGCTGGTCATGGCCATTAGCCCAACAATAGATGGAGATACTACCATCTTTTTTATTGGAAAACAAGCGCAAAATAGTGGTGTGAAAATTAGTACTATTGCTAGAGGAATTTCTTTTGGGAATGAATTGGAATATGCTGATGAAATGACCCTTGGAAGATCAATCGCCGCAAGAACACCTTATCGAATACAGGGAGAATAATACCATATGAAGCTTTCTGTAATTATCGTCAATTACAATGTTAAATACTTTCTGGAACAGGCCCTGCTTTCTGTTCGGATTGCTTCTGATGGAATAGAGACTGAGGTTTTTGTAGTTGATAACAATTCGGTTGATGACTCCGTGGCAATGGTCCGTGAGAAGTTTCCGGAGGTGAATTTAATTGTGAATAAAGATAATGTTGGTTTTTCTTGTGCAAATAATCAGGCCATTGAAATAGCGACTGGTGATTACATATTGTTGTTAAATCCAGATACGGTTGTTGAGGAAGGTACTTTTAGAGCTTGTGTGAAATTTATGGATGCCCATCCAGATGCAGGAGGCCTTGGAGTAAAGATGATTGATGGCTCTGGAAATTTTTTACCTGAAAGCAAACGTGGCTTCCCTTCCCCTGCCGTTGCTTTTTATAAAGCTTTCGGTCTGTCTGCTTTGTTTCCAAAATCAAAAACATTTAATCATTATCACCTAGGCTATTTGGACGATAATGAAACACATGAAATTGAAGTCTTAGCTGGAGCTTTCATGTTGTTGCGAAAAACGGTTTTGGATAAAATAGGATGGTTGGATGAAGCTTTCTTTATGTATGGAGAAGATATAGATTTATCTTATCGAATCGTAAAAGGAGGGTATAAGAACTACTATTTTCCAGAAACGACCATCATCCATTATAAGGGAGAAAGTACTAAAAAAGGCAGCCTTAATTATGTTCGCGTCTTTTATAAGGCTATGATTATTTTTGCTAAGAAACATTTTCAAGGAGAGCAGGCACGCGTATTTGTCATGATGCTCAATCTTGCTATTTACCTTCGAGCCTTGATAACTCTTTTTAGCAACCTTTTCAAACAATTGTTTCTTCCCGCTTTAGACGCTTTGATTATTTTCATAGGTTTATATTATTTGAAAGACTTCTGGGCGAATTACTATTTCAACGATGCGAATTACTACACGCCCTCTTTCTTGTATTTCAATGTTCCATTGTATATTTTGATTTGGATTTTCGGAATTTATATAAGTGGAGGTTATGACTCCAACCAAAATGTCAGAAAGCTAACAAGAGGTTTGCTTTTCGGGACTATATTGTTAGCGGCGGTTTATGGTTTTCTTGATTTGGCGCATCGACCTTCTCGAGTATTAATTGTTTTAGGCGCTATTTGGGCTTTATTGTCGACAATAATGCTACGTTTTGTTATTCATTTTGTAAAATATAAAGACTTTGGATTTGGTAGAGAAAAAACCAGTAATTTGGTGATTGTAGGTTCCGCAGAAGAGAGTAAACGCGTTGTACAATTATTACATCAGGCAGAACAACAAAAGAATTTTATTGGCACAGTAGCTCCTGCTGGAGTGGACGATTCTAAACAATATTTAAGTGAACTAAATCAATTAGATGAAGTTGTTCATATATACCAAGTAGATGAACTAATCTTTTGTTCCAAGGATATTGCAGCACAGGATATTATGGCGTGGATGACTAAGCTAGGGCCTGATTATGCGTATAAAATCGTTCCTAAGGAAAGCCTCAGTATTATTGGTAGTGCGTCTAAAAATAGTTCAGGGGAATTATACACCATCGATATTCGTTTTCAAATAGTACAGGCGGGGAACAAAAGAAATAAACGTTCCATGGACATTCTTATTTCGCTGGTTCTTTTATTGACTCTACCGTTTTGGATTTTATTTTTCAAACAAAAAAGCCAAGTGCTTCGTAGTATATTCGAAGTACTTATGAATAAGAAAAGTTGGGTCAGTTATATACCAACGGAAGAACCAATGACGACCTTACCGAAAATAAAAGAGGGTGTTTTCTCCCCATTAGATGCTTTACGCGTGAACAAGGTGAATGCCCCCACAATCCAGCGTTTGAACTTTTTATATGCAAAAGATTATACGGTGCAACATGACTTAGATATTTTCTGGAAGGGAATCCGTACAGGGACGATTCGATAATTACCAATTCAATAAAAGGAGCACTAATTAACTATTCAATTCAATTACCTATGCTACTCGACCAAATCAAAACAGCAGCTGCCGAAATTCACCCTGAGATCGTTGCCCTAAGAAGACATCTACACGAAAACCCAGAGTTGTCTTATAAAGAAGTAAATACTGGAAAATTTATTGCTAAACAACTAACAGAACTAGGAATTTCGCATACCCATGGTTGGGCAGAACATGGATGTGTCGCCATAATTCAAGGGGAAGCAGATAAGCATTCTGATAAAGTAATTGCATTGCGTGCAGATATAGATGCCTTACCGATATTAGAAGCCAACGATGTATCTTACAAATCAAAAGTTGATGGAGTAATGCATGCTTGTGGTCATGATGTACACACTTCGTCTCTGTTAGGAACTGCAATGATTTTAAATAAAGTAAAAGCTCATTTTTCTGGGAAGGTAAAACTCATTTTTCAACCAGCTGAAGAAAAATTACCTGGAGGTGCTTCCATACTAATAAAAGAAGGTGTCTTAGAAAAACCTAAACCACAAAATATTTTTGGACAACATGTGCACCCTCCACTGGAAGCTGGGAAAGTTGGTTTTTGTCCAGGTCAATATATGGCCTCTGCAGATGAATTGTATATGATAGTGAAAGGCAGGGGAGGACATGGTGCTTTACCACAAGATTGTGTTGACCCGTTAGTGGTGACAGCGCAGATTGTTTTAGCGTTACAACAGTTGATCAGTCGAGAGGCCAACCCATTAATTCCTTCCGTTTTGACATTTGGCAAAATAAATTCTACTGGCGGAGCAACTAATGTCATTCCTAATGAAATAAGACTAGAAGGGACATTTCGAACAATGGATGAAATCTGGCGAAAGAAAGCACATAAGCGAATGAAGAAAATCACAAAACACATCGCCAAGGCTTATGGTGCAGTTTGTGATTTGGGCATTAAAAAGGGCTATCCGTCTTTGTTTAATAATGAAGCACTTACCCATAAAGCACGAGCTTATGCAGTGGAATATCTGGGGGAAGCCAATGTGGTCGACCTTCCCAGAAGAATGACTGCAGAAGATTTTTCATACTATTCTCAAGAAATACCTGCTTGTTTTTATAGGCTAGGTACAGGCAATAAAGAGCGGGGAATTACCTCTTCAGTACACACCAATACTTTTGATGTAGATGAAAGTAGCCTGAATTTGAGCACGGGTTTAATGGCTTGGATTGCGATTCAGGAGTTAAAAGATTGAGGCTATTTTAGAGGTCCAAATAAAAAAATAGCTGCTGTTACCAATACACCGTTTATTCCCTGCTTTTATCGAATTCCTCAAAGATGAAAAGGCATAACCTGTAAATAATTGATACTATATCTTTAATGTATAGAAATAATTATTATTTTTTTTAAAGAAAAGTAACTAATCGGGTAATTTTGGCGTTAAAATTGAGGTTTTCTATATATGTATTAGCTTCGGCAAAATTCCATTATTGTCCATCTTCAGGATAAGTATGCGCTAAGCAAAGACAAACGACTTGAGACAACATTCTTTTTAAACTTAAAAAACAATTCACCCTTATGGCTAAGATCCTTATAGTAGATGATGAAGCAAGTATCCGAAAAACACTTCGGGAAATTTTGGAATTTGAAAAATATGAAGTTGTAGAAGCAACGGATGGTCTTGATGCAATGGTGAATTTGAAAAAAGCCAAATTCGATGTTGTGATCATGGACATTAAAATGCCTAAGATGGATGGCATGGAAGCTCTGGAACGTGTACAAACATTAGCATCTGAAACACCGGTGATTATGATTTCTGGTCATGCTAATATAGACACTGCAGTAGAAGCGGTTAAAAAAGGAGCTTTTGATTTTATATCAAAACCACCAGACTTGAATCGTATGTTAATTACGGTTCGAAATGCAATGGATAAATCTTCTTTGATCACAGAAACCAAAGTGCTGAAGCGTAAAGTGGATCGAAATAAAATCCAAAAAATAATTGGTGCTTCGGACTCCATCGTAAAAATTAAAGAAACAATCGAGCGAGTAGCTCCAACAGATGCACGTGTTCTTATTACAGGATCAAATGGTACTGGAAAAGAATTGGTAGCTCGTTGGATGCACGAGAAATCTCCACGTTCTAAATATCCAATCATTGAGGTGAACTGTGCTGCAATCCCTTCTGAGTTAATTGAAAGTGAATTGTTCGGTCACGAAAAAGGTTCTTTTACTTCTGCACATAAACAGCGTATTGGCAAATTTGAACAAGCTAATGGTGGAACCATTTTTCTTGATGAAATTGGGGACATGAGTTTGGATGCACAAGCTAAAGTATTGAGAGCTTTGCAAGAGTCTAAGATTACCAGAGTAGGTGGTGAAAAGGAAATTAGAGTAGACGTACGTGTGATCGCAGCAACAAATAAAGACCTTCGAGAGCAAATTCGGAACAACCAATTTAGAGAAGATTTATATCACCGTTTAGCAGTTATCATTATTGATGTACCTCGCTTGAACGAAAGAAGAGATGATATTCCTGCATTGGTAGATCATTTCAATAAATTGGTTTGCAATGAATATGGCGTGTCTCCGAAGAAAGTAGCTAAGCCAGCAATGGCGGCCTTGAAAAACGTAAACTGGACAGGAAATATCCGTGAACTTCGTAATGTAATTGAACGTCTCGTTATTCTTAGTGGTGAAGAAATTACAGAGGAAGATGTACTAAGATACGTAGTACCAAATAGTGAAGAAACAGTAAGTGAATTGCAAAAACTCTTTAATAAGTTTGGTAGCGTAGACGAATTACAGGCGTTTATTAAAAAGGAATACACGACGTTTAAGACAATGTCAAATTAAAATAATTATTTGCTGGAGACTAGGAGGCATCATAAATTCCTTTTTGAAAGCTTGAAAATATTATGTAACTAGCAGGGCCTGTCAATTTTGACAGGCTTTTTGCTGTAATAAGTAGAAAGCGTAAATTAATACAATTAGTATTAATTGAAAGCTAACATTAAATTCACAATCACCTAAATATCGATGATATGGCTAACGATCAGAAACTAAATCCCCCAAAAGGTAACCCTAATAGAAAACAGTGGAATGAAATAAAAGGAGAAAACTCCTGGACAATGTTCAAGGTAATTTCAGAATTCGTAGAAGGTTTTGAAGTAATGAATAATACGGGCCCTTGTATCTCTATTTTTGGATCTGCCAGAACAAAACCAGATCATAAATATTATAAGCTTGCTGTAGACGTAGCTAAGCGTATGGCTGACGAGGGGTTCGGTGTAATCACAGGAGGTGGTCCTGGAATCATGGAGGCCGGAAATAAAGGAGCTTCTTTAAATAACGGCTTATCTGTAGGGTTGAATATCGACTTGCCATTCGAGCAAAGTCATAACCCATACATTGATCCAGAACACAATCTGAACTACCGTTATTTCTTTGTTAGAAAAGTAATGTTTGTAAAATATGCACAGGCTTTTGTGGTGATGCCTGGTGGCTTCGGAACGCTTGATGAGCTTTTTGAAGTATTGACTTTAATTCAAACTAAAAAGATTTCAGCAGTGCCTATTATCTTAGTCGGAACTGAATTCTGGAGTGGCATGAGAGGGTGGATACAGAATGTAATGTTAGAACAGGAACACAATATCAGTCCTAAGGATATGGATTTAATCCCTATCGTAGATGATCCAGATGACATCGTGAAAATCATCAGAGACTTCTATTCTGGTGATGGACACCCTGGTTCATTGAAACCGAATTACGAATTGTAATTGTAGAATAATGGTATTTTCGAAATACAATAGGCTCGCTTGAAAAGTGGGCCTATTGTTGTTTATGGACTTGGCGAACTCTTAGGGTTTTGCCAGCGCTGTCCCTAACCCCTAAAGGGGAAATCTACCCGCCAGCTTAATGCCAAGGACTGGGCTCTAGAAAGGAAGGGGCTTTTTGTTACCGATCCATCCGTACAATTTTTGGAAGAAAAGTACCTACAATATCCACCAGCTTTTTTTGCCGATCCATTACCTCTTCGATATTCTTATAAGCAAAAGGCGCTTCATCCAATCCACCACCGATTAAGGATACTCCTTTTTCTTTTAAGTACTTTTTCAATGCATTTTGAGTGGTCGATTTTCGGGCTTTTGTTCTCGACATTTTTCGTCCAGCTCCATGTGAAGCTGAATTAATAGAATGAACAGCTCCAGTACCTCGAACAATATAACCGGGAGCAGTCATTGATCCGGGTATGATGCCGAGGACACCTTTTCCAGCGGGCGTCGCCCCTTTTCGATGGACAATTGCCTCTGTTCCATTTTCCATTTTTTCTTTCCAGGCAAAGTTGTGGTGATTCTCGATGATCGCTATTGGTTGGTCACCCATTGCTTTACTAATCCGTTGATGGATGTGATCATGACAGGCAGATGCGTAATCCCCCGCTAAGTTCATAGCTAGCCAATATTCCTGACCTTCCTCGCTGTCGAGGTTCAACCAGGCAAGGTGCTTCGCTTCGTTTGGAAGGAGGCATTTGTCCATAGCAATGCTCGTGTATTCTTTGGCGATATGTGCACCGAAACCTCTGGAACCAGAATGAGATAAAACACCAAGATAAGTTCCAATAGGCAATGCAAACTCATTGTTAAGATCAGTGATATTTACTTCACCAAATTCTACAAAGTGGTTTCCAGAACCTGAAGAGCCGATCTGTTTCCTAGCTTTACCAAGCAGTGGTTTTAGAAAAGGAATTTCTTTAAAAAGAGGAGAGTGTAGTACTTCATGATCCATTGGGAAATCAAACTCTTTCCTTCCGAATCGGGTATTCTCCATTAGCATCGTTTTCCAGTCCCGAGTTTTGTTGATGAGTACTTCAGGCTTTCTATCATAAATACTTAGGCACATTCTACACCCAATATCCATTCCTACGCCATAGGGAATGACCGCGTTTTCAACAGCAAGCACTCCGCCGATGGGTAGGCCATATCCTTGGTGTGCATCCGGCATCAATGCACCTGCTACTGTAACCGGAAGGCGCATTGCAATATCCATTTGGTCCCTAGCGCCTTGTTCGATCCCATCTGCTCCGTAGACCGGATAATGTTTAGGTCTGTCAATTAAAGGAATTTCTATTCTTTGTTCAAGGTCTTCAGGATAAAGAGCATCCACAATACGACTAAGATTCTTATCTTTCTTATAGTCTTCAGGATTTTCTACAATGTCTTTTAATAAAATAAGGATATCATTTTTATGAAGCCGCTTATAATGCTTTAACATCATGTTGATAGCCATGCCAATGGCAGGCCCGTTTGGATAACCGAGCTGTCGTAATTCCTTTTTGCGTAAAGTTAATTTCTTTGCCATATAGATTATCTGTTTTTTCAGATATGCAGAATATACAACCAAATCTAAGAGAAAGTTTCAGGGCTTTGTTATTTTTACAAATATTACTTTACAACTTTTATAAATGCCCATTCCAAAAAATAAGTCAGAGCTCCTTGCTGCAATCAATAGTACCTATGGTAAGCTAAAAAAAGATATAGAAGATATTCCAATCGAGTATACCACTATTGTAGAGTTGGAAGGTCATGCGAAAGGAACAAAAATGAGTGTTAATAATTTGTTGGCTTACCTGATTGGTTGGGGAGAATTGGTTTTGAAATGGAATAGTAAAAAAGAAAAGGGCGAAGAGGTGGTTTTCCCGGAAGTGGGTTATAAATGGAATGAACTAGGTTTGCTCGCACAAAAATTCTACAAAGATTATGAAGCGGATGATTTTAAAAGTTTACAGCAAAAACTAGATCAAACGGTTCAGAAGATTTTAGTATTAATAGAAAAAGTAGAAGAGCAAGACTTATATGAAGAACCTTGGTATGGAAAATATCCGATGGGAAGAATGATTCAGTTGAATACTTCATCTCCGTATAAGAATGCAAGATCTCGAATACGGAAGTGGAAGGTCAGTAAAGAATTTTCTTAGCGGAAATTATCCCTTAATGAAATACATATCTAAAGGGGCTCCATTCTTAATTGGAATTTTCCCTCTATGTTCGCAATCAACTTTGCCTTTTATAAGTTCGTAAGTCGTTTGTGAGATATTGATTTGATTGGCTTCTCCAGTCGATTCTACTCTTGCACAGGTGTTAACAGCATCTCCCCAAATATCAAAAGCGAATTTTTTATCACCTACTACCCCCGCTATTACTTCACCGGTGTGTATACCAATGCGTGCTTCAAAGTAAGGTTCGTTTTGACTAATCTGTTTTGTTTTCCATTCTGTAAGAAAGGATAAAATGTCTTTTGCAGCAGCAATACAATCTAGTGCATGTGTATTGTTAGATTCAGGGACCCCACCAACACAGAGGTAGGCATCTCCTATGGTTTTTATTTTTTCAAGGCGATGTTTTGCTGTGATTTGATCAAACCCCTTGAAGCAATAATCGAGAACGCTGATTAATTTTGCTGGTGTCATATCGCGAGAAATGATGCCAAAGTTTTTAAAATCCAACATCATGATACTCGCGTTTTTAAATTGACGAGGAATGACCTGTCCTGATGACTTTAACTCTTCTGCTATATCTTTCGGAAGTATATTGTTAAGTAGGTCATCGGCCCGCTTTTTTTCTATTGCAACTTCTGCGTTTTTTTGCTCGATGAGTTTGTCTGAAGCTACTTGTCGGAGAAAGACTCTAAATATAGTGGTAGAGACCACAAATGATGTCCCGGTAACGCCTAGTGCTTCCATTACATTGAGAATGAGTACTTCTGATGCATGTTCAAATACAGCAATAATGGTAATGAAGATGGTTAAGAAGCTGACTAAGTTGAGAGCAATTCTCAATCTATGTTCCATCAACAATCCAAAGTTAACAATGATGATGTAGATGTAATACATAGTTAATGAACTCCGGTCTATGAGTGTCAGGATAGACATAGTGATAAGGATAACACCTAGAAAGATTGCCCAGGAGAAAAAGAATGGGCGGCTATTTTTATAAGTGCCAAATACAAAGGCTTGCTTGTTTTTCCGAATGACTAATATTGGTATGATAAATAGGAAAAAACTTAGATGATTGATAAAGAGGTAAGAATAGATATTGTCGTTTGCGAATTTACCATTAGTGTATCGAACGTAATCGAGCGTCAATATCAAGAAAGCAAATAGGAGCCCAGTAACTGAAATAGCAAATACCCTTTGTGCATTCGCAATTCGCATTTTTTGCAGAACGGGTTCATATAAATTTTCAGGAATAGGATCAAAAAGCGATTTCATCCGATTCAGCATGTAATGAGTTTCAAGTTTCGCATATCGTCCAATATAAAAAGAAAATCAAAATTAACTAGATTCCTTAGCATAATGAGTATTTTGGCAACGAAGAGTTAGCTTTAAACAACTTCATTATTAAATACCAATCGTTATGTTGAGATTTTTAATTTTATTGCTCTTATTTTCCAGTTGTACTTCGGAAAAGAATGATACTCAAATTTCAAGACCTGATGGTCCATACCTCATAGTGCTTGGTACTGCTCAGGACGCAGGCTATCCGCAAGCTGATTGTAAAAAGAAGTGTTGTGAAGCGGTTTGGATTGGAACGCAAAAGAGAAAGAAAGTCTCCTGCATTGGTCTGGTCGATCCTAAAAGTAATCAGCATTGGATTTTTGACGCTACGCCAGATTTCAAAGATCAACTTAATGATATTCAGCAACACACTTCCAAGTTAGCAGGTGTCTTTCTTACACATGCACATATGGGACATTATACGGGGCTGATGCATCTGGGGAGAGAAGCGATGGGAGCTAAAAATGTCCCGGTTTATGCCATGTCACGAATGCAAAATTTCCTTACGAACAACGGTCCGTGGTCTCAATTAGTGACTTTGAATAATATAGCTCTAAATGGGCTCAAACCAGATTCTATCATTCAATTAACTTCTTCTATTCAAGTAATTCCCTTTTCTGTACCACATCGCGATGAATTTTCAGAAACGGTTGGTTTTAAAATTAGGATCGATAAAAAGTCAGCGATTTTTATTCCGGATATTGATAAATGGGAAAAATGGGATCGGAGTATCTTGGAGCTAATTAAAGAAGTAGATATTGCTTTTTTAGATGGTACTTTTTACGAGAATGATGAATTGCCAGGGCGGGATATGAGCGAAATTCCACATCCTTTTGTGGAAGAAAGCATGGCATTATTTGCTGAACTTTCAGCAAATGAAAAAGCAAAAATTAGATTCATTCATTTCAATCATACCAATGACTTGTTGCGAGAAGGAAGTGCAGCTCAACAGGAAGTGATGGAAAAGGGATTTCAGTATGCCATAGAAGGAGATTTAATAGAAATTTGATCTGGAAGCCTACTTCTTTTTTTGCTTTAACCATTCTTCATAACTGACAACTCCAAGATCCGGTTTCGCCTCTCCCTCCAATACACCAAGGTATTCTAAGTAATGCCCATCCGGATCACGAAAATAAATCGCAACTGCCGGAACCCAAGCAAAAACCATTGGTCGCTCGGTGCCGTCTTTTAGAAAATTATAAGGCTCCAAATTGTGTGATTTCAAAAAGGGCACAGCATCCTCTAATACTTCTTTTGCATTACAGCGAAAAGCAAAGTGTCGCAACTCAATTTCATCTTTCGGTTTCTCCCAAATGCCAAGCATGGATTGCTTGTATCGCTCAATCCAAAGAAAAGCAACTCGCCGTTCTTCTACGATGTGCGCCAATTCGAGTTGCATGACATCTTTGTAGAATGCGATAGAACGTTCTAGATTTTCAACAAAAAGATGTGTTTCGTATAATCCTTGAACTTTCATTTTTGGAAATATTACAACTTTATAAACGATTTGCTCACCACCTCATGCCGGAGTTTGGCTTTTACAAAATAAGTCCCTGCTGCCCAGTTAGACACATTAATCTGATACTCACCTCCATTCCCAGATTCTTTCTGGTGGTGTAACAGTTGACCTGCACTGTTTAAAACAACAAATTCAAAAGAGCGTCCTGGTTCTATATTTCCCAACTCAACTTGAATATAATCACTTGCCAGTGAAGGTGTTATTTTTAATGTGTTTTTAATTTGAAGAGGCATTGGTGATACGGCGACATCCATACTGTCTTCTATCATAGTACTGTCTTCTACTATAGGTTGAATACTTTGGATCAGTGAATCCAGTGGGTAAGTCATGATTGATCGTGCAAAAGTACCGGCGACTAACTCATTGTTTGCTTCATTGATGACCATGTCGTAAGTAATGACGATAGGCATGTTCGTACCAACTCGTTCCCAACTAGTGGCCTTATTAACAGAACCATAGACTCCACCATCTGTTGCTACAAAAAGAATAGAATCGGAAAAGTCAGGAAGAATTAATAATTCATTTATGGCTAAGTCTGGTAAATCAGCAGAGATGTCAGTCCAGGTCGCTCCCTTGTCTTCCGATCGATGAATACGAGGAATGTCATCATTATCACGATAACCAGAGTAGGTAACATAAACGACGTTTTCATCTGTTGGAGAAGCAATAACATCGGTTACATATTGGTCAGGAAGACCAGCGCTTATAGAGGTCCAATCCAAGGCTAGAAAATCATCGATACGCCAAAGATTACCATCGCCAGTTCCAACATATATCAATCCTTCAGTGAAAGGAGATTCATCTATGGCCGTAATGTTGTGATAGCGATGCTCTTCATCAGTGCCGTCTGTTAAGTCTGAAGTTATCGCGGACCAAAAAGGATTGATTCCGGTACCTCGATACAAACGATAAGTACCTGTGTATAATACTTCGCTATTATGCGGACTAATGATATATGGCATATCCCAATTGCGTCGATCATCAAAGTCAATGCCGAAGGTAGCATCGTCAAAGTAGAACCCTCCATTTTCTGTAACATTAATTCCTCCATTTTGTGTTTCCACAAAAAAGCGATCTGGATTATTAGGATCGAAAGCCATCTGGAAACCATCACCACCATATATTCGAGGCCAACTATTGAAGTTCAAAGCATTTCCTCCTGTAGATCCATTATCTTGTGCACCACCATAGTAAGAGTTAGGATCATGTGGGTTATAGGCCACTCTATAGAACTGAGTAGTTGGAATATTCTCAATGTCTTCCCATGTCTGTGCAGAGTTGTCAGTTCTATACAATCCGCCATCTGTTGCTAACAATATATTTCCGGAAGGAAGAAAAACAAGGTCATGTTTGTCGGCATGGACAGAATATTCCCACCAGATTGGAGATGCCATAAACCAATTGTTCCCACCGTCTAAGGTTCGCCAAAGGTCTACACCAAGTAAAAAGATGTCATTATCGTCGTTAGGGTTAACTCGGATTTTTCCGAAATACCAACCAAAGGTACGGAGTACATCCGCAGGGAGTCCGTTGGTGTATTCGTCTGTAGGGATAGGAGCCCAGTTGTCACCAGCATCGGATGTTTTGTAGATGCTTTCAAAAGCTAGCCCTTCATTTACATATTGTACAAATAGGACGTCAGGGTTAGTGCCGGACATCGCCAAGCCAACTCTGGAATGAGGAATATCATTTGGTAAACCACCTTCTAGTAAATTCCAGTTGTCTCCTCCGTTTATAGATTTATATACTTTAGCGCCAGTTCCACTTATAAGGGATTCCGTGTTATTTCTTATTCTGTCCCAACCCGCTGCATAAAGTATGTTAGGGTTTTGTGGATTCATTACTACATCGATTACACCTGTAGAGTCACTGAGGAAAAGAACCTGTTCCCAAGTGGCCCCATTGTCTTCTGAGCGATAGAGACCTCGGTCATTATTTCGCTCAAAAGGCAAACCCATTGTTCCTGCAAATATTCTGTTAGAATTTGTTGGGTCAATTACTATTTTGGAGATGATGCGTTGTTCCTCCAATCCCAAATTCGTCCAGGTTGCTCCTCCATCCATGCTTCGATATAAACCATCACCTATAGAAGGGTACCCCGAAATGTTGACATCTCCTGTACCAACATACACAATGTTAGGATCATTGGGATCTAAAACAATATCACCAATAGAAAGAAAAACCTGATCATCAAAAATAGGATTCCAATTAAGTCCGCCATCAATTGTTTTAAAAACACCTCCCTTCGCGAATCCAGTATACATAATGTTTTCATCCTGTGGATTGGCTACAACAGTATTTGCACGTGCACCAATGTTTCCAGGGCCCTGAACGGTCCAGGTTTCATCGAAGCCATTGATGTCTCGGGATAAAGCTGCAGATTGTTTTGCTTCCTTTAAACCATCGCTATAGCCTTTTATACTGAATTTTCCATCTGGATAAGAACGTTGAAGAAAGAATTCTTCATTAGGTTCGTGTTTTTGGTCGAGCCGGTTGCTAGTAGCTTTATTACTTATTTTGTTCTCTTGATTTGGATTATTATAGCAACCTGCAATTAAGATTAAGCAAAAAAGTGCAATGCCGAGTTGAAGGATCCTAAGTGGATTTTTTTTGTAGAAATTAATCATAACTATGGGTGTTGTTTTTAAGTGGTGTCTTGTTGAAAGAAGAGCTGTAAAAGACTAACAAATTTCAATAGGTTAAGTTGACGATTTTTATCCAAATCGCGAAATTATAAGCTAAAGAATATTAAGAAATGCCGAATAGCTGTCTGTTTTTATAAAACCAAGCTTTTTATTGAAAAAGGCAATCAACTCTCCTACAAAGAAAACGTCAAAAGTATAAAAGATACTAAAGCTATTAGCCTTACTCTTCCCCAACTTCCTTATATTTACAACTTTCTATTACTCAGTTGAAAAACGTACAAAAAAGGATCATGAAATTAAAAAATTATACTTTAGGTAAATGGGCCGTCGGGAAAGGTAGCGGGCAAGAATTATTTAATGCCATTACTGGAGAAGTAGTCGCCACTGCTAGTACAAAAGGGGTCGATTTTGGTGATATGTTGGAATATGGTCGGACAGTGGGTGGCCCCGCTTTGCGTAAAATGACCTTTCATGAAAGAGGTCGAATGTTGAAAGCATTGGCGCTGCATTTACATGCAAAACGAAAAGATTTTTACCCCATTAGTTATTGGACTGGAGCGACCAAGGCAGATAGTTGGGTGGATATAGATGGAGGAATAGGGACTTTATTTGCCTATGCCAGTCTGCGAAAGAAATTTCCAAATGAAATTTATTATGTAGATGGTGAAATGGCAGGTTTGTCAAAAGAAGGCTCTTTTATTGGTCAGCATATTATGGTTCCAAAGCGAGGAGTGGCCGTACATATCAATGCCTTTAATTTTCCGGTATGGGGAATGTTAGAAAAAGTTGCAGTTAATTTGTTAGCAGGAATGCCAGCAGTGGTAAAGCCAGCTACGATCACCTCTTATTTAACAGAAGCAGTAGTTCGAGAAATTATTAAATCTAAGATTTTACCGAAAGGGGCCTTGCAATTAATTTGTGGATCAGCTAGAGGAATTTTAGATCACGTAGAATCACAGGACGTCGTAACGTTCACCGGATCTGCAACCACTGGACAAATGCTAAAAGCGCATCCTCGTATTATTGGAGAATCAGTTCCTTTCAATATGGAAGCAGATTCATTGAATTGTGCAGTGCTCGGAGCAGATGCAAAACCAGGTACTCCTGAATTTGATTTGTTCGTAAAAGAAGTTCGAAAAGAAATGACTACGAAGTGTGGACAGAAATGTACCGCCGTTAGAAGAATATTAGTGCCTAAAAATCTAGTAGAACCTTTCCAATTGGCATTAAGTGCGCAACTCAAAAAGACAACCATCGGGGATCCACAAGTGGAAGGTGTGCGAATGGGCGCACTCGCAGGGAAAGTTCAAGTAGATGAAGTAAAAGAAAGAATTGCAGAACTATCCAAAAATGCAGAAATCGTTTATGGCAATTCCAATCGATGGAAAGTAGTTGGAGCAAATAAAAAAGAAGGTGCATTTTTATCTCCTGTGTTGATGTTTCAACCAAAGCCAAGACGATATAAAGAAGTACACGAAGTAGAAGCTTTTGGCCCTGTGTCCACAATTATTCCATACAAAAATATCGACGATGCTATTGAATTGGCGAACATGGGTAAAGGTTCTCTTTGTTGCTCAATTGCTACAAACGATGAAGAGATAGCAAGAGAATATGTGCTTGGCGCAGCTTCGCATCACGGACGCATTTTGGTGTTGAACAGAGAATGTGCTGGCGAAAGTACAGGGCATGGTTCGCCAATGCCGATGTTGGTTCATGGAGGACCAGGTAGAGCTGGTGGTGGCGAAGAAATGGGGGGAATGCGAGGTGTGAAACACTACATGCAAAGAACGGCAGTACAAGGTCATCCAACTATGATAACAGCGGTTACAAATGTTTTCCAAGTAGGTGCACGTCAGACGGAAAAGCAAGTTCATGTTTTCCGTAAGCACTTTGAAGAATTGGAAATTGGAGAGACTGTTTTTACGGCAAAACATACGGTTACGGAATCTGATATTTCAAATTTTGCTAACGTCAGCGGTGATAATTTCTATGCACATGTAGATGCCACTTCATTGGATGGAACCATTTTCGAACAACGCGTAGCACACGGTTATTTCGTCTTATCTAAAGCCGCCGGTTTATTTGTTGACCCTAAAAAAGGCCCCGTATTATTGAACTATGGAATTGAAGATTGCCGCTTTACGAAACCAGTATACCCTGGAGCTACTATCGGCGTGAAATTTACCGTAAAGGAAAAAATAGACCAAGAAAAAAGAGAGGAGGAAGACATCGCAAAAGGTATTGTAAAGTTTTTGGTGGATGTATATGATGAAACAGGAGAGACCGTAGCTATTGCAACAATTTTGACGATGGTGAAAAAAATAGATCAGACGTGAGGAAGGGTGGATGAGGTAGATAAGGCCCGCCCGCCTGACCGTAACGGGCTGGTTCCGGCTCGGACTGGCTTCCTACTAACGCGCGGAGGTGCGTATTAAGAGAGGCCTCATCCACCCCATCTGCCCCATCACCTCATCTACCGTCTTAAATAAAGCGCTTAATTTCTAAAACAATTAATTATGACCTTCTTAATTCGAATTCTGTTATTCTTAGTCCCTGCGACCTTTATTTACCTTTTTGTAAAAGAATATAAAAAGCAAAAACAACTTTCGGAAGAAACTTGGTCTGACAATTGGGAGCAAAAGAAAAAGAATTTTAAAATGGATCAGGAGTTGAAAGCAAAGGAACGAGAGATTGAGAAGTTGAAGGATAAATTAAAAGATGGAGAGTAATTAAAATATAAATCAAAATAAATAATGAACGATAAAACACAACAAGGTTCAGTAGAAGTTCAAATTGAAAACGGAATTGCTACGATTACCTTTTATCATCCATCACATAATTCTTTGCCTGGAAATCTGTTAGCAAAGTTGGCCGGAGCAATCACAGCAGCTGGAGGAAATGATGCTGTAAAAGTATTGTTGTTGAAAAGCGCTGGTGAACGTACCTTTTGTGCTGGAGCTTCTTTTGATGAACTGTCTTCTATCGAAAATGAAGAGGTTGGCTATAAGTTTTTTATGGGCTTTGCCAATGTAATTAATGCTTGCCGAAAATGTCCAAAGTTAATCGTTGGACGGGTACAAGGAAAAGCTGTTGGAGGTGGAGTAGGAGTGGCTTCTGCAGTAGACTATTGTCTGGCAACAAAGTTCGCTTCTGTAAAACTGAGTGAGCTGGCTGTTGGTATTGGTCCCTTCGTAGTCGGTCCAGCGGTGGAGCGGAAAATTGGAACTTCAGCAATGTCTCAATTGGCTATCGATGCCACAGAATGGCGAACCGCTCAATGGGCAAAAGACAAAGGGCTTTATGCTGAGGTTTATGATAATGCGGAGGAAATGGATGAAGGCATAACAACACTGTTGCAAAAGCTCGTTAAGTCTAACCCGCAAGCGATGTCTATGCTGAAAAAAGTATTTTGGGAAGGGACTGAAAATTGGGATCAATTACTTAGTGAACGTGCCGGTATGAGCGGAAAGCTGGTGCTTTCTGATTTTACCGTTAATGCAATTGCAGCTTTTAAAGCAAAAGCGTAATGTCCAAGCACTTAGTATTATTGTAAAAGAAACAGTTTAGTCACTAGTCGTTAGTTTTTCTGATTTGGTCTAAGGACTGAACCTAAGTACTTTTATTCCAGATACTTTCGTAACATCTTATTTTTAATAAAAACAATCATAAATGAAAAAATTACTTCTGCCTTTCTCTTTACTACTTACCATTTTATTTTTCTACGCTTGTGGAACAGAGCCAAAAGAACCACCACCGACCGCTGCTGAAAAAGTGGCTGAAGAAGTCAATAAGTCCATCGAAGAAGCTTTTGAAGGGGTAGAAGGAGGTTCTAAGAAATTAGAAGACGCGCTGAAAGGAATTGTTTCTGCTGTTGAAGGAAGTGCGGATAGCGATGTTAAAATTGTGCCTTTTCGAGAAATGAAAGAAACCCTTCCAGAGAGTGTCGCAGGAATGGATAAAATGGACAGGGGAGAAGGATCGACGACTAAGATGTTTGGGTTTAAAGTCTCTACTTGTGAGGTGAGCTATGGTAGTAGAAAGGAAAAAATCACCATTCAATTGATAGACACGGGGGGAGTTGGAAAAGCGGTAATGGGATCCATGCCTTGGACTTCGATGGAAATAGACAAAGAAACCAAAGATGGTTATGAAATGTCGACTGAATATAAAGGCCACAAGGCTTTTGAGAAATACAATGACAAGAGAAAATCGGGAACCCTTGCAGTACTCGCTGACGAACGTTTTGTCGTCAATATTGAAGGGAAAGGAGTGAGTATGAAGCAATTGAAAGCTGCAAGAGATGAAGTTAATCTAAGGAAATTAATAAAACTTGGAAGATAATAGCCAACCGATTTTTCTCCAAAGGATTGCACCCCTTATTGCCGTAATCTTTATTGCTCTCTCAGCACAGCTGACCATTAACTTGGATTGGCAAGAAATAAAGATTCCGATAAGTGGGCAATCCTTTGCTGTTTTAGTTTCAGGGATGCTACTCGGACGAAAGTGGGGACTGGTAAGTGTATTGATGTATCTAATACTGGGCGGCCTTGGGCTGCCCTTTTTTGCTGACGGAGGAAGTGGTTGGGAGAGCTTTACAGGTGGGAGTGCTGGCTTTTTGATTGGCTTTGCTGTTGCTGCTTTTTTTGTTGGTTGGTTTGGAGATATTGGTTGGCGAAATTCGCTTGTGAAGTCATTGTTAGCAATGTTTGTTGGAACCTTTATTATTGTAGATGCGGGTGTTGTGTGGCTGACTTATTTGTATGGTTGGGAGAAGGCGTTGGAGTATGGTTTTTATCCTTTTGTGTGGGGAGCGATTATTAAAATAGTGCTAGGAGCCCTGGTGGTAAGTGCTGTCGAAATGTTTTATTCAAAATAGGAATTATAACAAAAAGTAATGTGCAGGTATTATGAAATGACTCCTATTTCTATTTATTTCGCGAGAAGGAAAGTTTACTCTTCTATAATTTCCAACTCGATACTATAATCTTCTATTTCTACTTGGTTAGTGGTCACTGGAATAGGATTTACCTCTATCAGTTTTATTATGTAATTATTATGTTGAATGGTCTCTAAGCTATCTGGGTTGATGGAATAGTAAGTGGTTAATTGGTATATAGACTTGACTTCAAGTTCCTCGATTATTATCTCCACGACAGCTCTTCCTTCCCAGTCACAGATGACATCTACCGGGCAACGACTATCCTCTATTAAATTTTCGAAAGTAATGGAAAAGTTAGGTGTGCTATCCTCAAATGTTTTGATTTCTCGGTAGTCTAGCTCGAATGTTTCGTTTAGTACGTTACGTTGACTTTGATCTTCATCGTTCTTTTTGCAAGAGGTTAAAAAGAGTAAGGTAGTAAGTGCGAAGAAAAATATTCTTTTCATGGCAGTTAAATTTTAGAAGGTGCAGTAATTCTATTACTAATTTTAAAACGAATGATTTGATAAAAGCGTTGGTAAGAGAACAGTAAAATTCCCTAAATCTTAGTTTTTGAGAACATCATTAACTAAAAAAGCCCCGCTGAAAATCAGCGAGGCTTTTTTATATTACTAAATGAAATTACCGTTGCGGCAATTTCGCAATAATAGTTCTATTCCCTTTCACTTTCTCTCCCGGCTTAATCATCAATTCTGCATCCAAAGGCAAAAACAAATCAACACGAGAACCGAATTTGATAAAGCCCATGTCCTTTCCCTGAATAACTTCCTGTCCAACGTCTACATAATTGACAATTCGCTTAGCCATTAAACCTGCTATTTGACGAAGTAGAATTTCCGTATCCCCAGTGTCTATAACAACAGTTGTACGTTCGTTTTCTGAAGAAGATTTTGGATGCCAGGCAACCAAGTATTTACCAGGGTGGTATTTAAAATAATTGATGGTTCCACCAATTGGATTTCTGTTGACGTGTACATTAGTCGGACTCATGAAAATAGAAACTTGAATCCGTTTGTCTTTAAAATATTCATTCTCCTCTGTTTCTTCAATCACAACAATTTTCCCATCTGCAGGAGCATAAACTAAATTGTCATCTGAAATTACAATCTCTCTTCTTGGGTTTCTAAAAAATTGAACAACAGCCAAAAATAGAATAAGAGAAATGATTTCGGAGGCAATAAAAGCAGCTGGCCAGAGCCAGAATATGAGTAAATTGACAGCCGTTAAGAAGGCCAACGTACCCAATAAAATGTTTAATCCTTCCTTGTGAATCTTCATTATCATAATTAGTTTGTTCTGAGCGCAACTGCAAAAGTACGAATTAGCGCTTATTATTCTTGCAAAACAATTTAAATTCCAGTTATACAACGCTTTTTTTTCGACAAAGTTGGCCGAAAATTTTACAAAGTATTACCTGGGAAAAATGTATTTCAATTGATAATCAGGGTGTTATGATCTTTTTGCGCTTGCAAAATGCATCTATCGTCTGGCCGACTTTCTGAAAAGTTTAACTATTCCATAGTAAATATGCGGCCGCAAATGGTATGAGGAAGTAAAAGGCATCAAAGCGATCCAGAAAGCCACCATGCCCTGGCAGTAGGGTTCCAGAGTCTTTTACGCCTCTGCTTCTCTTTAGCATAGATTCAATCAGATCGCCGATAGAGCCAAAAATGACTACAATTATAGCTAATTTTATCCACTCCATCAAACTTAAATCCTCAAAAAACAGACTCAACAAATAGGCAACAAGCAAGCCAATCGCAACTCCTCCAAGAGAACCTTCCCATGTTTTTTTAGGAGAAATCCGAGGTAACAAAGGCGTTTTCCCGATTTGAGATCCTACCAAATAGGCACCGGTATCGTTTGCCCAAGTAAGCAAAAGCATACCTAATATGATATTGGTGCTAAAAGAACCTGTTCTATAGGCAATCAGGACTAAAAGCGCGTATGGAATCCCTATATACACAATGCCCAATATTACATAAGCTACATTTGCAAAAGGTGTTTTGGAAGCACTGAATAATTCAAAAATAAATAATAGAAAGAGGGTTGGGAAGGCGAGTAGACTGACGGAATGAAGCAAATCCATAGGATCACTCACCAGTTCCAAACTATTGATAGAAACACAAATAAAAGGAACCAGTCCGAGGATTAAAGCGAGTATTTTACGGAATTGATCTTTAGCCAAACCACCTTTAGTTTCGACCGTCATACTCAAATATTCCCACAAGCAAAGTGCAGTGATTAAACCAAAAAGAGCTACAAAAGCGTAAGGGCCAGCAAATAAGCCACCGATCATTACGATTACAAAAAAAACAGCGGTGATGCCGCGTTGGAGAAGTCCACTCATGTTTGTGTATTATTATTGTTGTTTAACTATCATTGAGCTTGATGTTAGGAAAGCTTAGTGAGCCGTTTCGTATTCGTGCATTCATCGCTAATTTGTATATAACAGGCTTGTCAAAGAACCATTTTTTTCAAATCCCTATTATACTGCCGTATAAAATAACCCACCGTAAAAACGAGCACCAAAGATGGCACCCATTGCCACATCGGAATCATTTCTATAGATTCTAAATCAAGATCAGACATTTCTTTTTGGTAAAGATATTGAGCCAAAATTTGTAGAAAGTTATTCATGAAATGTGCTATGGTTGGAACCCACAAATTTCCAGACCAATAATACAAATAACCTAATAGTGCTCCAAGCATGAATCTTGGAAGAAAACCCTCAAACTGAAAATGGAAGGCACTGAAAATTAAAGCGGCTAACCAAATTCCCGTAATAGCATTGTTAAAATGTTTTTCAAATTGCTTCTGAATAATCCCTCTGAAAATCAACTCTTCACCAATGGCAGGGACTACTGCAATAATGAGTACATTGAAAAGAAATTCAAAAGAACTATCTGCGGTTAACAAACCACTGATGGCATCTGCCGTTTCCGCCTCCATGCTTCGTGCCCAATCCGGAAGTGGTATCCAGTTTTGGTTTACCCAAAATAAAAACTGGACAAGCGGCATAGATAATAACAATAGAAATACTCCACTGACCACATTGATCATTTTAGGACTTATGCCCAGTCTAAAAGCAGACCACCAGGATTTTCCATATAGATAAACCCCAAATACAATTCCGGGTATGACAAACATAGTTAAATGATTGATCAATATGGTTGACCGCAGAAAATTACGATCTGTAGAACTACTGTTATTGCCCAATCCACCTGCAAGTTCTGAAACCTCATATCCCAGTAAGTAACCAAGCAAGGCGATTAACCCTAAACCAATCATTGCAGAGGTAGCCACCGTAAAAAAAAGAAACAGCATAGAGACCACCAAAGGAAGCTCTACACCCGGATCATTTGCAGATGTAGAAGAACTGTTATTTGTATCTAAAATGTCATTACTCATAAATTGTATTTCTTTAGAAACAAAGACTATGTTTGGTCACAAATTCCACGTTAGTGGGAAACCTCATCTCCCCATCCACCCAATCTACCTCATCCACCTTTTTAAAAATAGAAACAAACCTACTCAAAATCACTCTACTTATTTCATAGCTTTGCACAAAACTTATCCCTCATTGAGGAATTATCAAAAACACAACATCCCTGCACAGCCATACGAAAGGTTCAAAAGTGGGAAGTTAACAGTTAAAGGTTAACCGTTAAAAGTCAAACTATGACCCGATTAAGCGTAAATATCAATAAAATAGCTCTAATTCGTAACGCAAGAGGAGGTAATTTACCAAATCTCCCTCAAATTGCTAAAGACATTGAATCCTTCGGTGCTCAGGGCATCACCGTCCATCCTCGGCCAGACGAACGCCACATCCGCTACTCAGATATACCCATACTAAAGGAAGTGGTTCAAACAGAATTCAATATTGAAGGACGTCCCACTCCCCGATTTATGAAAATGGTACTAGCTAATAAACCTGATCAATGTACTTTAGTCCCGGACGCACCAGATGCTTTAACATCAGATGGTGGCTGGGATACGATAACCCACGCCGATCATTTGAAAGACATCATTGGCCAGTTGAAATCAGCAGGGATTCGAGTCTCTTTATTTTTAGATACGGAAGAAAAGCTGGTAGAAGGCGCAAAAGAAGTCGGAGCGGACCGAGTGGAATTTTATACCGGAAAATATGCGCATGATTATCTCAAAGATCCAGAATTAGCTATTACGAGCCATGTCGCTTGCGCAAAACTAGCCGATGAGCTTGGTTTAGGAGTCAACGCAGGACACGATCTTAATCTTGAGAATTTGCGCTTTTATCAGGAGCAGGTGGTTCCCTTGGCTGAGGTTTCTATAGGGCACGCTTTGGTTTGTGATGCTTTGTATTATGGTTTGAAAAATACAGTTCAGATGTATTTGAATCGTCTTCAAGTGGCTGTAGTTTAAGGAGTCAAAAATTAATGTTATAGTTATAACCAGATGAAGGTTTCGGCTTCTTTTCCTTTTCGCTACTAGGTTTAGATTTGGTATAATTATACTGAATCGTTGTTGTCGTTGGGGGAGGGGCTGTTTTTTCTTTTTGCTCCATTTTCCTAAAGTGAATGGTAATCCTTTTGTGAAAAGTAGCGCGAATACCTCTGTTTTTCGCAATCTGAAATTTCAACAATTTTACCAATCGAATGGCCTCTTCATCACAACCATACCCAAGCCCAGATATTATTTTTGCTCCGATCACCACTCCTTTATGATTGATGTCATAACGAAGTCTGACACTACCATCTATTCCGGCCTTTATAGCCTCCGCTGGATATTGGATATGATCCGCTATAAATTGCTTTAAAGCGGCTGTTCCACCCGGATATTCCGGCTTATGCAAAAAGTCTTTGCTTTTCCTTTCTTTACTCATTTATTAGCTGTCAAACTTAAGGGGAAAAAACGAAACAACAAATATAATTCTTTTATTATATCTATTTGCGTTATTTTTCAGTTATAAATCAATTTAATTGACAAATAAAAACATTGCCTGTGAGCGAATTCTTTTCGCTCGGGTAACTTGCTATTCTCATAAAGTTAACCTAAATTTAATCTGGAATACTATTGAGTGGTTCTTTTAAAAGAAACACAATACTAACTACATAACAGCATTAATGACCTTAACCACTTTTCT
>CAZDTI010000012.1:32668-47128 GCA_964508085.1 uncultured Saprospiraceae bacterium | reverse complement strand
TTATCTGATTTAGAAATCAATTCTACGAATGGAGATAAATGGTTTTCCTATTATACTTTTGGCGTTTACAAAATTTACCATTACAGTAGTCAAGGACTCACTATTTATGACCAACAGAACTCTCCCCTACCTTTTGAATCTCCAAATTCGAATCCACTTTTATTAGATGATCAAAATCGGTTATGGGCAGGAAATAGTTATGGTCTGTTCCGATATGATGGAGTCGATTGGGTCGACTTTTCAGTAGCTATTCCAAATTTTCCAACTGGTAACTTCTCAGCGCTGGATAAAGACGATGAAGGTAATATCTGGGCCATTGTCAATCATTCAAATAGTCATTTTCTTTTGAAAATTCTCGAAGACGATAGCTTTGAATCCCATCAAATGCCAGCGTCTATTGGTATATATGCCCAAACTCCATTTCTAGATGTTTCGCAATCCCAAGAGTCCCTATTTTATGTCGGCACTTCCTCAAATGGTTTATGGCAATTCGACCTCAATGAATGGAAATACATCAACACCTCTTTGGCAGAGTATGTAAGTAATTTCACCGATCAAATTTACATTGACAACGAAACAGCTTACATCCTTGGTGGACAGTCTCCTTACAATGATCCGTCTACGATGTCTGCAATCAACGAAGAGGAATGGATAATCTTCAATGAATCTAACAGTCCTCCTACATCTCTTGCCGAAGACTTCAGAGGGCATGTGGTCGGCAGGCACTTGGATACTTTGTGGATACACACCGGAGATACCCTTTTGGCTTATGTCGATGGCAATTGGAGTTTGCCTCAAATGCCCGACCTCTTGAATGATGTTATCGAAATTAATAGTTTTAGCTATCATGAACCGAACGGAAACCGGTGGCTCTTAGAACGATACCAAAGTTATATTTTTTACGAATCGGATCAAGGTTGGTTGATTTTTGACCATGACGAACATGGCGCATCTAGTGGTTCTTACGATGCTTACTTCACTCATCCACAAACAGGAGATTTTTGGTTGGCTTCCGCCAATGGCATTTCACATTATGACGGAAGCAATTGGACGTTTATAAATCCTGAAGACTATGGTACCACTTCTAGTTGGGTCTATGATCTAGAGTTGGATAACGATGGTGTAATCTGGGGCGTTACCAGAGATGCAATATTTAAAATTGAGAATGACGTACCTGTCGTTTTTACAGACAACATCAATAATGTCGATCACCCCTTTTTCCAATCTTTGGCCTTTGATGCGCAGGGACAACTTTGGGTTGGGTTTAATAATACCATCGCTCGATTAGAAGGCTCAGACTGGGTGATTTTTGACAACACCAACTCAGGTTTACCCAATGGGCGGATCACCGAATTGGAATTTGATAACACCGGAACCTTATGGATTGGAAGTAGCGATGGAGGCTTTGCTGTTTATAACGAAAATGGTCTGCCGGATTATTTTAATAATGATTTTCATACTTCAACGGACCCGATAGTTTATAATCCAGACGACGAGCCTGTTATTATTTATCCAAATCCGGTTGCAAAAAACAATATGCTTACGGTGGAAATGAATGAAGAGTTCCCAATAGACAAAACAGCAGGCATATCTATTTATAATACTTTGGGGCAACTCATTTTAACCTTACCAGTAACAGCTTCTATTATGCACATTCCACTTGACAAAGTCTGCGCTTCTGGAACTTATATTTTAGAAATAAAAACGGAGGTGAAAACTGTTTCGAAAAAATTTATTGTTTATTAAAATTGGTTCAAGGTCATATACTATGGGTTTGGCTTTTTAAAGGTAGATGAGGTAGATGAGGCTTCCTTCTAGCGTAAATTACTGCGAACCAACTCGACCGCAACGGCAGTCAGTCGGGAGGGGAAAGGGAATTCTCATCCACCCACTACAAATGACGGAAAGCCTTAATTTTATGCGTTTTTTGTTTTTAAAAACACATTAAAAACAACAGCTAGATTTCCCTTCGTATCTTCTAATGAAATAGGTAGTATTCGCTTGTCTGCTTTCTCTTTTGAAGCCCAGGGGTAGTCTGTGATATGCGGATCGCCTTGAAAGTAGATTTGAGAAATAAGCTCTTTGCTGCCTTTTGCTGATACGCGAAAGTGGATATGTGCTGGACGATATTTCCCATCATTCAAATACTTACCCGGAAGGATTGTTTTGAATGCATACTCCCCTCGCTCATTGGAAAATATTTTACCTCGGAGTTGAAAATTAGCTGAATCGTTATCGTATTCTCCAGCGGTGTTGCAATGCCAAATTTCAATCAGGGCATTATCCAATGGCGTAGTACAATCAGAACCATAGACCACTCCTTTTAGCTCAATGACTGTCCCTTCCAATCCTTCGTAGGTCAGGTCAGATCGAAGAGGCGTATCTGCTCTGTAAAAGGGGCCTAGGATGTCGTTGGTAGTTTCACAGTCTCCTTCAAAGCTACCTTCTTTTGTTTTTAGAACAGTGCCAAAGGTACTTAAGCTAATGGCGCTTAGTCCCGCTGCTGCGATGAATTTTCGTCTCTTCATGAATTTTATAAGTTTAGTATACCTTTACAAAACCTATTATCAATCGAAGTTATTGTGGATAGCACTTTTTCCAATCAACATCTAAACATTATCAAGGCAGTACCTCAAACTCAAGAGACTCCAACTCTTCTCCTTCTCCATCTTGCGCTCCCCAAACTTTGGCTTCTAATAGAAGTACCGTGTTAGCAAATACATTGTTTGCTTCAGACAGAACAAATTCATCCTTAAATTCCAATACTCCTTTCTCTTCATTGACATGCGCATCCTGAGGTTTGTTATAAACTTCAACGTTATTGGTTTTATCAAAGATTCGGACGTTTATATGATGAACACTTTCCCCATTATGACTTTCAAATTCAATTTCTATCTCCATCGTTTCCGATAAGTGCATTACAGAATTGCTGGGTGAATGTATGTGTACATGATATTCATAATCTATGGCTTGAGAAGTTTCATCGTCTTTATTGCAGGACGTAAAAATAATTGAACAAAATATTAAGGGTAGAAAATAGATTATACGTTTCATAAAAATTTAATTTAATTGGAATGTGAATAAGGTTATAATATTGAATTAAAAAAGAAAACTTAGCCGACAAGACAGCTGTCCTTTGGACATCACCTCGCCGTCAGCATATTGTTGAACAAAAGGAAGCTGGTAAGTTGATCCTATAAGCCATGTTTTAAATTTCACTTGGAGTCCACCTGCTATATAAGCTCCTTTTCCTCCGGTTCCATGAGCGGAATTACCATTAGCAAATTGGTCAGCCGAGGTCCATTCCCCACTGATGCCCATATTAGGTACTACATTTATTTTCTTAATTTTTTTCTCTATGAAGAAAAGGAGTTGACTATTAACCTGACTTCCAAATCGATAACCTGAGTTAGATTTTAAATTATGCTGGTAACTATTGCGCCATACTACTCCGCCTTGATTTTTGGTAATCACCAGATTCGTATTCCCAATAAATCCAAGGCTTCCATTTCCGATGTTAAAATTTTCTGGGAGCTCCCTATCCGTAATAGTTGAATTATACTTTCCATTTGGAATCTTAAGCCCCCCTCCTATTTCCAAATAAAGCATCGATTTTTTAAACAACGACTTGCCATTAATCAGTGTGTAATTTCCAAGTACACTAATGTCCGAAAGCCCGTGGATTTTGGTCGTGGAATTGTTTAGGGTTCTAACATTGTGCTTATAAGGTAACCGCAGGTTTATTTTCCACCTATCTGTAAAATGATATCGGGCAGATAAGGTCACTACCTGAAAATCATCTTTTAATTCATTATCCTCACTATTAGCATTTGTAAAAACCGACTGCTGCCAGCTAAACCCTAAAAAATTGCTGCGGTAATTTGTTAATAAACCAGCCCCTATATTATTGGAGCTAATACCGCAAGCATCGCAAGCTTCAGCAGTCGGGCACACTATTGTCCAAAGTAATATTAATATCAGTATAATTTTTTTCATAGGTTCTTTTTAGAGGTTGTTTAATACCAATAAAGATAAACCCTTGAAAAATACATTCTAAATGATTCTTGCTGAACAGGAATTAAAAGCTGCTAAACGAGGAGTCTTTTCTGTCCATTAAATGAACCGGAGAAATTCATTTTTAAAAATCATTCAAAAAGCGCATCTTCTGCATATAAAAACACTCTTTGTTTTTTCAGACCAGTTGAACTTTCTTCTATTTCGATATAGTAGTTTCCTTTCGGTAAATCGGCCAAAGAAACTTCCACAGAAATTTTCTCGTCCTTAAAAACCTTGTTAGTGAAAAGTGAAAGCTGCTGTTTTCCATCGAAAGATTTTATGGCTGCTTTTAAAATTGATTTTTTAGAAGCTAGGATGTCAAAATGAATCTTAGATGAGCTGACATTAACTTGTTTCAAGTCAATTTCTACTATTGGATTAGTATTATTAGATGGGACCTCAGAGAACTTAAAAAAGACTAAAAACAACTCTTCAAACATTCTTTTTCCCCAGGGCATTTTTCGAGGAGGATTGCTGGGATTTGATAAATTTTCGAGTGTATTGTCATAAGCTGCTAAGGCGTGTACTACTGTTCCTTTTTTCAAAACCTTAGGTTCTTTGAAATCATACATTTGTTTCCACTTAAAATCCCAGTCTTCTATTTTCAAAAGTACTTCAGAGCTTTTCGTTTCTGGATCGACCGTAAATACCTCCCAACGCTTACCCAGCAAATGGCTATGCGGAAAAAGGCCATGCAAAGCAATATCAAAAGGTACTTCAAATTTAGCATGGACTCGGACATCCTCATTTTCAGGAATGAAAAAACTGTCATTGGTCATGTTATAAGGAGAGATCAAAGAAGCCGTATAAATCGCTTGTTTAATTTTTTTCTTTGCAAATTTAATTTGCAAAAAAGACGAATCTTTTTGAGGGAATCCTGTAGGGCCATAATGAATATGCATCAGAATTTTTGACCCTTTTGGCAAACGCTTTCCTGTGCCTTCTGGAAAATCAGTAACGGGTTTCCCAGGCTGCCAATTGTACCATCGACTTTCCATTGGAACAAAACCTAAAGCACCAAAACTAAAATACCCATACTGCGGATCCCAGGCATCCAAGGCTTGTGACTTACTGGTGGTATCTATTGAAATTTGGCAACTTCTAACAATACTCTTGTTTCCAGGAACAAAAGCAATAGAAGTGATTTCGCGATCTACTAATTCTTCTGTGGGAATAACAAATACTCTGAATTGATCGTAGTACACACCGTATTGTTCAAAGGGTTCGGCCATAGCATAAACGACATCGGGCGCTGATATTTCCAGATTTTCCTTATTTGCAATCAGATTGTCATTTTCTAAGTCACCTTTTTGAAGGCCATTATCAATCCATTCCTGAATTAAATGAATCTCTTGGTCTGTCAGTCCTCTTTCTAATTCGAAACGGTGCTTGGGATGATGAACAGGCTTCCACGGAGGCATATATTTCGTACGCGTTACAAAAGCAATCATACTCGCGTAAGAAGACACTTCAGCATAGGTCGTAAAAGGAATTGGGGCCACCTCTCCTTTTTGGTGGCAGCTGGTGCAATGACGTTGGATGATGGGGGCTATGTCTTTTGAATAAGTTACATTTTGTGCCATTCCAAAAAAAGCAAAACAAAGTAAAATCAAAATAATAATTAGCCGCATTTAACAAACTTAATGAAAAGTAATAAAACAACCAACTGCAGGCTTCCAAGGCTCAACCACTTCTTTTCCATTCTCTAATGATTTTAATACCTCAACCAAATCATTATTCCTTGGGCCATGTTTCATGCGGCCGGGAGCCGCGTAGGCATCACTTATTCGACCACGGTATAAAATGGTTCCCTCTTGATCCGTAACGATAGCCTCTGGTGTAATGGTCGCTCCTGTTTTCTTTGCAAAGCTTTGTTCCGGATCTAGAAGTGTTTCCATTCCTTTCAATTTATAGGCTTCCAAAAAACGTTGAGCTGTTTGCTCCGTAGAATTACGTTTTGGGAATACCGCATGAAAGGTTACTTCATCACCAAACTTTTCCATGGCTGTCCTTAAAGGCTTTGCCATATAAATACTAATTGGACATTCCTCTGCTACGAATATATAACAATGTATTTCCTGTTCTTTAGCAGGACTAAACAAAGACAGTATAAAAAAAGAAGCAATAACTAAATATTTCATAATCTTGATTTTTTATTTTTAGCAACTGTAAAAACTCTGGATACATTAAATCCGAAGTGAATATCTCCGTTTGCCCAGTCTCCAACTGTTTCGGTGATATACCCTTTTTCTACCATTGATGTAGAATTGGTAAAATGGAGTTGAAAAACGTGCCCACCTGTTTCAATATCAAAACCAATGGACAAGGAATTCCGGTAGCCATCTGCCAGTTGGTTTTCTGGGACGTATACATATTCTAGGTTAATGGCCAGTCGCTTCGTTAGTTTTTGTCGAGCAGCAACCGCTAATGCATAAACATCATGGCTCTCCTCATTCGTTCGAACTAAATTCCGATGCACTACAGTTGGTGACAATTGGAGAGAAAAGTTATCATTAAATTTTCGTCCAACAATAAGCTGGAAAGTGTAATACAATCTGGAAGAAAAGTAGTTTTCCCGATCCGGGTTTTGAAAAGGTATCGATTTACAATTGACACTAGCGAATAAAGCGGCTGTCACTGGCATTTTTTTGGCTCCAGAACTCTGTCTCAGAATTTTATATTTCCCAAAGGCATCGTATACTTTTTCTTGGCTGCTTCGTCCTATTCCTACGGTTAGTAAATCAGTAATCCCATAATCCCCACCGATTCTAATAGTTGCCGCATCAAGGCCAAAGAGCTCGGAGAAACCACCATTAATAAAACCAAAACGATGGGAAATTTTCACATCCAGGACACCTCTGGAGGTACTTTCCAGAGAATGTAAATTAATAACTCTATTGGTTTTAAAACTAGCAGTAGCATATTCGATTGTTTCCTCTTCCCCGAGCATACTTAGCAGGTCTTCCTCCCCTTCCTGAGCCGTTAGCAACAAAGGAAAGGAAACGACCAAAATAAAAATGATTACTAAGTTTTTACACCCTGTCATAACTAAGTTACTACTTAAATAATTCATAATCCATTTCTACAGAAATCTGAACTTGCTCGGCAATATTTTCGTTGACAACTGCCGGCACTTCAATTTTATAATCTGCGACAGCTACGGCAAATGAAGCTGTCCCGCGAATTTGCCCATTTTCAATTTCAAAAACTGCAGGTACTGAAAGCTCCTGATCCACGCCATGAATGGTCATTATCCCTTTTAAGGTCACTTCATAAGTTCCATCTTTATTAAAGTCTACCTTTGATTGATCTGAAATACTTCCTTTAAACTTTGCTTTAGGATATTTACCACTCTCCATATAGTTTTCATTGAAGTGTTCTTGCATTAATGCCTTCTCAAATTGAAAGGCTTTGATCAGTGCTGCAAATTCCATACGACCCGACTCCAAATCTATGACCGATGTAGCTGTACTGTTATATGCTTCTATTTTCTCCAAGGGAGCATCTGAATAGAAAGATATTTTCCCGGAGCGGGTAAAGTGTTTTTGTGCGTTTATGGTACCCATCGTGATAAAGAGGGCCAGTAAACTTAGAAGGACTTTTTTCATCTTTGATGTGATTATTAATTGTTAAAATATTTTTCGGCTTTTAAGATTCTCCGCCATTTGTAGTGTTCCGTTGTTAAGGCTTCACTTTATTCCCACCAATTATAGGTTAGAGAAAAATTTAATCCGCTGCATCACATCTCATCCTCCTTTAATTAAATTTCCACACACCTCACCATTACAACATCCATCAGCGACCCAGTGCATTTTCCTTTCAAGGAAATTTTTTCTCCAACAGCGAATTGTACTCTTTTGTGCTTAGATAAATTATCCAATTGGCAACGCACCCCAAACATCATATCATCAGCTTCTAACATTACATTGACCATTCCGTCTTCTTCTTTCGTTTCTTTTACGAGACCTTCAACCTCTATGATTTTATCCAAATAAACAGCATTGGCATTTTCCTCATTCGTTTGATAGGCAGAAAATAACTCTATTGCAGAAATCCTGTGATCCGCTTTTGCCTTATTAATATTTTCGTGCGGCTTGTGATAAATACTGTAACCAACACCAGCTCCGATAATTCCAATTAGGATCAAAATTAAAACGTACTTTTTCATGATCTTGATTTTATTAATTATTTAAAGCTCCTGCATTTACCCAAGCTTCTATCTTTTCAATTTCACAGTCCAGCAACTTCGAAAGATTTTTAGGCATAGGAGAAAAACCAGACTGATGTTTGATGGCACCTAGTAATTGCCCATTGTCTACGTATGTTTTTAATGCTCCGTATCCTTCTAATGTAATGTTTCCAAAGTTGTTTCCTTGATCATGGCACTCGTAACAATTGTTAGAAATAATTGGCAAAATGGTAGCGGTGTATCCAATGTCATCTAAGCTACATTCTATGGTCCCGTATAAATCTTCCTCGGTATCATAATAACATGAAGTAGTAAGACCGAACACCCCAACAATAAGAATACAAATCACTTGTTTAATAAATTGAATTGAGCTTTCGCTATAAAACTTTCGCTCAACATTAATATCAGACCATGACAGTTTGTTCATTTTTTTCACTTTTAATTATTTAACGCTCCCTCCTCTACCCAGGCTTTTATCTGATCCAATTCACAATTCGGTAATTGGTCTCCGTTTCTTGGCATATTTTCATAATCGTCTTCCCAACTTATTGCACCTACTAAACGACCTGCATCTGCTACTGTTTTAAGGCCACTATAAGTACTTAGGTCTATTCCACCTGAGGGCGGATTCCCACTATGACAACCGACACAATACAAACTAACAATAGGTTCAACAGTTGTAGAATAACTCACAGATTCCGAATCACAGGGTTCCAGGTCAGGGTTACAAAACAAATTTTCTCCACCTTGCAAAATCCAAAGTGCGATGAGTTGTATTTGATCTTGATCCAAAGGGGGCGTTGGAGAAGGAGGCATTCTATCTCCAAGATCATCATCTATCAGCACTTCATAAATTTCACTATCCTCTAGATTAAAAGGCTCTACGTCTGCTGTGGCAATAACAGATTCATAAGTTTCAAGGACGACCCCATCTTCAGCAGAAGCAGCATCATGACAGCCACTAAATGCACAATTCGAATTGAGCAATGGCAAAATATCAGTTTCAAAATAAACAATATCCGGATCGCAAGGCACATCATTTCCCATTGTGTCTACTACCGTAGTATCCATCGTCATCGTATCAGAAGGCATAGTATCCACTGGCATAGTATCGATGGGCATCAAATCATCATCTATTTCAATCATGTCATGCTTGCAAGACATGATCCACAAGCTATAGCAGCTTGCTATTATAAAAAGTAGAAAAATGGTTCTTATCTTCATCTTGACTCTAAATTAAATACTTGTTGTTAATTATTAAAATTAGTTATTCTGAATAAGAATATTTAGTCTCTAAGCGTGAATATTGGATATTTGAAAATGTTATGGAGGAGGAGATGAGGAAATAAGGTGTATGAGGCCCGCCCGTCTGCGAAAATCGGACTGGCCCCATCCACCTAATATACTCCATCTACTTAACACATTTGACAAAAAACAAGTTATTGCACTACTACTTTGGCCCTATAAACATATTCCTGACCACGTATTTCAATAAAATAAACACCAGCTACATTCAGACTTTTTACTTCTAAGTTCATCAATTCTGCTCCAATCAATTCTTGCTGGAAAACGGTTCTGCCTTTTGTATCATAAATTTTTATCGGCAGGTTTTGCCCAAAATCGATAGCTTGGATTCCCTCAATATTCCAAAAGACTTCGTTGTGTATTACTGGATTTGGAAAAATCGTTAAACTACGATTTGGATTTGGAGGTGCAAGAATTCCGGTAGTCCCGACCAGGATGGTTTCACATATGGATTGGTTGCAACCCAAATCTGTATCCTGAACTAAAAGACAGACATTATAGCTACCCGGAGCGGCATAACTGTGACTTGGATTTTGATCATTACTCGTGTTGCCATCTCCAAAGCCCCATAACCATTGATCTGCATTTCCGCTGGTCAAATCTAAAAATTGGACAGAGTAATCATTAACATCTACCACATAACTATAATCCGCAACGAAGGACAAACAAGGGTCACTTAGATCAATGATCATACAAGTATCATCAAGACAATTCCCTCCTGTAATAGTAAGACAAACTTCATAAATGCCTAAAGTATCAAACTGATAAGTTGGGTTTTGTACCCCAGTAAGACTGATTCCATTCCCAAAGTTCCATTCCCATTCTGTGAGTGGCTCTGTTGACTGAGATTGATCTTCAAAAATTACTTGTAAACCATTTATATCATAAATATAAGCTGCTTCACAAACATAAGCCCCTACAAGTATAGAATCACAAGTAATGCTTTGACAACCTTCTGCGTCACTGACATCCAGACAAACTTCGTAGAGCCCACTCTCCGAATAAGTATAGCTTGGATTTTGATCACTAGAAGTATCGCCATTTCCGAAAGTCCAGAGCCATGAAATAGCATTGTTAGACAAATCTAAAAATTCAACTTCGAATGTCAACTGATCTATTTGAGCATCAAAGCCAGCAGTAAAACCATAACATGGATCAGCATAATCTGGCATTTGGATAATTGTATCTACCAAACAATCCATCAAGGATAAATCCTCTACTCTAATTTCATGTGCCAATCCGTCAGCCGGCACTTCGGCCATTACTGAATTGAATCCGCTGGGATGGTAATTGTTTGTTGCTAATACTTCATTATCAAAAAGTACTTGATACCCATCTACACTAGTGTTGGTTGCTACAAAATTTACTCTTATAAACATCATGGTGTCTGCAACAGGGTCATTCGCTTCTATGGTGCCAGCCATTCCTACTCCTCCAGGTGAACCATGAGGCACACAGTAATAAGGGTGTAAACCTACTGTTTGAATTACATAATCGTAAGTTGCTCCCTGTCCCAGCAAGCCACTATTCCATACATCTGGCCCTGAAATGGTATCACTCGTGGCAGTATGCGGAACGTCACCAGTCCAAATCCAACGCACCGTATCTTTCGCTTCTATTACCTGATAAATGGGTTCGAAATCAAAATTTTCAACATCAATTTCATGGGTTTGTGGCACTTCCATTTCGATGGTCAGATCGAGTAAATTACATTCTAAGGAACAATCAATTGTCGTAATCAAAAGGGTATCGGTACAATTGACATCCGTTACATCCTGAACAATCAATTCGTGTGGCAATCCATCTCCTGGTATCAGTATTGAAACAGTCGTTTGAGTTCCATCATAATCAATGGGGTTATTTCCAGAAGGGGTGCCATCTAAGAACAAATTAAATCCTGTACCTGGATTTTCTACTGTTACCAAAACATTATAGCCTAACATAGCATTTGCATCACAATTACCTATTTGAGTAGCGGTAGAACTAATGTTACATGTAGCATTACAATCTGAAGTTAGTACCTCCAGTGAATCCATACAGGTCAAACTATCTGCATCTGTCACAGTTATATAATGTATCTCGCCATCTCCGGGAATACCAATAGTCAGCAAAGTCGTATCGTTTTCAGCATAGCTAAATGGATTTCCTGTTATTAGATTTCCATCAACAGTTACGTTGAACAGTGTATCTACATTTTGAGAAAAAACAGTTAATTCGTAAATCGACAGACCACTGGTGTCACATTCTTCGATCAAAGTTATCATTGTATTTAGCTGACAATCTGTACTACAATTTGGCGTAAGCAAAGATACAGTATCTGTACACAACAAATCATCTATATCTACGATAACAATATCATGAGTCGAACCATCTCCAGGAACTAAAATTTCTAATTCATTGAGTCCTCCGCTAGCATAATCGAAAGGACTACCAGCTTGTAACAAAGAATCTACAAACACATTGAAGCCATCTGGGCTACCACTTTCATTAGAAAACTGAATTGTCGTGGCAACCATTCCATTCTGACAATTGTTATTGACCACATTAATTACGCCTGCCATTCCTATTCCTCCTGAGCCACCATGTGGAATGCAATAATAGGGATGCGTTCCTTCCGTTTCCAACACTAAAACATACTCAGCTCCCTGTTCCAAAAGACCACTATCCCAGCTATCAGGCCCATTGAGCGTGTCAGAAGTTGCGGTGTGTGGAATATCTCCGGTCCAAACAAAACGAATGGTGTCTCCTAGGTTTATAGTCAAATCACTTGGTGCAAAATCAAAATCAAGAACGTCGATGATATGGTTTTCAGGAGAACTAAGCTCGGCCGAAAGATCTCCCATCGTACAAATTGCACTACAATCTATAACTTCGAGGGTAGTTGTTGCGGCACAAAAAGAGGTTTCATTGTCTTGAATTGTGATCAAGTGAGCTTCACCATCACCTGGTAATTCCAAAAAGTAAGTATTTAATCCTGTTGGGTCATCGTAGGGAATTGGATTTTCCGGAATAGGAGTTCCATCGATAAAAATATGGTAACCGGCAGCACTGCCACTTGTTATTTCAAAACTAATTTCTGCAGTCACCATTCCATCTTCACAATTTGCAACAGCATCAATCGTTGCCGCCATACCAATACCATTAGGTCCGCCATGTGGTATGCAGTAATAAGGGTGCATTCCCTCTGTGTCAATAACGGTACTAAATGATTCCCCCGTAGACATCAAACCGCTGTCCCAACTATCAATTCCTGACAAAGCATCAGAAGTGGCGGTATGGGGAATATCACCAGTCATAACAAAATTAACGGTTTCGCCTGTTCGTACTGTTAGACTAAGCGGCTCAAATACAAAGTCTTTCACTTCTATTTCATGGATAAGATCTTCTCCAGAGACTGCTGCTAAGTTTTTAATCTCACAAAACACCTCACAGAAGGGCGTAGTAAAGGAAACGGTAGCTGCACAAAAGTCAACCTCTAAATCTTGAATGGTCAACAAATGCATAGTACTATCTCCTGGTACTTCTAATAAGGCGCTATTGTATCCAGTAGGGTCATCATAAGCAATAGGGCCTGCTATTAGATTTCCATCTAAAAACACGTTGTAACCAAGTGCGCTTCCATTATTGGTTTCAAAATTAAGCGACATGGTAGCAGTACCATTATTACAATTTTCCAATACGTTTATTACTCCCGCCATACCGATTCCACCCGGCCCTCCATGAGGAATACAATAATAAGGGTGATTACCTAATTCATTTAAAATGACTTCAAAGGTAGCTCCTTGTCCGAGCAGAGGAGAATCCCAACTACTCGCGCCAGTAGTCGCATCAGAGGTCGCCGTATGAGGAACGATCCCTGTCCAAACAAACAGGACCGTATCCCCTAACAGTACATCAATTTCCGCAGGAAAAAAATCAAAATCCCTCACCTCTACGATATGTGTTGTTGCTGTCGAAATCTCCAAGTCTATGATTTCACAAGGCGGGCCACATAAAGGAACCGAAACAGTACTACTGGCAGTACAATTCAGACTATCTACATCAACCACTTCAATTAACCGGGTAGTTCCTGTTCCTTGAAGACTTAGATTTAGTTCTGTCGTATTACTATTGTTATAATTAAACGGACTTCCTGGGTAAAGTATCCCATCCACGAATACATTAAATTCAGCTCCTGTCCCATCATGATCAAGCATCAAATTTACAGGGACTTGATTGCTAGTATCACAATCCCCTATAGTGGTATTACTAATTGTTAAATCACAAGGAATCGATTCCCCACAATCTGCCGTCACAATTGCCTCTTCTAATCCACAACTAACATTATCTGAATCTTCTATTGTGATAAGATGTGATACCCCATCTCCCGGCAAGTTGATGGTCAATTGATTCATCCCCGTTGAGCTATAAGCAAAAGGGCTTCCAGTATACAATTGTCCATCCACCAATACATTAAATCCATTAGAACTTCCATTCACCGATTCGAAGCTGATGGTAAGTGCCACTTGACCTTGATCACAAGGAGGCAACACATCTATAGTTCCAGCCATCCCTACCCCACCAACGGCACCATGCGGAATGCAGAAATAAGGATGAATGCCTAAACTCTGAGGAGTGACATCGTAACTGGCTCCTTGACCAAGTAATCCGCTATCCCAGCTGTCTGCCCCACTCGTGGCATCAGAAGTTGTCGTGTGATCTACTACTCCTGTCCAATCAAAGTGTACGACATCCCCAATTGTAACAATAATGTTATTAGGGGTGAATTCGAAATCCTCTACAAGTACAGTATGCGTCACAGGTGTTCCTCCCGTCGCAGCTGTTAGCATTAGATTAGATAACTGACAAGGAATTGCACAGTTTGTTGTCGTTAGCGTAGTACTATTGTTACAAGTAGCCTCATCTATATC
>CAZDTI010000012.1:0-32568 GCA_964508085.1 uncultured Saprospiraceae bacterium | reverse complement strand
CATTTGTGCCATCTACTAAGACATTGAAACCACTCGCGCCTCCACCGACATCTGTCACTGTTACATCTACGGGGACATTATCGCTAGCGTCACAGGCTCCGTTTTCCACCGCGCTTACTGTCAGTTGACAAGTAGGAGCATTACAATTCGGCGTTGTGATACTTGTACTTACTGTACATGCTGCTTCATCTACATCTGTTATTTGAATTGTATGAGGTAGTCCATCTCCTACTACATTTACGCTTACCGATGTTGTCCCACTATTATTATAAGGAAAGGTGCCTTCATTGGTTCCATCTACTAAGACATTAAATCCGCCAAAACTACCGCCAGATTCATTGAAGGTTACCAGAACACTCACCTCGCCATTAGTACAATTCGGTTGAACCGTGATTGTGCCAGCCATTCCTACCCCTCCAGCAGCACCATGCGGTATGCAATAGTATGGATGAACACCAGCTGATAAAACGGGAGATTGATAAGTTGCGCCCTGACCAAGCAATCCACTATCCCAACTATCTGCTCCTCCTGTCGCATCACTCGTTGTGGTGTGATCAATGACACCGACCCAATCCCATTCTATGATGTCTCCATCGGAAATGGTAATGTCAACTGGATTAAATTGGAAATCTTCCACCAGTACTGTATGTGTTACTGATGACCCAGAGGTTGCTGTTAAATTCGTTAGCGCACAGGGAATGGCACAATCTGTTGTAGTAATAGCAATACTTGATGTACAGGCGGCATCTAGATCATCTGTGACTGTAATGTTATGATTTTGTCCATCGCCTGGAACATCTATCGTTATCATGGTTTGACCGGAGGCATCATAAGGAAAAGGACTACCTGGGATTGTTGTACCGTCTACCAAAACATTAAAACCGTTAGCTCCCCCATTAATAACATTTACCGTAAGGTCAACCGGAACATTATTCGATCCATCACATGGTCCATTTTCTACGGCAGTATGGGATAGGGAACAACTAGGAGCTGCACCACAGTCAGGAGCTACGAGATCAGTTGTTAACACACATGTAGGATCATCTACGTCTTCGATTTCAATAGTATGGGTAACTCCATCTCCTGTTATAGTGGTACTTACTAATTGAGCGCCGGTACCATTATATGGAAACGGGCTTCCGGCTTGAATAACGCCATCAATTTTAAAGTTGAATCCACCGGGATTAGCTGCTGTAGTATTAAAGGTAACATCAATGTTAAAAGTATTCCCAGCAGGACAATTGGCTACAATATTTGCTGCCATCCCGGACCCACCTGGGCCACCATGAGGAACACAATAATAGAGATGTACGCCCGGATTTGTGATGATTTTCTCATAAGTGGAACCAATACCTATTACTCCTGAGTTCCATGAATCGGGACCACTTGTTGCATCAGAAGTAGTACTGTGTCCTCCGTCTAACCAAATCCAATGAACTATATCTCCTGCTTCTATTGTTATACTTACTGGATCAAAAAAATCACCATCGACATCTACATTATGCGTTGTACCTCCTTGAAAGGTGACCCCAAGACCGGACAGAAAACAATTCGATCCACAATCAGGAGCAACAAAAACCAACTCTTCTATACAGCCTCCAATGTCATTTGATTGGACTACAAGTGTATGAGACAGTCCATCTCCAGGTATTGTTATAGTGACAAAAACAGGCGCATCACCGTCTATGTCATAAGGACCTCCTGGCACAATTACTCCATCTATAAACAGATCTACTTCGTCAGCATTGTCAAAAACATCAAATATGGTGATATCTAATTGTACTTGGTCATTGGCATCACAGGTACCGATGTTCATAGTAACGGTAAGATCACAAGGTTCTACTTCTGAACAAATTTGATCGGTACACCCCGTAGTAGTAGTGATGGTCAGACAAACATCAAAATCATCTATTTCGTTAAAAGTATGCGATGGATTTTGCAAGGTAGAGGTTGCTCCATCACCAAAATCCCAAAACCAGGAGTTTATGCTTCCAGTTGTTGTTGTTGATAAATCTTCAAAATCAACATTAACACCTTGCATATCAAAACTATATAAGGCGGTGCATTGAGACCATCCACTTTGGGAAGAAAGTGTGGCCAAAAGGAATACAGATAAAAGGGTGTTGGTTATTTGTCTCATTTGTATTGACATTTTACATATTAGTTTTTGATACACTAATATACCTGTTTGCCAACTACCCAAAGCCTAAGAAATACTGAACGGGAAAAAAAGACTACCGAAAAAGTCTAAAAGCAGTAAGTTGATTTTCAAATGTCACCAGTTAGCCATTTCTTGAAGTGAGGGGAACGAGTAGTACTAACTATGGTTTCCGGAATAACGGGTGGATTTAGGAGTATTCGAACTCTGGATTTCGTCCAGGATTGCATTTCATCAATAGAAAACATGCTTACAATAAATTGTCTATTAATTCGAAAAAAGGAAGCGGAGTCAGCAATTCCATCGATGTGATCAAGTGAGAAATCTATGGGATACCGCTTTCCTTCTTTTGTAATAAGAAAGGTAATTTTATCTTGCGTATAGAAGTAAGCGACCTCTTTTAGTTCTACAATTTTGATCTGTTGACCAAGGCGAATTAAGAATCGTTTGGGCGATTTGTTTTGCTGGATGGCTTTCGCTAATTCTTTATAATCAGGAAGTTTTGATTTTATTGATTTTTTAAATTTTGCAATAGCAGTCGCTAGTTCTACTTTCTTAATCGGTTTCAAAATATAATCCAACGCATTCACTTTAAAAGCCTTGATGGCAAATTCATCGTATGCGGTGGTAAAAATTATCGGTTTGTCTATTTTTATGTGGTTAAATATTTCAAAGGAATTTCCATCCGCAAGATTTATATCCATAAATAACAGATCTGGATGTGTGTTGTTAGACAACCAGTCAACACTACTTTCAATGCTATCTAAATCTGTTAGAATTTGAATACTAGGTTCTATCTCTAGAATCATTTTAGTCAATCTTCTAACAGCTGCCGCTTCGTCTTCTATAATTATTACTTTCATGTTTTCAAGGTTTTATTTCTTCTTCATCTCTTAATCATTGGTAATCCTACTTTGAAATAATCTTCAGATTCTACGATTCTTATTTTCTGTTTTCCTAAGAGCTCATATTGTCTTTTTAAGCTTTGCAGGCCAAAACTAGTGGAGCGTTCTGCCTGTAGTTTTCTTTGAATATTATTGGTTACTACTACATATTTACCCTCTTCAATATCAATAGAAACGTTGAGTGGTTTTGCTTTAGAGATAACATTGTGCTTAACTGCATTTTCTACCAATGTTTGTAAACTCAAAGGTGCTAGAGAAACGGGAGCTCCGTTTACGTTCACGGCAATATTGAAGTTGTCCCCAAATCGTTTTTTCAACAAGAAGGTATAATCCTTTACGATTTCAATTTCTTCCTGAATTGGAATTACATCTACATCACGATATTGCAACATAGATCGGTAGAAGTCAGAAAGTCGTTCTACATATTCAACGGCGGCTTCTTGATTTTCATCAATTAAACCAGCCAATGTGTTGAAACTATTGAATAAAAAATGGGGATTAATTTGTGCTTTTAATGTGGCCAACTGACTAAAGAGTTTTTCTTTTTGCAATTCGTTAATTCTTTGGTTTCTTTGATCTCTAATTTTAATAAAGACATAAGAACCGATCACTAACAATAGCGCACTTAACAACAAGAACCAACTTTGCTGCCAGAAAGGCTTCCCTATTGTAAAAGAATAAGTTGCTAAAGGTTCATCTATAAAAGTCTCATTTTCGGTAGAAGTAACTTCGAAAGAATAATCTCCAGGAAGCAAACTAGAATAGGACACTTGATTATCTTTAGAATAAATCCATACCTGATCGTAACCTTTGAGCCGATATTTAAATTTTACTTTTTCAGGGGCCGTATACCAAAGTCCAAGATATCTGAATACAATATTGTTTTGGTCAAACGTAAAAGTCGAATTAGCTAAAAAAGGTATCGATTGGTAATTAAGAAGGAGCTCACTTATTATTGTCCGTGGATGAATTTCAAAAGATTCGTTAAGCGAAACATATTTTATTATTTGAGAATGACCGGCAAACCAAATGTTACCATTTTCATCTACTGTCCCCGCATTTAAGTTTGGATCGAAATCTTTTAATCCAACTTCATGATCATAATAAATGAGGTGGTTGGTTACGGGATTTAAAATGGCCACACCATTAGGATATACTACGATAATATCTCCTTGATTATTACTTATCAAACTGGAAATCGTTGTTTGATTCAATTCTTCTTTTAAAGATAATTGATAAAAATGCTGACCATCATATTTAAATACACCATTCTTAGAAGTGCTAAACCAAATATTACCTCCTTGGTCTTCTGTGATTGCATAGATCGTTTTTAGAATAACCGTATCAGGTTTTTCGTTTTTCGTAACAATAATTTCACGAAAATTTTTTATACCTCCATTTTCTAAAACGCTTAATCCTTTTCCATCCGTACCAAACCAGGCTCTTTGTTTACTATCGACAAAAACTTTGTAAATAAAATTAGTCCCCAGGCCATTTGATTGATTGAAATTCCTAACGCTTAACTTGTTTCTTTTCAGAAGGTTCTGTTTAGTATCAATTTCAGTTACCCCTCCAAGAGTAGCCAGCCATACATGGCCATTAACTCCATCTATGGACAGAATCGAATTATTAGTTAAACCATCTTTTTCTGTAAAATGATTGACTGATTTTGTAGCTTCGTGATACAGATAAATGCCATCACCAAAAGTACCAATCCATATGTTTTCAAATTTATCTTGAAAGAGGCTGGTAACGTTCAGATTCTTATTTTTCAGTCTTTCCCCTAAGGTTCTATGTTTATTATTCTCTCTACAAAAAAGCCCTTCTTCAGTCCCCATCCACAGTGTATGGTTTTCATCTATCAGCAAGGATTGAATATGGTTTAGCGGGACAGGAAGTCGTTCAAATTGCTTATTAGCACAAGCTATTTTATGTATATTATCAAGCACCCAAATATTCCCTTCTACATCTTTTAATAAGTCTTCTATTTTTGATTTAGAAAAATCAATATTGTTATTGACGGTTACTAAAACACTATCTTGAATCAGGTATCTATAAAGGCCGTCACCTTCTGTCCCTATCCATATTTCTTTTTCTTCAAATATCTCCATACAATTAACAACGCCTGAAGACCACCCCTCTGTTCTAAAGTCGAAGGTGTCTTTCGTTGTATTAAATCGACAAACCCCATTATCATACATGCCAATCCAGAAGTGTCCCTGATCATCTGCATGAATTTCATGAACGATATCATCTGGGAGTCCATCATCTTTGGTAATATTTCGAATAACTTTGGTTTCGTTTTCAAAGGAACAAATACTAATTCCCCCGTCTGTTCCGAGCCAAATTTCTCCATTCGTTCCTTGCTCCATTACATATATATCATTCCCTAAGATTCCTTCATCTTCATCGATATTATATAACCTCTTTTTATCAAAAAAATAGACTCCTTCTCCATAAGTTGCAAACCAAAGTCGTCCTAAACTATCCTCCTCAAACCCGATGATTCGGGATTTTGGATGCCCCTCTTCTATTTCGAAGATCTGTAATATTCCCTGATCCATTTTAAATATCCGACCATTCGAACACCCCACCAAAAGAAGCTTTTCTTTCGTTTGAAAAATAGCGGTCACAACAATAATTGAATCACCGACTACAGGGATTTTGTGCATCTTTTGCCCATCAAAAAACAACAAACCACTATCTGCCCCCATATAGATACGGCCAGAATGATCTTCATAAATAGTATTAAATCCAGATTGACTTATTTGGCGAGGAAGTTCTTTTACATGAAAAAACGGAGATTGTGCATACAAATTTATACGCAGAGAACAGAGTACTGCGATGACCATAACTACGGGAAAGAATAATTTACTTCTCTTCGAATATTGCATTTATAGCGATCTTGATTTCTTCTGTAATTTTCTGTCGTACAATTCTAGGTATTTCAATATTATACTCACTTAACAAAACGGAGAAGTTCGATTTCACTTTAAAAACACCCTCGTCTATCGTCAATTTACTTTTAATGATTCGCTCTCTGCTAACACCGTGAATTTTCAGTTTTCCTTTTGCCCGAATAACATATTCCCCATTTCTTGTCAGATCAATTTTTTCAATAATTTTCCCAGTAAAAGTAGCTGATTTATAAATATTGCTTTCTAGATAATTTTCATTAAAATGCAGTTGTTGCAAAGGAGAATTAAAGCCTTCAAAACTATTTATTGGAACAACAAAAGCAAAGGTTCTTTTTTCGGCATTGATGATCCCTTTAAGTGCATCGGATTGTGCCTCGATCAATTCTAGCTTTGCATCAGAACGAAAACTAACGGAAGCCTCCTTAGAGTGAATTAGAGATTCATTCAGTGAAAACCCCAAAGTGCAAAAAAGTAAAAAATAAAATAGAAATCGCATTAATATAATAATAGTGTTTTTTGGAAATGGCATTCTGTTCATTCCAAAGATAATAAACTCGAGTAAAAATAACATACTGATTGGTAAACAGCCTACTAAATTTGCTCAATGAAGAATAAAGCCAGTTAAACGGGAATATTTAAGGGCTGGAGACGGAGGCTATTTAATGATGGTGATGATGACCGTGATTGCCTTTTAACGTTAAAGCTTTAATATCAACCCGATTCGGTTTGTCTTGTCCTTCCGTAATTACATAATAAGCTCTCGGTTCAATGTTCTTAATAATTTGAGTATTATTTTGACCCGGCCAGGTTATCTCCAGCTTATCAATTAGGTTATATTCACCAAGTCCCTGTTCAATTAACAATGGATTTGCACCGAAGCTTCCGCCGGAGTTGACAGTATTGTAAAAGTCTTGTTTTTTACCTTTTCCATTAGATGCGGTAATCTTTATCTTAGTTCCAATTGCTGCTTTATTCGTACGGACACCTTGAAGTTTTAATTTAATCCAGTTGTTTTGAATTCCAGGATTAACAAATAATGCGTTCATAAAGTTATCTCCATCATAAGAACCACCCAAGACATGATAAATATCTTGATCTCCATCAAAATCTACATCTCCAAAGCTCACACCATGTCCTTTTTGTAAATGCCCAAATCCTCCTGACTTGGTAACATCCAAAAAACGTTGCCCACCACTATTGAGAAACATTTTATTAGGAATTAGTGCTCGAAAATCCGGTGTTCCTGTCCCTGCATAAAAATCAGGATAACCATCATTATTTAGATCACCAAAGTTGCAGCCCATGGTATACAGTACTTTATCGACACCAAGCGATTTACTAACTTCCGTAAAAGTACCGTCCTGGTTGTTCTTATATAATTGTGGTAGCTGCGCAGCAACAGGAAGATCCATATGGTCTTTTGCCACCTCTCCCGCTGCTGTTTCAAACTGCTTAAAATCAAAACCACTTACGAATAAATCTTCCCAACCATCTTGATTATAATCAAAAAACCAACAAGGGAAGCTAAAGGCAGGTCCAGCTGTTTTTGACTGATTCGTAACATTTGAAAAAGTAAAATTGCTATCGCTTCCTCCGTTACTGAATAGATAATTGGCTCCTCTAATTGAAGACAAATACAAGTCGGAGAACCCATCGTTGTTATAATCTCCCCAGACACATCCTTTAATGAAATCCGTAACGACTAAACCCTTTTCTTTAGCAACATCCTTAAATGTACCATCTCCATTATTCTGAAATAACTGACAAGGCGCATTCATTGAATTAGAATGTTCATTGGCAATAAACAAATCTACCCAACCGTCATTATTGAAATCTGCCCAGCTCGCTGTTTGTGTTGGATAATGACAATACAACCCAGCGGGTTTGGTAACATCACTAAAGGTACCATCTCCATTATTTCGCAACAAAGAATTTGGATGATTACCGTTTTTTCCTAACCAGGCACCTCTTAATATTAATACATCCATCCAGCCATCATTATTATAATCGGCCTGAACCATATTCAATCCACTCCACAAACCTTTGAGACCTGCAGCATTTGTCATTTCGTCAAAACCACCATTTTTATTATTTTGAAAATATCTTAATTGATCATCCAAACCATAAGAACTCACCATTAAATCTAAATAATGGTCGTTATTAAAATCATCTATAACAATACTTCCGGATATATCATTAACGGCAATTCCTAGTTCCATTGCCTTATCTGTAAATCTGGGGAAGTTCGTTTCTGATTCAAATACGGCGGGGGAAATAAGTCGTTCCTTTGTTATATTATTGGGGTAGCCTCCCAGAGCCATTTGAGTAATATTGTACAACCATTTTGTCTGTACATTATCAGGGGTTTTGGTTAACAGGTTATCAAATATTTTTAAAGCCATTTCTGCTCCTTCCCGATTTTTATGTTGCCCTTCTTTTTCGATTGGAAGAATACAGGAATAGGCATTGTGGTGTTCAATACAGTTCTCCACTTCTCCTTTCCGTAAATACGCCATACCTAATAATTCTTGAATGGTGTTCAGTGTTCCTCCAGAAAGCGAGAGATTGTTTTCTTGAACATAAGAAAAGATTTTATCAAATCTGGCTATGGCTAAGGCGTATTCTCCTGCGTTCAACCATTCTTTACCAGACTTAAAAAGCGTGGTAATTACTTGACTGGGTTCCTTCAAACTTTTCAACTGTTCGTCGAACATTAATGCCCTGGGCCTGTTGAGATGCCAAACCGTTATATCATCGTTTTGAGTGGCAATGGCTTTAAGTTCGTTAACCATTTCCTGCGTTTCATTATCTGATTTTTGTACCGTTTTATTTTCTACATTTGTTGCCTTTGGAGAGCTTTCCGGCTTACAAGACAGAAGTAGCAACAAGCCCATAATCATTAGCTTCGGAATTTCATTGTTAAACATATTCTCGGATTTCTTAGTAAAAAATAAAACGTTTCTTCCTTCGAGGAAGCCACTTACCTAAATGGTAATGGTAAGTAGTAAAACCCAATAATCCAAATTTTTGCTTAAAGTCCTTTACTGAAATTGGAAAAAGCAATAAGCGTTCCTTTTGTGATTAGCGTTTTTAAAATGGGAGGACTTATAAGAAGGCTCACTTAAAAAAATATTTAATTAGTCTAAATCCTCATCGCTTCAAAACCAACAAAGGCACCTTCGTACGTATGGACATCTCCTTCGTCGCACTCTTAACAAACAAACGCTCCCATATCGAATGCTCCGGTTGATACATAACCAGCATGTCAATGCTTTCTTTTTCGATAAACTGATTGAGATCTTTCTCCAATATTTTTCCGGGAAGATGGTGGATATGCACTGCTGAATCCGGGTTTTGATGCTCCAGAAAAGTGGACATTTTTTCTAGCTCTGAATACGCTCTGGCGTCGCCTTCTTTTTTATAATTAAAATGAACCAGATGCAACTCTAACTCCTGTATTTCTAGTAGTTCCAAGGATTTCCATAACTCATAGGGATCGGAGTTTAAGATATTGCTGGCATAGGCTACTCTTTCCAATCGCTTAAACGGTGTCTCTTCCGGCACCACCATTACCGGACATTTGGCTCGTGCAACTACACCAGTTGCAATGCTCCCCATCATTCGATCAAAACGTGATCGGTTCGTTCCCCGACTTCCCATAATGATCATATCAGCATTGTCTCTTTTAGCCAGTTCACTGATAAATCCAATCGGGCTCCCTACTTCAATCGTTTTGGAAATCAACGGCACATTTTCCAATTGCCCCAAGACCTGAGTGATACCATTTTCAATAAACTTTTTAAGCAAAACTTGGTCCCCTTCTACTACCTTTTGTGTCATGGCCGCTGCCATTCCTGGAAAGTCCAGAGATTCTCCCTGAGGGTACACTACATGTAAAACTTCGATGGTCGCTTGAATCTGATCGGCAAATAAAAGGGCATATCGAAAAGCGCTAGCTGCCGGTTTTGAGAAATCTGTTGGGAATAATATTCTTTTTGTCTTTTTCATGATTTTGATTTTTTATATGAAAGGGTGGATAAGGGTAGATGATGGCAGATAAGGATGGATAAGGGTTTCCTTCTTTCGTGGGTTTATTGTGAAAAAAGGGAACCCTGGTCCACCCTGGTCTACCCTCCATAAAATTTACTTCTTCAATGCATAATAAGTCTCCACTGCTTCGAAGTTTCCGAACATCGCCATATAGTCTAAATATGCCGGTTCTATGTCTAAAGCAGCATCTGCGAATAGACAGCGATCAGCGGTTTCAACAGCTTCTAACAATAATTTTACGGTATGACCTAATCTTTCTTTTCGAAAATTCCATTCTGGCAGCTTCCCTCTATGGAGGTCAAATAATCGTTTATTAAGATCTCGCTCATCCAAATCTTTCCAAGCCATTTGAACCTCCTTAACCAGCACTTCAAATTCATTAAACTCCAATAAATCAATCATCTGATCATTAGCCACATCAATAACGGCATACATACTCATCTCAAAATCCCATAGATAATCTAGGTAATAATCATCTATATTGGCTCGAAGTCGCAAGTCTACTAATTCGTAGCGGGCATGATCCAATTGAATCAATGCTCTGTAGGCATCCCCTTCTTCTAAGGCGCATTCTGTTTCCTCCAACCATGCTCCAATCATCCGAATGGTTTCTTTCCAATCTTCAGATTCACCTGCCTTAGGATGAAAATCAGACTGATAGTGTTGCCACTTTCCACGTAGGACATACATTGCATTTTGAGCTGCCTTGAAATCACCCAAAGTTGTGTTATAGAAAACAGGGATAAAGGCACGATCAAAACCAGCCATGTCTTTTTTGATGTGAGTATTATTGTTACAACTAACCGTTGTAAGTAGAAGAAGGAATACAAATTGGATTCGGAAAATATTTTTCATTTTGTACAATTTGAATTATTTAAGAATTGTTGTTTGTTGCTTTACAGGTGCAAATTCCGAGTTTAATCTATGGCATCCGATGACTTTTGTCATTCCTTCTACTGATTAATATTGGTTTCAGGTTATATAAAAAGGAGATGAGGTAAATGGGGCCTACTTCTACAGTAAATTGCTGCGAACCAGCCCGAACGCAGTCAGGCCGAACGCGTAAAGGGAGACCTCATCTACCTCATCCACCTCATCCACCTATTATAAATTACGAAGAACCTTAACCTTCCCTCTTCTTTCATTGATAAAAATCAACAACCTAGATGACAATTGTCATTTAAAACATTCCCAGCCCAGCGCATCTTTGTGTTGTAAATAATTCATCTAAACATCAAAAAGAAATACAATGAATGTAAATGCCAAAATTTCAACGCTAATGACTCCTGAAGTCTTCACGGTAAACCCAGAAGAAAACTTACTGGAAGTCAAAAATTTATTTGATCAGCACGCTATTCATCACTTGCCTGTTGTTGAGGAAGACCAATTAGTCGGCATGGTAAGTAAAAGTGATTTGCTCTATTTCTTGAAGGGAAACCCATCTGATGATTTTGATGGTGTTTTGAATCAGGTACGTTTGAAACACGCAAAAGTAAATCGCGTCATGACCAAAGGACTTGCTAAATTAAGTTCTAAAGAATCTATTTTAACTGCCTTAAAAGTATTCAAGGAAAACTTGTTCCATGCCATCCCAATTGTAGACGATGAAAAGCTCGTAGGAATTCTTTCTACCCAGGACATCATCAACTCTTTGGTGGATCAAAGACAATAAGCCCTATCACAATAACAAAACAATTACAACATGGATCCAAATACGAATATAAGAATCATCATGACAGAGGCGACCCTTAATGTGTCTCCCATAGAACCCTTTACTAAGATTGAAACTATTTTTAAAAACTATCCTTTCCATCATATTCCAGTTATAGAAAAAGACCAGTCTGTGGTGGGCATCATTAGTAGAATGGATGTATCAAATTTCCGAAAAAAGGTAAGCCTTGAAAGCTCCGGACAATCATATTCCCAGAATATGATCAACAATACTTATGCTAAAGACATCATGACTTCCGAACCTACCATATTAGATCCGGATGACACGATTGGTTTAGCTGCGGATATTTTTCTGGCCAATAAATTTCATGCCTTACCCGTAACAGAGGATAATAAATTAGTTGGTATTGTTACTACCCATGATCTTTTACAATATGCTTTCAAGGAAGTCATTTATGGAACTGATGATCCTTTTGTAGAACGATGAGTTATCCCTTAGTCCAATCCATCCAAAAGAAACCAACAGAGGTTTACTGCGCTCACTGTGGTGATATTTGCACGGATCAATCTTTGATTAGCGTAACCGAGTCTTTTTGTTGCCGAGGTTGCCAAACCGTTTATCACTTGTTTCAAAGAGAGGGACTTGCTCAGTACTATGATTTAGAAAATAGCCCCGGCATCTCTCTAAAAAGTATTCAGGAAGAGCAATTTACTTATCTAGATGATGTCGATATTCAAGCGCAGCTGTTGGATTTCAAGGAGGGAAATCGAGCTAAGGTTACCTTCTACATTCCGGATATTCATTGCGTTTCCTGCATTTGGTTATTGGAAAGTTTACATCGACTGGATCAGGGCATTAGTCAATCCAAAGTGAATTTCTTAAAGAAGGAAGTCTATATCACCTTTTCTCTCGCGGACACTCGATTAAGCAAAATAGCGGCCTTACTACATCGAATTGGTTACGGGCCTAACATTAATCTTGCAAACTTAAACAAAACAGAGAAGCCCACCGCTTCAAAAGCCTTATATTATAAGTTAGGCGTCACTGGTTTTATTTTTGGGAATGTTATGTTTATGAGTTTTCCGGAGTATTTGGGGTTAGACAAATCGGTTGATGCGCTTTACTTTCAGATTTTCGCTTATCTCAATTTGGTTCTTGGATTGCCACTCGTTTTCTATAGTGGTTGGGATTATTTGCGTTCGGCGGCTTTAGGCTTGAGTCAAAGCGTATTGAATATTGATGTTCCCATTGCCATTGGCATACTCAGTTTATTTGGTCGATCTGCTTTTGAGATTTTGACACATAGCGGAGCAGGATATATGGACTCTTTAGGCGGTTTGATTTTCTTTTTATTGATTGGGAAATGGTTTCAGCAAAAGACTTATCAAAGTATTTCTTTTGAAAGAGATTATGAATCTTACTTCCCAATTGCTGCCAATAAAATAGAAGATGGAAAGGAGCAATCGGTGTCTTTAAAGAAGTTAAAAGCTGGGGACAATATCAAAATTAGAAGCCAGGAACTCATTCCGGCTGATGGCATTTTAAAAAAGGGCAACGCTTATATAGACTATAGTTTTGTAACGGGGGAATCAGCTCCTGTCCGCATCGAACCAGGAGAATTGATCTATGCTGGCGGTCGTCAAAGCGGTGGTGCTATTGATATAGAACTAACAAAAGGAGTAGTACAGTCCTACCTCGTACAACTTTGGAACGAACATAGTTTTGAACACAAAAAACAACATCAACAGAGTAGTCAATTGGCAAATAAGGTAGGCAAATATTTTACCATTGCTATTCTCTTCATTGCTTCATTGACTTTAATTTACTGGCTACCAATAGATGCTTCCAAAGCAATCAATGCATTTTCAGCGGTCTTGATTATTGCCTGTCCTTGTGCGGTGGCATTATCTATCCCTTTCACTTTTGGAAATGTAATGCGCTTGTTGGGACGTCATGATTTCTACTTAAAAAATACAGGCGTCATTGAAAATCTTCAGCATATAAGCCACATCGTTTTTGATAAAACCGGAACACTGACAGAACGGGAAGAAGCCGTTATTTTCCATGGAAATTTAACCCAAGAAGAAAAATCATTGGTCAAGTCACTGGCCGCTCAATCCACACATCCAAGAAGTCAGCAGATTCATTCCTATTTCAAAATGGAAGAAACTTTGAAGGTTTCGAACTTTGAAGAAATACCTGGGGAAGGCACACAAGGTTTGGTCAAGGAGACTTTGGTTTCCATTTACAAATCCGAAAAAGGTACAGCTATCAGTCTCAATAGCGCCAAGAAAGGTTACTTTGAACATCTGCCCGTTCTTCGAAACGGAATAAAGAATTTAATTAAGCAGTTGAGTAAAAGTTACAAGCTCTTTCTTTTATCGGGAGATAAAAACAGACAAGAAGATTTTTTTGCCATGCTTTTCAATAGTTCTAAAAATCTCTATTTCAATTGCTCTCCAACAAAAAAGTTACAATTCATTAAAAACTTACAAAAAGAGGGCGCTGTCGTCTTAATGATTGGCGATGGCTTAAACGATGCGGGCGCTTTACAACAGGCGGATGTTGGATTAGTGGTCAGCGAAAACAATAACAACTTCTCCCCTGCCTGCGATGGAATGCTTTCCGCTGAGGCCTTTAGTAACTTTCGTCTACTACTTCATTTTATTCGTAAAAGTCGCTGGGTGATCTACCTCTCCTATTTGTTTGCGTTGCTCTACAATGTTATTGGTTTGAGTTATGCCGTTCAAGGAAATTTATCTCCGGTGATTGCGGCAATTTTAATGCCTTTGAGTTCGATAAGTATTATTCTTTTGGGGATGCTTGGAAGTTATGTTTTAAGTTTAAAGGTAATTAATAAGACCGCTTAGAAAGTAAATAATGCTTTGATTTAAGATGAACAATACGCGGGTAAAAGTTGCAGAGACTTTTCCCTTTATATTCGGGTTTTAACACATAGGTACATTAGTGACATAGCCCACTATTGCAAAAGGGCACATAGTAATTTACTTTCAGTAAATTTTACATAGTTCATAAAAGAAAACGATATAAGGCTCTGTGAACTTTGTAAAAAAATGCAGCGAAGCCTCATTCCGACCTTGTAGAGGAAAGCATTTTTACTATGTGCTCTTTTGGGATAGAAGGCTTAAATGCCTTATGCGCCTATGTATTAACACTACTTTAGAAGCCGCATTTAATTCGAATTAAATTCTAAAACAGATTCAATACTTTTCTAAAAAATGATATAACAGACCCTTTTCTATTGCACCTTTAAATCAAAAAATCAAGATATTTTCAAAACAACGAATGACAAAAATCACATTAGCACATGACCATCATCATTTTCCAAAACCAATAGCCACCGTACCTTGCCGATATAATTAGAGAATAAAGAAAAAACATGAAAATCATATTGCTTTTAATAGCCATCAGTCTCCTAGTGGCACTAGGATTCCTATGCGCTTTTTTCTGGGCGGTCAAAGATGGACAATACGAGGATGATTATACGCCCGCTGTAAGAATCCTCTTTGACAATCCAAAAAACAAAGACTCAAAAAATACTTAACCAATTTCCAACAATTCAATTACAACCTCATGATTCCACTTCAATTATTCATTTACAGCAGCTTTCTCTTCCTTTTTGGAACGATGATATTCGTAGCTAATTCAGGGAAAAAGTCTTTTGTATTACAAACACATAAAACGGAAAAACAACATGTCTAAGCTTGAACATTTTTTTTATGACAATACCATTGTCCGAAACTTTGCCGTCGCTACAGCGATATGGGGTGTCATTGGAATGAGCGTAGGATTGTTAGCCGCTTTGCAACTCGTCTTTCCTGTTTTCAACTTAGGATTTGCAGAAACTACCTTTGGAAGAATCCGCCCCTTGCACACCAATGCTGTTATTTTTGCCTTTGTAGGCAACGGAATATTCATGGGGGTTTATCACTCATTACAACGGTTGGTAAAAGCACGAATGTTTTCTGATCGGCTCAGTGCTTTCCATTTCTGGGGTTGGCAAGCCATTATTCTGGCCGCAGCATTGACGCTACCTTTGGGGTATACACAAGCCAATGAATATGCAGAATTAGAATGGCCAATTGACATTGCCATTGCAGTCGTCTGGATTGCTTTTGGAATAAATATGTTCGGAACCATTCTGAAACGTAGAGAGAATCACCTTTACGTTGCCATCTGGTTTTACATCGGAACCTGGATAACCGTTACAGTTTTACATGTATTTAATAACATTCATATTCCGGTACATGTTTTAAAGAGTATTCCCGTGTTTGCTGGCGTACAAGGAGCGCTCGTTCAATGGTGGTATGGCCACAATGCCGTTGCCTTCTTTTTGACAACGCCTTACCTCGGCCTGATGTATTACTACCTTCCAAAGGCAGCCAATCGTCCAGTTTATTCTTATCGTCTTTCTATCATTCACTTCTGGGCTTTGATTTTTATTTACATCTGGGCTGGGCCTCACCATTTGTTGTACACTTCCCTACCCGACTGGGCTCAGTCTCTGGGAATGGCTTTTTCGCTGATGCTGATTGCTCCCTCCTGGGGTGGAATGCTGAACGGATTATTAACGCTACGTGGTGCCTGGGATCGAGTTCGAAATGACCCCATTCTTAAATTCATGGTGGTAGCAGTAACAGCCTATGGAATGGCCACTTTTGAAGGTCCGATGATGTCCATCAAATCCGTAAATGCCATTAGTCACTATACCGACTGGACTGTTGGCCACGTACACATTGGTACTTTGGGCTGGAATGGCATGTTGACCTTTGGAGTGCTATACTGGTTACTTCCTAGAATTTACGATACTAAGTTATACTCCGTAAAATTAGCCAATGTCCATTTTTGGATTGCCACCTTGGGAACACTTTTCTATACCATTCCACTTTATGTTGGTGGATGGACACAGAGTTTGATGTGGAAAGAATTTACGGAAGATGGCTTCTTGAAATATGGAAATTTTTTGGAAACCGTTACGCAGATTATTCCGATGTATGCCCTCCGTGCTTTAGGAGGAACCATCTATCTTCTTGGTGTATTTTTAATGTGTTACAATTTATACAAAACAGCGAAGGCAGGAAATCTAATTGGCAATGAATTGGTGGAAGCTGCTCCTCGACCCGTGCACGTAAAGCACAAAGGAGAACATTGGCACCGATGGATTGAAAGACGTCCGCTTACCCTTTTAGTCGGTTCACTAATGGTAGTTTTAATTGGTGGAATCGTTGAGATATTTCCAATGATGTTAATCGATGAAAACGTTCCAAAAATCACGGCCGTCAAGCCCTATACTCCGCTAGAACTAGAAGGCCGTGACCTATACATACGAGAAGGTTGCGTGGGCTGCCACTCTCAAATGATTCGTCCATTCCGATCAGAAACAGAGCGCTATGGCGAATACTCAAAATCTGGAGAATTCATCTATGATCGTCCATTCCTCTGGGGCTCCAAACGAACGGGACCTGATCTTCATCGAGTGGGTGGAAAGTATCCGGACAGCTGGCATTACAACCATATGCTGGAACCAGAATCTATGTCTCCAGGATCTATCATGCCACCTTATCCTTGGCTACTGGAAGATGATTTGAATACAAATTATACTGCAAAAAAGGTAAGAGTCTTACAACAACTGAGAACCCCTTATCCTAGGAAGTTTGATGAGCTTGTTGATGAAAAAATGAAGGAGCAAGCTGAAGGAATCGCTAAGCGATTGCGGGAGGATGGCATAGAACAAGAGGGTCTGGAACAGAAAGAAATTGTGGCATTGATTGCTTATTTGCAAAGACTGGGTACGGATATAAAACCCAAGCCGCAGGCAGTGGAATAGAAAGGGGGTAGTGGATGAGGTGGATGAGGTGGATGGGGTTTCCCACTAACGCAGAATTACACGCATTTAGGGAAACCTCATCCACCCCATCTACCCCATCCTCCCATCTCCCGATTAAAAAAAATAAAATCAAACAACATGTACAAATACATTCTTCAAGGAGCAGGCGACATAAATTGGATGGCTCTTTTCGCCCTGCTTACTTTCTTCTGTCTTTTCACCATTAGTGCCATCGCTATTTTTTGGAGAAGCAAAGAATACATCCATAAGATGTCTCATCTACCATTGGACGACAATACTCCTACAAACAACGAAAAAGACTTTAGTCATGAATAAGAAATTCTTTTTACGAAATAAAATAACGCTATCGCTTTTTGTACTATCGCTTCCTCTTTCCATGGTTGCAGCAGTAACAGAGGAGGTAGTCGTCTCTAATAACTTAGTTAACATCCTAAGCGATTTGTTCCTCATCATAGGAGGAGTAGTCGTAGTAGCCACCATTGCTTATCTGTACTATTTTGTATTTCTTTTGATGCAAGTACAAAAGGAAAGCCTGTACAAGGAAAAGGGGTTAGAAATTGAAAACACCGTAGACCAACCATCGATATTCAAACGCCTTTATGACTGGTCAATTGGAATGGTTCCTATTGAAAAGGAGAAGGACATTATGCTCGATCACGACTATGATGGCATCCAAGAACTAGACAACAACCTTCCTCCCTGGTGGCTGGCCATGTTTTACATTTGTATTGTTATTGGCTTTGCATATCTGGGTTATTACCATTACTACGACTACGGTTTATCTTCTCGAGAGGCCTACGCACAAGAGATGGAGTTTGCAAAAAAAGCAAGGGAACGTTTTTTGGAAGGGCAAGCCAATGCAGTTAATGAAACTAATGTAGTTATGCTAACGGAACCTAATGCCTTGGCTGGAGGAGAAAGTATCTTTCAAGCCAGCTGTGCCGCCTGCCATGGAAAACTAGGGGAAGGCCTGGTAGGTCCTAATTTAACAGACGACTACTGGATACATGGCGGTGACATTAAATCTGTTTTCAAAACGGTAAAACATGGTGTGCCGCAAAAAGGAATGATTGCGTGGAAGACACAAATGAGTCCTTCTTCTATTCATCAGGTTAGTAGTTTCATCATGACATTGAGGGGAACGAACCCTCCTAATGCGAAAGCGACTCAAGGTACGTTGTATGCGCCAGAGGAAGGTGATGAGGGTGGATGAGGAAAGGGAGATGGGAATGGGTAGATGGGTGGATGGGTAGATAGGTGGATGGGCCTCCCCTTAAGTAAATTAATGCGATAGAAGGAAAGCCCATCTACCTATCACCCATCCACCCATCTACCAACTAAAAACAAACGGATAAAAATACAATTATAAAAAATGCCACAACAACCCATTCCAGACAGCGAAAAATATCGAGATAAAATCGCGACTATTGATGAACAGGGAAAACGAAATTGGATTTATCCAAAGAAACCTGTTGGGCGTTTTTATGACTATCGAAAGTATGTTAGTTACCTTCTGTTGTTGTTTCTTTTTGGAATGCCATTTATCAAACTGAACGGAGAACCATTGTTATTGTTTAATATTTTGGAGCGACGATTTATAATTTTTGGCTTACATTTTGGCCCTCAGGATTTTCATTTATTTGTTTTTGGATTATTGATTTTCATTATTTTCATTGCTTTATTTACGGTCGTTTTTGGGCGATTGTTTTGTGGCTGGGTTTGCCCACAAACCATTTTCATGGAAATGGTCTATCGCCGGATTGAATACTGGATAGAAGGAGATGCTAACGCGCAAAAACGATTGAATAAGGCAGATTGGACGATGAGTAAGATTTTTAAAAAGGGATCAAAACAAATTCTGTTTTTCTCTATTGCGGTGCTTATTGCCAATACCTTTTTGGCTTACCTCATTGGTGTAGATGAAGTTTACAAAATCATTACGGAACCCGTGAGTCAGCACTTTTCAGGGTTCACTGCGATGATTATTTTCTCCTTTGCTTTTTACTTTGTGTTTTCAATAATGCGAGAACAAGTCTGTGTTACGATCTGTCCATATGGCCGATTGCAAGGTGTTTTATTAGACAAAGAATCCATAGCGGTCTACTATGATTTTGATCGTGGAGAGCCACGTGGAAAAATAAAAAAGAACAGGAAAAAAGAGAAACTAAAACAGAAAGTTAAAACGGCCGCTCCTCCTTGCTCCAATCCCTGTGCAGCTTGCAAGACTGGTGGTACTTGTAAGGATGACGAGACGAAATTCGGTGAGGAATATTTTATAAACTTAGTAAAAGCAGAAGAACCAAAACTCGGCGATTGTATTGACTGCAAACTTTGTGTTCAGGTATGTCCCACGGGGATCGACATTCGGGATGGCATCCAATTAGAATGTGTCAATTGTACCGCTTGCATGGATGCTTGTGATGCGGTGATGGAAAAAATAGAACGACCAACAGGGCTAATTCGCTATGATAGTTACAATGGCATTGTAGAAAAGAGAAAGAAAATATGGACGCCCCGAGTCATGGCTTACACCGCAGTACTTACGGTTTTAATTCTGGCTGAAGTTTTTATGTTGGCCAATAGATCAGATGTAGAAGTACTGTTTTTAAGAACACCGGGCATGTTGTTTCAAAAAACGGAGGAAGGAGCGATCAGTAATTTGTACAACTATCAAATCGTGAATAAAACAAGAGACGAAATGCCTTTGGAGTTTCGATTAGAAAATATAGAAGGAGAGATTCGCTTTGTCGGTACACCTCCTTCAGCCGAAGAAGATGGATTAACGGAAGGAGCTGTATTTATTGAAATCGGTGCAGAACAATTGGAAAGTCGAAGTACCAAACTGGTTATTGGCGTCTATTCAGAAGGAAGGCAAATTGATAAAATAAAAACAAATTTTTCAGGACCTATTAAATAATAAATCATGAAAATTAATTGGGGCATAAGTATTGCCATTTTCTATTTGTCTTTCATGCTTGTAATGATATTTTTTGTCATCAGGACTACCACTTATGATAACAGCTTAGTGGTTGACAACTACTATGAAGAAGATCTAAAGTACCAAAGTCATTTTGACAAGAAAGCGAATACACAAGCGCTCAAAAAACAAGTTGATTTTGAATTTTCGTCAGAAAATAAAACAATAGAAATACATTTCCCCAAAGACCTAAAAAAGGTCGATGGAAATATTAGATTTTACAATCCGATCAGTAAATATAGCGATGTATTATTACCCATTACGACAGACAGCAACCAAACAATGAGCATAGCGCTTAACGAGCTCAAAGCAGGACGATGGAAAATTTTACTGGACTGGAATGATGGTGAAAAAGAATATTATTCAGAAACAGAAATAGTCTTATGATCTTTTGGTCTGCTATATTATTGGGACTAGGAGGCAGTTTGCATTGTGTCGCCATGTGTGGGCCAATTACCATGGCCTTGCCCTTGACTGCTCGTGAAAAAAGTGTTGTCATTTTCCAATCTTTGCTTTACAATCTGGGCAGGATCAGCACTTATGCGCTTATGGGGTTTTTCTTTGGTTTAATGGGCTGGGGTGTTTCGCTCGCAGGTTATCAAAATTGGTTGTCCATTGGAATTGGTCTTTCTTTATTGATCGTAGCGCTGACTTCTTTAATTTTTAAAAAAGAAATACTTGAAACAGCTGCTTTTTCCAAAACACTAAAGCCAATTACAAATCATTTAGCCCATCTCCTTTCTATTAAAAACAATAGTTCTGCATACCGAATTGGATTGGTCAATGGACTGCTTCCCTGCGGATTGGTCTACATTGCCTTAGCGAGTTCTCTAGCCACCGGCAATCACTGGAATGGTGCCATTTACATGTTTTTATTTGGTCTAGGTACCGTTCCGCTTATGTTGGTTGTAATGCTCTTTGGGAAATGGTCTAAGTCTTTCTTCAGGAGCTTCAGAAGATGGATTCCTTATGGGCTTTTTCTATTTGGGGTTTACTTAATCTATCGGGGAATGATGTTGGAGATTCCAAGGGAGTTGAGCTTTTGGGAGGCTAATAACTTTCCAATGTTGTGTCATTAAACATTCCATTGCAATAACTTGATAAAATCAATATCATGAAAAAGAGAACGAAAACCCTCATCTTGCTCCTTATGATCATTCTATTGACGATGTTGCTGGTTGCTGCGACTTTTCCGGATTACCTTATTCGTTTTTTGCAGCAGTTTAAGTAAGGTTAATGGTTCTTTAATAAATGGCTGAGGAAGATTTCCCTACATGGTACGGGGACCAATAGTTAAAGGTATACTATTTCAATTATTAGTGCCAATCATAACAAGTCGAAGAATCTACCGAACAATATAAACCGGCGTATTCACATATTCATCCACCATCGTCTCCGCCACCGAACCGAGCAAAAACCGTTCAATAATATTATGACCTTTTGCTCCCAGGAAAATCAAATCAGCTCCTTCCCTTTTCGCATATCGCTTAATTGTTTTTGCAATGTTATAATTACTTGTTTTTGTAAAATGAAAATCTACTTTATTCCTATCAATGGTATGATCTACGAGGAATCTTTCAAATTTCACATTAATATAGTCCGGCAACTCATCGGCGATCTCCTCCCCTTTTGAAAGCTCCGCATAGGTGGGGACGTCAATAACGTTGAGGCAAATTGGAGGTTCCTCCAGTCCTAATTCGGTTGATAACGAAATCGCTCTTTCGATGGCTTTTACAGAATGAGAAGAGAAATCTACTGCCACCAGGATTCTACGTATTTGAGGTTTTGTTTCTTCGGGAATCAAAAGCAAATCGCATTTTATATGCCGTGCCATTCGCTTGGCAGTGATACCGGATCCTGACTTCGATCTTTTCTTTCCCATAACAAGTAGGTCGGGTTTTAATTCTTCGGCCAGGTTAAGTAGCTCTGTGTAGGCGCGACCTTCTACTAATTTGACTTTGATTTCCAGGTCTTCTCCTCCAATTATTTTTTTGGTTTTTGCTTCGATGTCTTTATGAATCACCCCCAGAGCAGGCGCTACTGGCAAAAGAATTTCTCCTATCGCCAATTTCACAATTCCACCTACCAATAAAACAAGGAGTACATGGGTACTAACGACCTCTTTTATGCCTAGTGGCTTTGCTATGAAATTGATGTATCCTAAGACAGCATCGTCATTTTCGCTCAAATCAAGAGCGGCCATTATTTTATTTCTTTGATTCATGGATTTGTTTGTTTTTTAGTGTGGATTGATTTCTTGTGTTTATATTGTTATTGATTAAGGGTGGATCAGGGTAGATGATGGTGGATCAGGGTAGATCAGGGTTCCCACTAATGTAAAGGGATGTAACTGAGGGAGCTTTTATCTGCCTACTTTTGCCTTACTTACCTTATCCGCCCTTACGCTCAAAAAGAGGGAGATTGATCATGACAACCAACCTCCTTCCATTTTGCCAACAATTCAATACAGCTACTAAGGCTGTATTTTCATTTGTTATCTAATCCTTTTTGCTGGGCAAGTATTAATTCCTAGTAAACTGTATACAGGGCAGATTCCCATTAGGGCAGTTGTAATAAGAATGATTCCCATCATGCCCAATACGGCCTTAAGTGTACCAGTAACCAATCCTAGATTTACTAAAATCAAAAAGATGGTCACGGCCAAAGCACGTAGATAACGATCTAGTTTTCCCATATTCGTTTTCATGATAATTGTTTAGGTGTAAATTAATTTTGAATAGTATTCATCGCGTAATCGAGTCCGCCGAGTTTTGCATCTTTTGCATACTGTTTAAAAATGGCCCTTACCGCTCTCTTTATTTTCTTATCTACATTAGGCATACCTTCATAAACTTGCTCTGAAGTCTTCCCATGCCAGACTACTTTATTCTGTTCTTTATCAATGATGTCGATAACCAAAGTTCCTTTAGTATACTCATAGGGTTCCTTGATGTATAAGGACAACCATCTGCTATAATATTGCTGATAGTAATGAAAGTCTTCCACTTGTTCGACTATGATGAACCAGGAAACCAATAAGTCTGGAGTTTCAGATTCTACTTGTCCTAGGGCGTTGAATTCACGTGCTATCGCGGCCTCAATTCGCTGTTTATTAATTGAATTTGCACCTAATGGAAAATTGTGATCGTGGTGCATATAATTGTAACTCTGGTAGGATTGGAAGTTATTTCCTTCTGCATAATCACTGGTCACGTAATAAGTTGTGCCACAAGCTGATAAAAAAAGAGTCATTAAAATCAAGAGAACAGAATTTGTAATTTTCATGGTTATTGTTTTTTATTAATGCCTCAAAGAAACAGTATTTTAAAGGTGGACATACTGATAGAAATCAATTTGGAGAATGAACTTTATCAGTCTTATTCTTAATGGTAAAAACAGATTCTTTTCTATTCATCCATTTTAATAATAGGACAACCATTGGTTCCTTCAGTAAACTTTTTAATGCATCAATAAATTTATTTTCTTTTTTAAAATCCAGTTCGTTAGAACCGTACTTTTCTCTGGATAGAGAAACTTCTTTAGGACTTAAGCATGGTAGCATAAATACTTCAGCTTTTTATAGGCTATTTTTAACCTTATACTTCATCTGTAAAATACTCATTATGCTAAGGCATAATTCCGTTTTTCCAGATTCGTCTAATGTCAAAACTAGCGCTCTAAAAATACCGAATTACTTATTCTACAATGCTTAATCCCTTGAATTTCAAATTAGAAACGATTATGGTTTGATAGTCGGGATTCATTTTATTTGATTTTTATCAAAGGACGGATAAGCGTTTCCGCTAAGGCAAAATGGGCACCAACTAAGCACCCTTTATCTCCCCTTTCCTAAAAAGAAAAACCCAGCTGCATACCCAATTTTGGTTTTATTCCAGTGTACTCCATTTCAAAAACACCGTAATCCGTGAAGTTATATTCGTCTTCCTGAACATAGTCCTCATACTCGTCATCAACATCCGAATATCGAACACCGCCTCCAGCATAAAAATCAAGGATAATCCTTTTGGTGACATCAAACTGAATTCCGATTAACACACCTCCTTCTATTGCATATACTTCTTTTGTAAAAACTTTAGTCAAGTAGGTTTCCGTAACTTTATCATAATAGCCATTTTGGTAATTTTCGCTGTATAACAAACCATTTGCATATGGACCAGTATAAAAGCGAACACTATGCATTCTCATTGTTTTATTAGTTCCTTTTCTCAACTGAGTTAATATAATTCGGTATTGTAACATGGTTTCAAAACCTTTTTTCGATTCTACTCCGTTGTCCTTTAGAATGATTGCTGGTGTTAACATCAGGCTATGTTTCTTTTCCTTAAAAGTCCGCTCGTAACTTACCTGAAATTTGGAAGCGGCAAATGCAAAGGGACTAACCTTCAGTGCATTTTTCAATGATGCTGATTCGTTATTCTGAGCCTGCAAATTAATTGTTAGAAAAAATAGAATAAAAAGGAGCTGGAATTTATTTTTCATGAGTTCTTGTTTTAATTAATCAATAAGACAAAAGTAGTTGCTCTTATTTTCTGCAAGTATGATTTCTGTCAATCGCCACCCTGCTTTAAATCACTTTCCTCTTCATTCACCACCAACCTGTCTCTTATTGTACAAATTTCACACAAGCTTTTTTCTCTACCGCAATATCAATAGTTTCAATTTTATCTTTGTTTATAAAAAAGTAGCATCGATATTCTTCCTGACTATCTGCTGTTAATATGGCAATTAGATAATGCCCTTCTCCTCCTTTTGATGTTCCACTATGCTTCTTAACCATCTTTATTGGAGCAACGGAATCAAAAAACAACTGAAGGACTTCCTGAGCTTCTGTCTTGGTGTAAATATCTTCCTTATGGAAAATGGTCAGATTCACTTCTTCATTCAGATATGGAAGTAGCGATATGGCCATTCCTTTACGGAAGCTACTTAGAATAGCCTCTTCAATAGATACTTCATGGTGGGAAATAAAAAGCGGCTCAAATTCACTTTTTCTTTCTGAATTCAGAACAAAAGCAGCAGACACAACAAGGAGTATTATCAATAGCCCAAGGATTATTTTTTTATTATCGATCATAAGATGAGGTTTTAAATTTCGACTAATTTCGCTCACTCTCTTTTAAAAATCACTGACAATAATCAGCCACTAAAATGATTTCTCTCATTTACTTCCAGGTTGAAATTTCAGACTTTTGCTTTATGAAAACAACATATAACCGCAGCCGTATTCCATCCAGCATCAAAGCACATAAGTTCCATCAAGCGTTAGGTTATTTATTCTACGCCGTAGCCTCTGCAGACAAAATTGTCGCTCCTAAAGAAGTTGCAACGCTGAAGCAATTGATCTCAAGGGCCTGGCTGCCTCTTTTTCGGCAGTCCGAAATCGTATTCCAAATACAGTTCACATTCGATAAACTTTCCAAAGAGGAAGTATCGAGTAGAACGGCTTTTGAAGTATTCAAAAAATACAAAAGAGCAAATCGTGGATCTTTTAATGACCAGCGAAAAAAGCATATTTGGACGACTGTAAATAGTATCGCAGAAACGATAAATGGAAAGAATAAATCAGAGTTGATTTTGTTGAGTCAGTTGAGTGTTTTGCTGAAGGAGTAAGGTAGGAAATAGAGTAGTCTAATAAGTTTTCAAAGTCTTATCGCGGCAGAGCCGCAAACTTAAACATAAACGCCAAGGTACACTAACAAGTACCATGGCGTCATTCAAAAGTCGTTTCATTTTTTTATAATTATTCAAAACCATCCTCTAACCAATCAACAAGCAGAATAAAATATAATACCCCATCCTTCCAAATAGAAAGATGGGATATTAAATTATTACTCCTTATAAAAATCAGTTCAAACTAGAAGCTTCTCCTGCAAATTCAACACTCAAAGCAGTGAGCGTAGATAGATCTAGCGGAGGTCCGTTTTGGTCTTGTGCGCTGATACTTATCGTCCAGGTCGAAAAAGGAGTAGGATAGAAAAAGTCATTTCGATATCTTGGGCTGATATCCGCTTTTATTCCTATTACTCTTTTATCATCTTTAACGCTGTACACAAAGTTTTTTACGATCGGTTCACTAATAAACTTCTTGGACTTCCGGTCAGCAGTTTTGTCAACATAGACTCCTGATGTAGAAAATTTAACCAGAATATTTGCCTCCGTTGTTAACCCCTCGGCAAAGACTCTTATATTATTTACTCGTACGCGGAAAAACTCATCAAATTCCTTATTATCAGCAGTCAAATTAAAAGACAGGAATCCATCATTCTTAAGTTGATCGATTAAGGTGCTATCCTTCAAAATGATATTTTTGGATACCATCGTTTGAGGGATATGATCTTTAAGCGCTTCGGCAGTTAAGCTGTTATTGGAAATACCTTTTGTTAATGCCTCTTCGAATTTGTCAATAGAATCCGTTATACGCGGTAGTACTGGAATCATGCCTGGATCAGGTAAGGTAAAATATTGAAAGGCTCGACTGTAAGATTCCATAGCGAGGTAAACGGCCCTTTTGTCATTTAGCATTTTTGCAAATATCATTTGCTTAACCAAGCCATCATCTAAGATCGCATCTTCTAAATTTTCCTTTCTAAGCTTAAAAACATTGAGTGCTTTTTCTGCTGTTTTTCGACGCATTCTCGTTTCAGTATATTGTGCGTTTGCTTTGGCCATTGCCAATCGGGCTTGACTTAAAGCTCCGCCTAAAACAACAAGCTTACGTAGTTCTAATTGATAATTTAACCCCCCTTTAATTTCTGCAACTTCATTAATACGTTTAAATAAAATATCAATTTCCAAAGAGAGATTGTCCCATTCTTGTTTGCCTCCAGTGACCAAATCTAGTCCTTTCGCATAGAAAGAAGAGAAAGAGGCTTTCACAGAATCATTGGATGTTCGCAGCCCCTCCACACTCAAGTATTCCAATTCCTTAGCCCTTTCTACTATTCCTCTGATATTTTGTATAGCACTAATTATTTTCTTTCCTCCTAAGCCAGCTTTTTGTAGCCCTTTTTTTGCATTATTTTCTGCTTTGACAGCTGCTGCTTCTTTTATAGCTTTTAAAGCTACATAGGATTCATATTGCTTGCTTTCTTCTTTTGGAACAATATCAAATTCATCTTTAATAATACGATCAGTATCTAGAAACGGATCAAAATCAGGTTGATTGTCAAACAAATATGGGTTTATAAAATCATCGTCAATCCTGTCAGGTATAACTTTAGTTCTTAACTTCTTAGGATTTAAAGAACCCTTGAAACTTCTTGTCACCCTTTTTTCAAGCGCGCTCTTAGCGAGTTCAGCCCCAGCACTTGCAGCTGCTGATCCACTGGCCAACAATTGCGGTCCACCTGCAACGATTGCAGGAATTTGCATTAGTACCTCTACTGCACCAGTTACTAGATTAAACACTTCTTTTACAATTTTTCCATCTCTCCACTCTTCGATGCCTCGATCAAAATCAATTTTGGCAATGCCCACTTTAGCACTTTGTCCGGTGATTTGTCGGGCAGCTATATTGCGTGCATCCAGTGCTTGTTCCCGTGTTTCTTTTGCTTGTTTTTCAATACTATCGGCAAGCTGTTTTTGATCCATTTGTATGGTAAGGGAATCCTCAACCGCATCTAACCTGAGCTGTTTCGCCTCTTCTTTGTTTTGAATAATATCCCATTTTGATTGGCGGTATAACAACAGTTTCATACAAGCCGCTGCGTTTGAGGCATAGATCGTATGATCCAAATAGGGAACCAACAAAGTGTTATGCTCTGCAAGTACAGGTGCAGTTCGCAAGTTGGTTTCCATAGCCTTTGCCTGCCCTGCTAGATCCTGAGTTAATTTATTACCGACTGCAATGCTAGCAATCCAACTCAACTGTGCCTTACTTAACTCTATTTCATCATGAGAAAAAAGAATCGCTAATTGAAAGGTTGTTGTTAGTAACATGTTTAGTGGATCTCCCGGTGAGAAATAAGCGCGATCCAATTCGCTAGGATCCATAGGTCGAGCTTCCGCTTCATCTGTTGACCAGGAAATGCCATTGATTCCTTTTTCTTTATCCGTTCCAAAATCAAAAACCGTCACTCCTTCATCCGATTGAACAGACTGAATTTTTAGTATCGCATCTTCTCCAGTCGAAGAGTCGACGACTTCCTGAGCAAAGATAATAACATCGTTAAAGTGATCTTCCATCCGATTCAGGACGATAGAAACTCCTTTAGTTATTTCAATTCTTCGGGCAAAAATAATTGCAGATTTGTTTAAAAAAATATCTTTATCAATTCTAAGTACATCACAGTTGATTTGCCATAGGGGAATGTCAATCTCATCACCATCTTTTCCTGATAGTTCATTCCAATGCAGCATTGGATTTCTAAATATACCCTCTTCCAGGTTTTCTTCTTTGTAGGCTGGTATATTCCAAGATTTTAGTTTTTCAGGGGCATATAAATCGGCCCAATTAGTAATTGCCATAATCACATTATTTAAAAATTCCATTACACTTTGTAAATGGCATGTTAGGCATTTCAATTCTTTATATAAAGTATTGAAATAGCTAACCTGCAATGAATTAAGAAAAATGAAATAAAAGGTGAAAGAAAATGGATGCCTTAGGGGCTCAGAATCATGATCCGAAACCTGAAGGCATCCATGGATAAAAAAATCAGGCTGCAGCTGCCAATCCTGTTTCAGCTTCACTTATAACCGCGTCAATATCTGTTTCATCAGATTCTACAACAATGTATGGATCCGCTGTAAGCTCCTCTAAAGCTGGTAATAATTTTTGCCATTTTTCACCTGCTCTTTCGGCGTAGATTTCAACTACTTTTTTACGCTTTAGAACGATATCCTCATCCTCTCCCCCTTTTGTCATTTTCAATAACATAGCTTTTACACCATCCAGCGAGTTTGAGATTCCATTCCATGCGTTTTGAACTTGAGTGGCCTTTTGAACGGCAATTCCCGTGTTTACATGAGCTTCTTGAACACCTTGTTCTGCCATATGGTAGACGGTATTAAAGCGGGCAGCTGTTTGTAATTCTGAAGAAGCTTTTTTAAGTTCATCCTCGGCCGCTTTAATATCTTTAAGTGCTCTTACCGCAATATCTCCATAGACACCTGCCACTGTGGCTGCCGTCATTAAGCCTATTGGAACTATCCAAGCATAAGTGACCGATGTAGAGGCTACAGTTACTGCTTTCTTATAGGTTGCTCTATCTTTATCCAATTCTCTTTGCAAATTTGCAAGAGATCCAGGTAGATCCGCATTTCCTCCAAGTTTCGCTAAAGCAGCATCGTTTATTCTTTCATCAGCGTCGATACTTTCTTTTACTGCAGCCAGCAAGCCGCTCGCCTCCACAAGCTCAGATTTGTAACCTGCAAGGAGGGTTCCTACCTCGGCAGCTGCAGCGGCATTAATGGTAGCCGTTTCTTGCAAATCTGTAATTAGTTCTATCGCTGCCATATTCGAATCCTCATCTCCTTCATCGACTAATTCATTGATGATCAAAAAGATTTCGCCATCATCATCACTCGCATCAGCCGCAAAACTTTTCAAATCATTTCCCAAGCCTACGACCTTCGGAAAAATATCAACAATGAAATCTTTTGAGGCATCGTGTACAGCTTTGTAAGCTTCCATCATACTTCCGAAAAATTGAAACTCGCCAGGATTATTCACACTGAGTTTTAGTTTTAAGCTATCTTCTGAAAAAGGTAATCTAAGTCCCCAGGTACTATATACTTGTAAGTAATGCCATGCAGTCCATATTGGTCCTTTATTCTGGCCTTCCGAGGTTAGTAATACGGACAATCCGTCCATGTCGTCATTAAAGTCTTCGATTAATTTATCGTCTGCCATGATATATGGTTTTAAAGGTTATAAAAATTTATTATTTTGAACAATTACGGTACTCCGTCATTTATAGGGGGTGATGAGGTAGATAAGGTGGATGTGGTAGATGCGGCTTCCCTTATTTCGCAGATGTTTACGTTTGAAGGATGCCTCATCTACTTCATCTCCTCATCAGCCCCATCTACCTTTTACAAGGTAAATCCACTAACCTATGACTAAGAACCACAATTACTTATTGACTTAATTTGAATACTTCTTGCCATTGCATTAAATCCCGTAGGTCATGCTGAACGCGATCCAAATAATGCTCCCAAATCAATTGATGATTGGCGGATCCATCCTCTTGGTGCTTGGCATCTTCGAGTTCGGTTAGCGTATTTTCCAAAAACGTTTTGAAATCTGTTGTAATGGTTTTCATTTTAAAAATCAGCACGAAATATTTTTCAAAGGCCCTCAATTCCGCTATGGATTTTCTGATTATTTTTAGTTCCTTTTGATCTCTTTGTTTTTCCATTTTGATCTCCTCGAGGAGGGACGATATGGAGACATTGCTTTTCTGAATGGGACTTCTTTTGGTCTTCTTTTTTACAGCAGTAGCAGCACTTGCCGAACTATTTTTCGATTCAACTTCCTTACTAGATCTTGATTTCTTTCTGGCAAATTGAGTGATGATAGAAAATAATTCTTTGCTCGATTTCTTCAACTTTTCTTCTACCTTACCTGCCGCAATTAACTGATTCGCCTTTTTGAATTGCAAGGCTAGAAGAGTGGATACCGTTTCATTTTCTATGCCTTTTATATCCATCAACAAATCATCTGTTTTGCCGATCATCCCGCTACATCTTTTGGTAATTTGACGAATTAATATTCTCACACTTGCTTCATTTTTCGCCATCGGTAATTTCCTCCAGACATTATTTATATTACTCATAGCGCCTGAAATGCCAGCTATTTTGCCACGGTAATTTCTGACACGGCGATTTAAATCCGGTGTAGACTTTGCAGAAATCCCCAATTTTTCTGGACCTCCCTCATCATACCAATTATTAAATTTTTTTATTCCTTCAAAAAAGTCTCGGTGAGCTTGAGTAGGACGATGGCTTTCTAACTTTCGGCGTTTGATATCAATTTTAATACCTTCAATTGGGCGGTCCTCCTCTCGTGTACCAGCGTATACCCCTGAAGAAGTCCACTCCGTGTCTCCAAAGGTTCCCATGTTTACTTTGTATTTTATTTGATAGTTCTTTGCTTCCTGTCCTTTCAGTCTTATCGCAATGCCATGGAGTGCCAGACCTTGACCACGCGTACCTGCAAAGGACCCAGAGGGCATCCAGGGGGTATCTCCAAGAACAGCTATGTGGGTCATATATTCCAATTCTAATCCTTTTGGCATATTCGTCATTTCAAGACAAAAGCCTTCCAGTTGCCGGTGTTTGTTGGCTGCACCAGCCAGTTCTCTTTTTGAATGCAGGGCATCGCCGGTATGTGACTGATGAACAAGAATGTTAATACCGGGAATCGTTAATGAGTTAGACATAATTTTCTTTTTTATAATTAAAAAATATTTTATTGAAAATTCCTTCTGGAGAACGATACAAAGATCAGGGATTATGATCTGGATGTCAGCCACATTTTGATGTGGTTGGCTTTGGCTTCTTTTTTACATCCATTTGCAAAATGGCGAATAATAAAAAAAATGGTTTCCAAATTCGGAATAAAATACAACGTAATTATATTGTTATAAATACAAACACACCTTTTACCTAAACAAAGTGTTTGATAGTAAATCCCTCCAGGCTACTAGATCCTGCACATCCAAATCTGCTTTGTTAAAATAAATACTATAAAGCCTTTCCGAGTTGGTTTTCTCTAACCTATTTCCTTCTGATTCTGCCTCTTCTAGTTCTCTTGAAATATTGGTTAGGATATTTTGATAATCATTGATGACAATTTCTATGTTCTTTAGTTCCTGGAAAATCTTCTGGCTTTCTTTTAACTCTGATTCCGATTGCTTCAAAACAACCAACTGGTCTTTATTGAATTGTTCTTCTCTGAGGAGCCCCTGAAGGCTGGCATTTTTTCTATCTACATTCTTTTTAGGCTCTAGATGATTCCATTTGGTTCTTTTTCTTTAAAGGTGTCCAAAAGCAA
>CAZDTI010000011.1:41020-48192 GCA_964508085.1 uncultured Saprospiraceae bacterium | reverse complement strand
AAAAAAGGCTAGGGTAGCGGTTGTGTTTTTCATGTTTGAATTGCTTTTTGAATGGGAAGGTCGGTTGTGCATTTTTCTATTTTCTGATTTTCTATTTTCTGATTTTTGAAATGAAACGGAATCTGTTTCTTTTCCCTTAGGGATGCGAAATTAATAACTGTCCGGTTTGGTAGGAAATAATTTGAGTTACTCTTCACAAAAAATGCTCAACGTAGCCCGCTATGCCTCCGCTTTTTCATTCGATTAACTCAAATTTTTCGATGCCAAATCGGACATTTATTTATTCCTTATCCCTTAGTTCTTCCGAAATCAAAAAGGTACTTACTTTTTTGAAAATAAATTCCCTTGACACTTTATTTGAAAGCGCCAAGGGAATTTGTAGTACTATAACTCATCAAAGAAGCTTAATGCTTTAACAATTTTGTAAAATAGAATTGATCCTTGCTTTTCAGTTTTAGGAAATAGATTCCTTTGGGTAGGTGGCCACTTTCAATAATCAGTTCATCAATCGGATTATATTCTTTAGAAAAAACTAAACTTCCCTTCGTGTCAAAAATAGCAGCTACTATTGTTGTGTTTGTTTTGTTGGGAAGGGAGATTTTAAAACGTTCCGTAAATGGATTTGGAGCTACAGAAATTTCTTGTCCCCAAGATATAGAATGAATACTTGTCGCTTGAATTACGGTAATGAAATCGGTTGCACTATTTGTACAGTTGTTTGCATCTGTAAAGGAATAGGTGATTTCGAAAGTGCCAATACCGATGGAAGGATTGAAGATGCCAGAACCATTTACACCGTCTCCAGTATAATCGCCATTTGCTGGTTCTCCGCCAGAAAGTTGGAAGGGAGCATCATTGAAAAAGACGGTATCTGTTGGAAAGGAAACAGTAACAGGAGTTAGGTCATAAACAGTTATGCTATCTTCAACAATGTTGCTACAACCTGTATTTGGATCAGTGTAGCTATAGGATATATTATTAATTCCTACACCTGCATTTATTGGGTCAAAATCACCTTGTGCGTCAACACCAGTACCGGTATAAATACCACCACTAGGATCACCTCCATTTAATGTTGTCGGTGCATCATTAATACAAAAGTCTGGAAGCATTAAATTTACTTCAGGTAATTCATTTACAAATATATCAGCAGAAGAACTACTTGTACAGCCAGAGACAGCGTCGGTGTATGTGTAGGTGATACTGTGAAGTCCTGCACCAGCAATAGACGGATCGAAATTACCCATTGCATCAACACCTGGACCGGAATAGATTCCATCAAGGGGAGTACCGCCACTTAGTGTTATTGAAGTATCATCTAAGCAGATGTTTTCAAACTCAGCTGGAAGGTTGACTTCAGGAACGAGGTTAATTACTATTTGATAAAGAGCCGGATCAAACTCATTATTTCCTGCATCGGATAAATGAAGAATGTAAGTACCTTCCTCAGAAGTGAGGTAGGAAAGACTAACATCAGAACCGTTATTACCTGAGGCAAGTTCTATCTCACCATTTGGACCTTCTAGCTCTAATTCCATGTCAATGTTATTAGCGATATCGGTTATCTCAATGTTTATATTAATATCAGCTGGTGCAGTAAATGAGAAGAACTCCTCATCACCCACAAGGTTAATTGCTGCAAATAAGGTATCTGAACATATTTCTAATTCATAAGCCGTATCTTCGGTATCATTACATTCGTAAATATCTGAACTGTCCATTTCAATTTCCAAATTATAAAGTTGGCTACTCCTATTATTATCTCCATTGTCAGAAAGCCGTATGTAATAGGTGCCAGGGGTACAGATCTTCCAGAATCTATTGACATCATTACCAGAATTTAAACTTGTCCATGTTTCTATTTCATTCGATAAACTTGGAGCGTCGTATAAAACAGTAGTCATACTTATTTCATCGTTAATGTTATCTACTTTGATATTAATGATTGATTCGGTACTTACGTCAAAGCTGTAGAAATCTAAATCGCCAAAACTATTGATCGCGGCTTGAATAGGTTGATTAACCTCAATCTCACAGGCCGTTGTAATTAAGTCATTACAACCGTTGAATTCACAAGTATCCGTACTGTCTATTTCGACGATCAAGTTATAAAGTTGGCCACTCCTGTCATTATCTACTTGGTCGAAAAGTTGGAGGTAGTAAGTTCCTGGGGTACATATTTTCCAATATCGATCAACATCAATACCGGAAAAGTTACTTGTCCAGGGTTCTATTTCATTTAAAAGACTTGGGCCGTCATACAATACTGTCGTCATACTTATTTCATCGTGAATATTATTTACAAAAATACGAATGACTGACTCGGTCGGAACGTGAAAACTGTAAAAATCTCTATCACCAAAAGCATTGATAGCTCCCTGGATGGGTTGATCGAGCTCAATCTCGGAGGCTATTGTAATTAAGTCATTGCAACCATCATACTCATACACGTCATCGCTATCTATGGTCAAGCCAAAAGAATAAATGGATTGACTGGCTTCGTTATTACCGGCATCAAATACTTCAATGTAATAAAAGCCTTCAGTACAGACCTTATAATATCTTGTTACATTATTAAATAATTCTAAGGTTGTTAGTGAGCAAAGTGGACTTTGACAATCATAAATAGTAGCCCTCATTTCTAGGTTGCTTGGAAACTCCAAACCATTAAATTCTAATACTGCACCTTGAGGTACATAGACTTCATAAAAGTCAGTATCACCAACTGGAAATATGGTACCCTCGTCATATACTATGTCAAATTCAATAGGATAAGCATCTGTAAATGAATCATTTGACTCATATGGATCTTGACCAAATAAAGAATTTGATAAAATCAGTGAGAATAATAATGAGATAAGGAAAAATCTGGTTTTCATAATCATGTTATTTTGGTTTATTGAAATTAATAGTTTAGTAAGTATTGATTTACCCCTTAGTCCTTTCAAAATCAAAGAGGTACTCATTTTTGTAAAAAAAACTCCAGGCAGTTTCAACGGCTAAATTCTAAATCTAAAATGAAAGCAAAGCGCGCATGCTAAGCGATGTCAGTTTAATAAAATGAAAATTCGAATTTAGAGGAATGTCTAGACCACCTGGAAGAAGCAATTCCGGAATTGCAGCATTAAATTTTTTGTGATCGACGTAACGTTTAACGACTAAGTAGTAAAGATGGAAAATGGCGGAAGGCCACCTACCAATGGCCAGAAGGAGTGTTGTGATTTCATGATTGAATTGCTTTTTAGGTGGATTAATGTGCGCGCTGAATTGAAAAGAAGTAGCGTGAATGAACATATGAGCATTCACGCTGCTTCTTTTCGCTTATAATGGATTGACGATGAATAGCTTATTCATTTGCTTCAAATCGTCGATCTTGATTCTTATGGAATATACTCCACCAACAAAACCTTCCGTTTCAAAACGGATTGCCTCTTCTGGTAGACTTTCAAAATTCTTGGTCATCATCAAAACACCAAGACTATTGTAGATTTCCAATTGAGCAGAACGTCCTGCATAGTCTTTGATGCTCAAGAATATTTCGGAAGTGGCTGGATTTGGAAATAAATTCACCATAGTCATATCCCAATCAAAGTGAACTTTCTTTGAGGCACTGTAACGGTAGGAGCCATCAGTATAGACTTTTTTAATTCGATAGAAATTATCTCCTGTCAATGGATTGAAATCCAGTGTTTTATAATGCTGGTCTTCTCGGTCTGAGTTTTCGCCATTGACTTTTTCAATTGGTGTAAAAATATTGTTGTCCGAAGAACGCTCAATACTGAAAAAGTCGTTCACTTCCTCTTTGTTTGTCAGCCAACTCAGGACCACCGATTGACGATCTTTTACTGCATTTAAGAATAAGTATGAATCACCTTGCCCCACTAGAGAAGAGGTTCCATCAATCTCCACATACTCGCCATATTCACAGATGACTTCCCAACTGGCATTCCACAGCTTTGCATTGATGTAGTAAGTGTCATTCGGCAAATTACTAATCGTTTCCGTAGCATTACAATCATCGAAACAACTCATGACTAAATTCCAACTGCTATCAAAGACTTTAAGGTCAGCATGTTCGGCATTTAGACCTGTTATGGTTAGAAAGTCTGGACCTTTGGAATGACCGATATTGCAATTCGGATTTGCGCCAGTAACTTCTTTAGTAATACAATTACTTTCATAGTAAGTGGTGCAACCTACGATTCGGGAGCATCTTCTATAATAGGTAGTTTGTGTAATTGGCCCCGGATCATAGCTTGGGCTATTGGAATTTGGAACTTCATCTCCCACACCTGGACAGCCAGCGGTGGAAGCGAGCCAAAGGTATTCTATACTGCCACTGCCTCCTGTTGGGCTTTCAATATTAACAATAGGCGCTGGATCATAGGGACTTTCAAATGATTCGTCAAAAGCGATTTCTCCTCCGTCGGATACATTGCCACAGAGGTTGGGACCCAGCTCAAAGAAGTCAATGAATTCACAAAGAAGCTCCCAGTTTTCATCCCATGTTTTTACTTTGATATAATATCTACCTTCTGGTAAATTTAGAAGCTGAGGGTTGTCACAAGTATCAAAGCATTCAAAGACTGTCGACCAGCCATTATCAATATCAAGAACTAAAATAGAGATATGAGGGTCACTAAGTCCAGTTACAGTCACTTCTAGATCATCAATTGTAAAACCAATGTTACAGTCTTCAGGTTGAGGATCGCCAAGGCAGGTACAGCCATCATCTTGGATGATGTCGTCAAATGTAGTAGCATCTCCATCATCACAGCTGGTTCCTGGGGTCGTAGGAATGTTGGGGTTGGTGTCATCGCAATCTACATCTGCACAAACGCCATCTTCATCTTGGTCTTCTCCGGTAGGACAAGGCGTGCAATTGTTATTTACGGTGACGGTGAAAGAACAGGTAGTTGTATTGTTACAATCATCTGTTGCAGTATACGTAATTACTTCTGAAGCTCCTGCGTTGAGGAAACTTCCGTTATCAGGGCCACCTGTTTGTTCAACCATCAATCCGGAATTTCCATCAATGCTACAGGTCGTAATAGCAGTAGGTTCCAACCAGGAAACAGTTGCTCCTGAGCTTTGTGGAACGCAATCAATCGTAATATTTGCTGGGCATTCGATACTAATGTCATTGAGACAATTGATGAGGATGTCCAACTCACTACCACAGCCTGCGGGATTATCGGAAATGGTGGTTTGTCCAGCTACTCCGTTGGCTTGAATTAATGGAACAATGCCACAACATTCGCTAAGCACTTCGTTGTCCATAAGCATAAAATCACCTGCCACGTGTAAGAGATTTGAAAGTCCATCAACGTTTTCCAGATTAATATTTCCTGTAATTTTTACCTTTCCTTCGACAGCAGTTAGGTTTTCAAAAATGTCTAAGTTGAAGATGCTGTCCATATTCATTATGACAAGATCTTGTCCGATGGTGTCCAGACTTGTGAAATCCAGATCTCCTACAAGCACAGTGTTATTAATGATATGTAGACAGCCATTCAAGTTTATTAAATCAGGAAATTCTACTCTTTCCAAATTTGGATTATCCACTAGAAATAAGTCTCCTCCAATGGAAAAGAAACCTGCGTTTTGTCCAGTAATGTTTGATCCAAAAACCGTAATTCCACATTCTCCGATATAGCAAGAACCTGGTAAGAAAGAAATACTTGGAAAAGTGAAATCAAATAAGAACGGTAAATTCCTGAAGAAGAAATCTCCCCCAATCGAAGTGATATTTACAAAATTAACTTCTGTAAGAACCTCGCAATTTTTCACACGAATGCTACCGCCAACTTCTTGCAAGCTACTGAAACCATTCAAAGAAGCGAGCATAGGATTTTCGCATATTATCAGATCACCTCCGATTCGTTCGATGCTGTTGAGCCCTTCTAAATTCGTTAATATATCGTTTCCAATTGCTGTTAAAGTGCTGTCTCCGATGAGAACAGTTCCGGTAATTTCAATGAGGTTGATCAGATTGGAAAGATCAGTGATGTTGTCTCCATTTATCGTAAGATTACCGTCTAGAATGGTGCAAATATTTAGGAAGTTGTCTAGTTCGCTTTGGGTGGTGAAGGTGAGATCTCCAGTAATGGTGCATCCGATATTGTTGCAATCTTCATTTATTACGGTGGCGAGAATGTCAGGAGCGCCGGGGTAAATGTCGGGGTTGGTGTCGTCACAGTCTGTGTTATCAGCTACAAAATCTGGTATTGGTGAACATGAACTTGTAGGCGTACTGTTTTCATCTCCGAAACCATCACCATCGATGTCAGGGTAATACAGTGTGAAAGTACCAATGTCAGTTTGACCATCACAATTATTGTCTATTCCATCGCAAACCTCAATTGCATTTGGATTTATACTTTCTGCTGAATCGTCGCAATCCAAATTGTTGATGACATAGCCATTGGGTGCGGTACATGCTTCAATCGGAAGTCCATTAATATCACCAAAACCATCGCCGTCATTATCAGGATAAAAGGATAGGAGTACTCCTTCATCAATATCACCTTGGCAGTTGTTGTCTAAGCCATCGCAGATTTCAGGAGCATTTGGGTATATGGTGGGATTAGTGTCGTTACAGTCCAGATTATTAGCAACAAAACCAGTTGGTTGGTTTAGACTTTGAGTAGGGTTGTCAGGATCTCCAAAGTTGTCGTTGTCTGTGTCAGCGTACCAGGTTGAAACGGAGCCATTACCTGTTATTAGGATATTGTCCAAATACATACCGTCTTCATCACCCAAAGTATTGAAGTCTGCGTTATCATATTGTTGAAAACGAATAACAAATTGATTACTTAAAACTAAACCCGATTGAATACTTAATTCATCTACATCCAAAACGTAGGTCTGGAAACCAGAAACAGAAGCAAAATTAAAGTCGAAGACCTTCTTAAAATTTAAACCAGCATCATCAGAAAAGTAGATGCCGTCTTGAGGATGAGTTTCATCGCCAAAATCCCGTACTTGAAATTCTAATTCAATTTCTGATAGGGCTAAAAGATTCAAGTGTAGATCTAAAGCATTGGTAACAAAGCTGAAAGTACATTGTGATCCAAAACGAGCAGCATTGCTTGCGTTAACACCTTGGCTAGCAGCAATGTCTAAAATTCCATTCGGGTTTCTAAGTTCCCCCACCGAAGTGCTGTCCCCAT
>CAZDTI010000011.1:0-40920 GCA_964508085.1 uncultured Saprospiraceae bacterium | reverse complement strand
GGTTTCTAAGTTCCCCCACCGAAGTGCTGTCCCCATATGCGACCTGCCACATGTTACCAAGGTTTCCACTTTCAAAATCTTCAGTAAAAGGTAAAGTTGCATAAGTAATTGGAGAGGAAAAAATGCTAAGGCTGTCAAGATACAACCCATCTTCATCTCCAAGTGTATTAAGGTCAGCGTTGTCATATTGTTGGAAGCGGATAACAAAAGTTGAATTGAGTTGTAGATTATTATCTGCAGAAAGTTTGTCAATTTCGAGAGGGGGAAGATCCCCGAAAGAGTTGCACCAAGCGGCAGGATTAAAAGAATAAACTTTAGTAAAATTGAGTCCAGCGTCATCGGAGAAATAGATACCATCTTGAGGATGAGTTTCGTCTCCAAAATCCCGAATCCAAAATTTCATATCGACTTGCTCTTCGCCTTCTAAGTTCAGGTGTAAATCTAAAGCATTGGTTACAAAGTTGAAAGTACATTGAGATCCGAATCGTGCGGCCTTACTAGCATTGACACCTTGTCCAGCAGCGATGTCTAAAATTCCATTCGGGTTTCTAAGTTCCCCCACCGAAGTGCTGTCCCCATATGCGACCTGCCACATGTTACCAAGGTTTCCACTTTCAAAATCTTCAGTAAAAGGTAAAGTTGCATAAGTAATTGGAGAGGAAAAAATGCTAAGGCTGTCAAGATACAACCCATCTTCATCTCCAAGTGTATTAAGGTCAGCGTTGTCATATTGTTGGAAGCGGATAACAAAAGTTGAATTGAGTTGTAGATTATTATCTGCAGAAAGTTTGTCAATTTCGAGAGGGGGAAGATCCCCGAAAGAGTTGCACCAAGCGGCAGGATTAAAAGAATAAACTTTAGTAAAATTGAGTCCAGCGTCATCGGAGAAATAGATACCATCTTGAGGATGAGTTTCGTCTCCAAAATCCCGAATCCAAAATTTCATATCGACTTGCTCTTCGCCTTCTAAGTTCAGGTGTAAATCTAAAGCATTGGTTACAAAGTTGAAAGTACATTGAGATCCGAATCGTGCGGCCTTACTAGCATTGACACCTTGTCCAGCAGCGATGTCTAAAATTCCATTCGGGTTTCTAAGTTCCCCCACCGAAGTGCTGTCCCCATATGCGACCTGCCACATGTTTCCAAGATTGCCACTTTCAAAATCTTCAGCAAAAGGTAAAGTTGCATAAGTAAGTGGTGAAGTGAAAATGCTAAGGCTGTCAAGGTATAACCCATCTTCGTCTCCAAGTGTATTAAAGTCAGCGTTGTCATATTGTTGGAAACGGATAACAAAAGTTGAATTGAGTTCTAGATTATTATTTGCAGAAAGTTTGTCAATTTCGAGAGGAGGAAGGTCCCCGAGAGAGTTGCACCAAGCGCTAGGATTAAAAGAATAAACTTTGGTGAAATTGAGGCCAGCATCATCAGAGAAGAAGATGCCATCTTCTGGGTGTGTTTCGTCTCCAAAATCCCGAATCCAAAATTTCATATCGATTTCCTCTTCGCCAGAAAGGTCGAGCGGTAAATCTAGTACATTGGTTGTAAACCCACCAGCAGTAGTTGTTTTACCAAGTCTTGCAGCGTAACTTCCATTCACACCTTGTCCTGCTACGATATCGACAATGCCATTTACTCCAATTAAATTAGGACTTGCTTCCCATTGAGAACTAAATATTCCAGTTTCAAAATCATCTTCAAAAATGATTTGACCATTTGTTTGCAGAAAGAGAGTACAGAGGAAAAACGTGAAAATTGATTTTAAAAATGTACAGCTAAAAGAAGGCCGACTAATTGTAAACAATTCAGGAATTCGTTTCATGAGTATGATTTTGAGGAGTAAATAATTTTTTAGTATCGAATAGATTAATTTTTGTTCGATTCGCTTGGTTTCTTTTTCTCTTTGCGAATCATCGTTTTAGAAGCAGGAATACTTCATGATCCATCACCTGTTTCGTAACTTCTTATTTTATTGACAATATGATCTATATTTGTATTGTTCTTGACTGCTGGATTTTTCTTCGGCTTAGGTTTTTCTTTATCTACCTTTGCTACAGCGCTAGAATTTTCTGTTTCTATTTTTTGGGTTTTCGTCTTTGTGTTGGTTTCTTCATCTCCTTTTGGACTTCTTGAAGTTGTGTCATTTTCTTTAGTCCCAGTTGGTGATATGGCGATTGGGTCAGCTGAGATTTGTGTTGGTTTCTTAGTTGTAGTTTTATTTGGTGGATTTGTTTTTTGTGTTATTTCATTTGATGGTTTTGTAGTTTTTGAAAGTTTTTCTTTTTTTTCATTTGCATTAATAGAAGTTAAACCAGGCTTTTGTTTTTTAATTTTCGCCGTTGCAGTATCATTGTTGTTTTCTTGAAGAATTCGGGAAAGATCATTCAAGAAATCATCATAATATTTTTGCTTTAGTTCTTCTTCTTTGTAGAATATTTCTTTTTCCTTCCACCATACCTGTGAAATTTTACCAGCATTTTTAGTTTTTAAATCTTCTCCGAAAAAAATAATTTCTTTAGTACCACCGTATTTTTTCCTTAGTAAATTATCTCCACCTTTTCCTTTGACCACGGCTTCAAATTCAGGTGAGACAACGGTTAACTTATAGACATTAAAGCCTTCCTTACTTTTTTTCTTTGTGTATTGTTTAGCGATTAGGCCTTCCTGATAAGTTATTTTTATGGCGTAGTCGGCAAGCTCTGGAGTACTTTTTTCCCAAGAGGATAATTTTTGAGCAATGTCTTTCGATAAATTGGAGGAGGGCAAAGTGCCATACAAGGATTTAAAGCTTGGAATGTCCAGTGAATAGTTTGATTGGGCAAGGACGGTAGCGGCAGGTAAGAAGCAGGCTACAATCAATAGTAGATTAATAAATTGTTTTGTATTTCTCATCTTTGTTTTATTTCTGATTTTAAAATTTTTGATATTCCATTGTATCGTGAATCAATTTACCTACGGTTTTTCCCATTTGACTGGCAGCCATTATGGCCAGTTCATCAGGACTGGGATTATTTCGATTGCCGGTTGCGACCAAATTTGAATCAAAAGAATCCAATGCCTCTCTATCACCACCCAGAAACTTTGCCCACTCATGTTCCCAATAGTATGTGTCTGAAATTTCTTTAGTAAATAGTATCTTGCCAGAGAGGTTGTCCACAATTTCAATAGCGAGTTCAGCCTCAATAGCTACTCTGTTGGTCATGGGTTGAATACTGGCTTTATAGATTACCAGTTTTCGGTCTTTTCCTTTTTCTTTTTTACCCACTAATTTCTTTTTCTCACTCCGTCTGATTTCACCAGTTTCCTGGCTGGGCACAATATTATATTTCAAAATAGTACCTTCTACTCGATAATCGACCTCTTGCTGTTTATCGCGCTGGTCATTTTTTTGATCTGCTTTTAAATTATGATTATCAAGGTCTGAGCTTTGCGAAGAAAAAGCTTCATTGGACAGGTGAGGGAGATAACTAACGAAGGACAATTCGTTTTTTGCGGTTGTCAAATAATTAGAAAGGTGTCTTTCAATATCGAACTTCCGAGTCGAATTTAAATCCGAACTTTTGGTGCGATAAAAGTAACGGATACTAGTCTTAGACGTCCCGTTTTCGTAGGACTCCAATATGATGTTTTCAATGGTTTTATACTTGGGAGCATAGTCATAAACTCTAATAGCCTCCTTAGCCGTTCGACGAAAGTCCTCACGTGTGCGGCTTGTTTTAAAACTATTTTTAACAGTAATGTAATAGTCTTCGACGACTTGACTTTTTCCTTTTTCCAGAGATTCACTGGCTTTCTTTGTTTCTTGATCATAGTCGATATTCCTATTGGATTTTAGCTTTCTTCGCATTTTATTGTCCATACCATCGACTAGTTTCTGGACACGCGCTAACTCCGTATATTTTCTGAGAATCTCATATCGCTGCTGCAGTTCATCGTCTCCTTTGACTACTTGGGAGCTTTGTTTATATTCGTCGATAGCTTGGTGGTGAGCATTCAGACAATTTTCATAAGCTTGCGGGAAAATCTTCTGTATCTTTTTTGATTGCTTTTTACGAGGCTCCGATTCCAATGCAGCATGAGCATTCATAAAAGCGTGGTAGTAATGTTTGGCTTCAAGGTATTTCTCTGCTCTTTTAAGATATTTATTGGTCTTTTTTCCTTCTTTTGGGAGGTAAGATTTTTTCCAGGTTTGTGGCTGAGCAAAGCTGGTGGTAGATAGGATAGTGAGAAATAATAGGGTAAGTATTGGTCGCATTATAGATTGTTTTTAATGTTAAGTTTTTATGGGAGGTTATTGAAGTGAATGTCGTCAACTTAGTGGTTTTCGGAACTTCGTGGTAAGGAAAGAGCAGGGCAAAAGTTCTGAAAGCCTTCTCTCTGGTTTCTTAAGTTGACAACATTAGGTTATTGAAGTACCCTCCGCTTTTACAGGAAAGAATTTAGACTACTTTCCCCTAGAGTAGGATTTCCAACCAAGGCCTAATTCGAAGCGGAGCCCTGAGAAATTAAACATTTTTATCTTTTCGTTTTTCGCCTGATATCTTGAAAAAAGCACTTCTTCATCAACAGTTGCTGCGTGGTTCTCATGAGCAAAAGGTCGGTGTGCAGGGCCTCCTTCTCCTTCATACTTTACTCTCTCATTAAAAGGCAGTCCAAACTTGTAAGAAACACCCATTCTAAGACGTGTTCCTTTTTCCCCGATGGGGATGTGGAAATCAAGGCCAGGTGCGGCTTGTAATACTCTTGTTTTTAAATATACATTTACCTCCTCGCTAGTGAAACTTTTACCTTCGATTCTGACTTCTGTTTGGTCATTTTCCATTTCCCCCAGTTTCATTTTCGCTCGTCCAAACCCCACAGAAATCTTCGGGATCATGTGTAGCAATTTAATCGGTATTACTCGACCTAGTGCCAGATTAAAAGTAGAGAGATTGCTCTTTCCTCTCCACGAATAAGTATAATCCAGTCCCAAAAAAACCTTTGGAAAAATAATATCGACTCCTGCATTAATACCATAGGTAGCGCTAGTACTCTTGATCATATTGTTATCATAACTGGAATTGAACTTATCGTTTCCACCGCTATCATCATCCCAAGTGTTAAAAGCAAAAGTCTGCTCTTTAATCTCCAATGACTCGCGTACTGCGCCAAGGTAAAAGCAAGGGCCATAAAAATTACTTAGCTTGGGATTTAAAGGTTTGCCACCATTGAAATCACTCAGATCCATCTCAATTGATTCCGTCTGAATCTCTGTAACCGGAATTTGTCCTTCCGTTGAGTAAACAATGGCAACATTTAAAAAAAGAATTAACAAAAATGAAGTGAGAGTAGATGTGTAAAGTGAATTCATTAGTAGTTTCTATTAAAAAATTAGGAATGACCATTTCATTGTATCCTTGTTGGGGTACTATGAGCGATTTTCTTTATAGGGTTATAGTCGGTGGGACAAAATTAAATCGAAATAAGGTGGGGGGATTTAGTCGATTTTTTACAACAGTATAAAAGTATGTAAGTCCTTAATGTATATGTATACCTAGTCTAGGGTGGTGCTTGGAAATTACCTGCTTTAGGGTAGCTAGTTTTAAAGTCTATTTTGTCCAAACACCTCGTGTCTTCGCATAAAGTCGACCAACTGTTTTGTGTGTTTAAAGTTTCTGCCAAACTGTTGACGTGACCGAATCAATAAATTTTTATTGTGTGTAAAAATGGTGGATCCTTCTAGTGATAAATCTCGTCCAATTTCACTTGCAGAACCTTCAGGCTTTTTAAGGTAGGCTTTCAATACCTTAATTTGTGAAGGGGTAAAAGGAAGCATTTTATAGTATCCAGCATTGGCTTTAATTTTCTCTTCCATGTCTAACATTCGACTTCCTTGATGTGAAAATGCTTTCAGCGTTACAGGTTCACCATAATAAGGTCGAAGCACATCATTCCAAATTAAACTATCGAGCACCTGTGATGAATTATTGATTTGACAAGGCATTATTTTTTGACGGATTAGCCAGTATTTACTATTCGCATCTCTGATCGGGAGGTTTAGCAAGTAGGAAAAATTTAATATGCTTTCTCCTTGTTTGCTTTTCCGCCATATATCCTGAAGTGATTTGATTAGTTGCAAATAGAAATTAATATGGTCTGGATGAATAATTTGCAATGCACTAACTGTGGTCAATTCATGATGACCTAATGCACTAAGGCCAATTGCATTTCTAATTTCTAGGTTATGGGTTTTTCTAAACCAGCAAAAGGAATGTTGACTTAGGTTTTTGTTGAAGAATTCTCTACATGCTTTAAGCCTTTCTTCATCATAGGACAACTGAGCTTGACCATTTATGCCTTTTGATTGATTCTGAATTTCCAAAAGGAATTTCTGAAGTGCTTTTGTATCCATTGTCTCGTTTCTCATATTGCGGTCAGAAAAAATTTAAGGCTACTACTATCTTATCTAAAACAGATATACCTTGCTCAAATCTCGATAAGACAAAGTTCCCTAGAATAGGTAGGTTATGGAAATACAATAATCAATAATTTCCACACGATTATTATTGGTTAATTTATGTATCCTGTTGTTATTCAGTATATTAGCGAAATTTATTTCCACAGTAAAACTTTAAAAAGTGCTTCCTCAATAATAATTCGATATGAACAAAATAAAAGGATTTGAGCTATTTACTTCACTTACCTCAGAAGAATGGAAAGCTTTTGAAGCCTCTCTAAAAAAGAAGTATAAGACTGGAAGTTTACCATTAGAAATACTGATCTACTTGCGTCAAAGAATGAAGAAACCCCAACGATCAGATAAAGATTTCCTAATGTCAATTGCGTATAAAAAGATCCAAAAAGAGGCTATAAATGACAAAAGCAAAAAAGTATTCCAACATGCTATTTACAAACTAATAGAGGACCTTGAATGGTTTCTACTAAAAGTAAAACTGGAAGAAGACGTGATCGAAAAAGATCAGTTGCTCCTACAAATATATCAAGAGCGAAACCAGAGTAAGCTGTTCTTTAAAAAAGCAGATGATCTAAAGAAAAAATTAAAAAACATCGCGGTACCTGACTTATGGCACAGCTACCATTCTCTAAAAGTGAGGCATTTGTCTTACTTTAATAACTACACAGAAAAAATTGAACACCCACAAGAAGAATTGGAAGAACTAATCCAATTTCTCGATATCTTCTATGCGAATAAAAAAATTGCTTACACCTCCGAATTGGCTAAAAACTTTAAACAAAATAATAGGGAAAACAAGAATCTAGATATTCCCAAATTGATTGATACTTTCTCTGAATCAGAATTTCTAAAAAAGAATCGAAGGTTTCAACTTTACTCCTTATGTTCTCAACTCTCTTCGAATCCTTCAGACCCAAATTTTGATGCTTTAAAGGATTACTTAGAAGAGCATGTTGATTCCTTAGATGAATTCGATAAGAACCTTGCTTTTACACAATTAAACAATACATTTGCGCATTTCATATTCCTGGGAAAAAATGAATATTATGAAAAAATGTTTTTAGTTTTTCAAATAGGAATTGAAAACAATGCGTATATGTATAGTGGTTATTTCAATCCCATTGTTTTCCAGAATATTATTTCCACTAGTATCGCTCTAAGTGAACATAAATGGGCTGATCAATTTATTGAAACCCATAAATCGAGTCTTCCCGACAAGCAAAGAGACGATATTGTCCATATATCTCAGGCTTATCTTTTCCTTTGGCAGAAGAAATTTAAAGCTACGATTGACAGTTTAAAAGACGTCACTTTCCATAATCCAAACTATACCATTCGCTCAAAAGCTATGATACTGAGAGCACACTTTGAATTAAAAGGAAACATTGTGTTTTTAGAATCCCTTATGGATTCCTTCCAAGTTTATATCAATCGACAAAAGAAAAAATTTAATAGCGAACAACTCGCAGGATACGCTGTTTTGATCAAATACATTAGAAAACTTTTGAAATTAGATGTTGATAAAAACGAACTACTTAAAGAAATTGAAGCAGAGGAATATCTACTTTTTAGAAAATGGATTGTGGAAAAAATTGAAGAATTAAAATAGAAAATAGCGCTCCACTAAAAAAGCAAAGCGCTACTCTTTGTTTTTTAAATATCAATAGAATCGGTGATGATGATATCTGTTCCGTCGCTTCCATCGTTACCGCCTTTGATTGTGCTCATTTGGTTTTTATTCAACTGGAGTAGAGCTAATTGTTGAAAATTTGTGCTGGTTTTCTTACTTAGATTTTTCATAAATCTTAGGTTTTTAAAAAGTGAATGAAATGTTTATTGAGTGTTGCTTCGAAACTTTTCGGATGACACTCACTAATGGTTGGAAATTTCATTTCTGCTCACAAAACCAGCAGTTTAAAATTCTTGTATTGATAGAATTGACTAAAATTTATTTGTTTTAAGTGTTTGTTAATCAGTTGTTTGTGTTTAGTTTTTGTATCTTTGCCTAAAGATTATTTATTTGTACTTCTCCCTTTTTTGTGCTTACATAGCAATCAATCTTTTATAGATGAAGCCCGACCCGGAATCAGAATTGGAAAATTTAAGAACTGCTTTTTGTGGTGGGAATAAAGACGTCCTGGAACGTATTTTTGATTTATGCTTTGATGAGATATTTGCGAATCTGAAGAAAGGAGAACTTAGCGAACAGGTAGGGGAGCTTTATTTACTAAAAGAGGAGATTAGTAATAATCCATCCATTCTTTGTGGTCAGACAATGGATGTCAGAACTTGCCTAAGAAAAGTTCTTTCTAAGAAACAGCATACCTCTCTTTATAAAGAAAAGTCCTATGGAGCGGATTACATTTTTAACAAACCCAAAGAAAACGCAGATCCAGAACCTGTTGAATTGCCAACAGAAATACCTGCTTTTGTTCGTTATTTCCTTTCGTCTTTTTCTCCAATAGACCGGATGTTTTATGAAGTGAAATATGTTCAAGAATTGAAAAACCGAAATGGTCTTTTTTTGGTAGTGCAATTTTTATTAAACAAAACAAGCACAGGAAATGATCCAATGACTGCCGCATTAAAGAAATATGATCTTCTTTCTGAACCCAAAATTCCGGATTTCCTGTTGCATAAATCTTTACTTACACTTACCAGTAATAGAAATGTTAGAAAAAACAAAAAACAACAGCTTTTAGAAAAGGGTAGTGGGACACTGACTGATATCTTGCAGGTTTTAAAACATAAGAACGACAAACAGAAAAAGGATTTTAATAAAGTCTGTCATACTCGAGATATATTTGTTTTCCGTGAGCATAATCTTTTTAAGCAAGAGGAGGAGAACTGTAAAGAATTGGAATACTTGGAAAAGACGCTATACTTTATGAACAGGTATCTTCCTATTGAAGACTGCATCGAAGTTTGGTTACAACTTAATTTGGATGCACATTCTGATCAGAACTTAGAAGAAGGACTTAAAAAGGCGGGTTTGTTAAATGAACATATTTTACCTAAGTATGCTGGTTTACGTCGGAAAGCTATTGTTAAGAGAATTGCAATTGGAGTCAAAAAACAAAAACTAATTGCAGAGACTATTAGAGAAATTCAAAATGATATTGATCAAAAACTAAAAACCCAAACCCAATGGAAGACGCATTAAATCAACTTTCTTTTGAGGAGCTGACTAAGTATCTCTTTGGGGAACTATCTGAAGCGGAATATGCTAGGGTAGAGGCTATCGTTTTGGAGGAACCTTACTATTTAGGAATGGTCAATAACTTAATGGATTTTTGTGATAAGGAGAATATCCATAATCGATCTGATCTACTTCTGGCTATTGAAAAACAAAAAGCGCCGTTGTTTGAAGGCTTAAAAGAATACAAACCAGAAGATCTTTCTAAAGGAAAAAAGGATGATCGAAAAAACCGTATAGGGTGGTGGTTGTTCCTTCCTTTATTGTTGTTAATTGGTTTTGCCATTTTTAATTTATTTGACGATAATTCTCCTACTTTGCCTCCTATTGATGAAGAAAAAGTTAATCCAACAGAACCTACAGATATCCCGGACAATAAAGGTGCAACACCCTTACCTTCTGATGCGGAGAAGCTTAAAAAAACTAATTATGTAGATTCCAAAACGAAACCCATAGATGGCAATACCAAACCGAGTATAAAAATTGATAATGAATATTTCACTTTCGATCCACTATCTAACAATAGAATTGCATTGAAAAGTGAAGACCTGATGTTGTACTATGATTCCGCACAATACGAAAAAGTTATCGCAATTCTAGAACCCGAAATCGCTCTACTTAGCGGTTCCTCTAGAGCTAAAGCTGAGTTATATTTAGTGAAATCTTATTTGCATACCGCACAATACGAAGAAGCGGAGCAACTGCTTTTGAAGGTGCAAGGTCAGAGTCGATCTACACTTATAAAAAGTGATATAAGTTGGTATTTGTCCAGAGTTTATTTACTAACCAATAGGAAAGAAAAGGGAGCAGCCTTATTGAAAACTTTATCTGATGGGCCGTATCGCTTTGCTGCAAAAGAGTTGTTGGATTTACTCGAAATCTCTGGATGAAGAAATAACTGCCTGTGAACCCTTGACTTGTTACGCTCGTTATTAATGATAAGTTGCAATCTATTGTGCCTATAAGAGTACTGCCCGCACCCCCAGCATCTAAAGGGGAGCGTCAGCGCTCCGAACGCACTAAACATACTAGTCGCGGTAAAATTAGAATCTTATTTTTATTCCAATGGTCATTAATGTTTTTTGAGGTATTAGTGGGATGCGGGTTGATGCTCCCCTTTAGGGGCAGGGGGTAAGCACTGGCAAAACAGCCATCGAAAGGAGAACATGAACTTTACACTAAAATAGCCTATATCCGAACCGACTGCCGCAGACGGGCGGGTTTGTCGAATGGGGGCATAGCTAGTCGGAGAATCACAATGCCTCCACCCGCCCAACAGGCACCAAACCTCCCCAGAAAAAAGGATGCAGCGACGTCAATATTTCCTTCTGTTTCTCGGAAGAAAGCTCCTGACCATTTTGCCAAGCCAGTTTTTGGTCTTGGAGATATTGAACTTGAGCAGCTTGAAGGGCCTGATCTACGGTGTTGTGTTTGCTGATTAATTCAGTATATAGCTGTTCCATGATTTTTTGATTTGCGCCGATTTCCAGTTTCCATAAACTCATAATAATACCAGGACAATTTGCGTAAGCAAAACCACGAGCCAGATTAATTTTTCCTTCACCTCCTATTATCGTCCCCACACCAGTTTCACAAGCACTTAGAATCGCCAATTGGGTGTTAATGTAAAGGTTGTATAATTCACCAACCTCCAAATTGTCATCATAGCGATCTTTGTCGTCTGGATTTCTACTTAATAGTATTCTCGAGAATAAAGCATTTTCCCTTTTTACTTTTCCATGAGCCGATATATGGAGAATACTGGCAGAATATTGTTGAATAGCTTTTCTAAAGCCTAGTTCTGAAGCTTCTTGACCCTTAATGATTTTCACTTCGTCGGTATTAAATAAAGGCAACAATGACCCAAGTTCATCTGGCAGTAAGCTCAATTTGAAATCCATATATTGGTCGGCAGTTTGGTTGCGATAGCTATAATCGGGCGCAAATCCCAAGAGCTTATAATCATAGCTTTTCTTCTTTCGAGCCTTCTCTAAATCATCTAAAAAAATGGAAGAAGAGTGATGATAACTAATAGCATATTTCTTAAGTAAGTAATCAAAGTCTGAGCAATCTGCAATGGGATAATCAACATAAGGTAAAGTATAGAAAATTGGCTGAGCAGGAGATTCTAACAACAAACTAAAATTGATATCGTGTGTGCTGCCATGTGGAATAATAACCAATCTTTCAATTTGATTTCCTTGTTCTTCCAAGATGCCATTGAATAGTATTTGATATAGTGATTGGTTGATGTCAGAATATTTACGGATCAAAATAGAATCGGCAATTAGATTGAGGTCAACATTAATATTAGCCAGTTGCTTGATCATAATGTCCCAGTCCTCTGGTTTATTTACTTTATGAATCAAACTCGTATCAGCAGTAATAAAAAAAGTATAAATTTTGTCTGCAGCCTCATATATTTCGACTATTGCTTTCTCTGGATTTTGAGTTAATTGTAGTTGAATTTCACGAACAGGAGCCTCGCGGAAACCATAACGTTCTTTATAATATTTTGCCGTTTCAGGATTGTTCTTTAATTCAGAAATAATTTTTTGATAGACTTCCTTTAGGTCATCTCTTTTCCGTTCCAACTTTTCTTTTAATGGTAAATTCTCTTTGTTGGTGGCCTCAAAAATCTGCTTTTCAAAGAAGAATAATTCTGCTTCCAACTCTTGTAGTTGCTTTCGTTTATCAACAGGAAGCCCCTTGTATGTTTCTACTTTGTCGAGTGCTTGTTTTAGGATAAAGGCTTTGCTTTCCTCTGAAACTTGAAATGCCTTTTCGAGGTATTGTCGTTCTCCTGTCGCTTGATAAAGTTTAGTTGCTAATTCAATATTTAAATCAAATAATCGGACAAAACGTTGTTCCAAACTCAATAAAGAACCTTCCGTTGAAATCTTATCCATTGCGACTTGCACTAAATTTAGTTGAAGTGTGTTTGCGATTTGAACGCCGACTTCCGTAGCAGTCAGAGCGGACTCTAACCACTTGATTTTTTCTAAATCTGAATGTTCTTTGCTAATGGATTGTAAGACTCTGGCTTTGCCTTCTAGTAGTTTCAGTCCGCTTAGTTTGTAGATGATATCAGTGGAAACAGCTTGTTCGAAATAAGCTGATCTATTTAAATTTGGATCGGCTAAGGATAAGCCATGTTGGTAAGCAACTAAAGCGGATTCTTTAAGATCAAGAAGATGAAATGTTCTGCCAATAAATTCATAAGCGGCTAGAAGTTCTTCTGTGTCTGTCCTTATATTTTTGGCGGACTCAAATGCTTCTTGGGCAATCTTTTTGGCTTCCTCTCTTCGATTAAGTTGTGCAAGATTGAGTGCTTCCTTGGATTGCACAATGCACCAGGCGGTTGTCAGGGAGATTCCACTTTTACTTTTAATTTGATCCATTTCAGGATTTGTAAAAAGTATTTTTAGCTGATCAATGTATTTTTTTTCCTGTTCAAAATTTTCTTGAATCCGGTACACATTCGATAAGTTATTATAGGCAATGGTCAACATAGGAGCAGCTTTTGGATGTTTTTCCAAGGCTTGAGGAACCTTTTCAAAAGAACGAATCGCAGCCTCGAAATCTCCTTGTAAAAGATATGCCGTTCCAATATTTATGTAGCTGTTGAAGGTACTTGGAATATCCTTAGCCAACTCATAATATTGTTTTGCCTTCTTGAAGTAGCTTAAACTTTTATGAAAATCCCCAAGTCCAATTGCAGCGAACGCGGCATAATTATAAGCGTGCCCCAGATTTTGATTCATACTGTTTTGATGAGTTTCGTCTTGAAAAACAACACCATCGACTGAAGCAATTGCTTTACCTTGTTTTAAGTTTTCGATGGAGGCCTGGAAGTTTGATAGAGACTTGTGATAAAAACCTTTTTCATAATTCAAAACCCCCGAAAGAAAGTAAGTATGACTTAATAGGGTATTGCTAAGATTCTTTTCTTTGATCATTGCTATAGAGGCCTTGTTGATTTGTTCCACTTTATCAAAGTCACCTAGTTGGGCATAATTATTAGCCTTGAAACCAGCAGCCTTCACATAAAGCTCCCAGGCGCCCAATGCTTCAAATGAATTCATAGACCGCGAAATGGTTATTAGGGATAATTCATATTTTCCTTGGTCAGAAAGTGCCTTGGCCTGCTCCAATAGTTGGTTGGCTTTTTTTATTTGAATGCTATCGACTTGGCCAAATAAACTCGCTGAAAGACCTAAAAGAAAAATGATGTTAAGAATTGCTTTGTAATTGCTCATTTTGTGAATTGTTTAAAAACCTGATTTTGAATTTGACGCCTAATGAGGACGTCTATCAGGCATTAGTGCCTCGAAAATGGAAGAGGTATCCACTTTCGACCTAAAAAAAACAATCCAAACAAAACGAAAATTCCAAGAGTAATCCACCACCCATACCCATTTTCCTCTTTTAGTTCAATTGCAGTCATATCTCCAAAAGGAACCACGCCAGCCCAATAATACGGAGCAATACCATCGATCTTATTTTTCTGGAGGTAATCCAATTTTGCCTGACGCAACGCTTGATCCTTAGCATAGCCAGCATCGATGTATTCATAAAAATACTTCATGAGGATTTGACTACTCTTATCATTGACACTCCACAAGGTTGTGATAATGCTTTTTGCACCAGCGTACGAAAATCCTCTAGCCAAAGAGATAATGCCTTCCCCACGTTGCAACTCGCCGATACCTGTTTCACAAGCGGAGAGAACAACCATGTCGGCATTGAGGCGAAGTTGGTAAAGTTCATGATTGTAAAGGAGGTTGTTTTGGAGACTATCACTGGAAAAGTAAAAGGCCAGAAAGGAATATTCTCCAATGTTGTCATTAGCTTTTCCATGAGTGGCGAGATGTATAATCCGGTATTGATCGGCTAATTTTAAAAATTGACTTTTTGTAGCCGTTTTGTCCAAGAAAGCATTGGCTTTAATGATGTTTTTAATGGCCAGTACAGATTCTTGATTGAACGCAAGTGGCCCAAGGAAAGAGCGTGTAGCAGTATTGTTGGTATAAGTCTTAACCGATTCATTTTGGAAGGAAGGGGCAAAGGCCAGTAGGTTTTTAGGGCTTTGGTTTTTATGTTTGTGCAAACGCATTTCTTGGAGCAAGGTAGCTGAATAGGTATAGCTGATCTGGTAGTCGTTTAGTAGATAGTTGTACGTTGAAAAATCGAGAAGATTTTCCGGTGCCTTGCTTATCAATGCATCAAAGGGCAAATATCCCAATACACCGTCAGGAGCGATGATCCATTCCGTTTGTTTCGGAATTTGTGTGACAATCGGAGCCACCAGTTTTTGATAAAGTTCATGAGCAGAGCTTGCATACTTTTGAGTAGAAAGCTTCAGATCCTTCTCGCCAGAAAATGGATCGTAAATACCTTGTAACATATCTTCTACAAGTTTTTCTAATGGGAAATCTTTCTTAATGCTATGAACAAAAAAAGTGTCCTTCAAAATAGTGAAAGCAAAGAGGGAGCTATCCCCTAAAAAATATTCCGTAAAAGCTTGTTGATCGCTAAGTACTTCTTTCTGGATTGTCTGTACGCTGACGACCTCTTGTTGGAATTTTGCTTCAAAAAAATCTGGGTATTTACGTTCTATTTCTTTAAGTGTTTCCTCTTGCTTTTTGCTGAGCTTAAGCAGACTTGCAGTTAATTCTCTAATGCGTTCTGAATCGCCATTCACTTCTTGTCTTAAAGCATGTAAGTTGTTTTCCTTCTTGGTTAGCTGCGCCCTTAAATCTCGTTCTTTAAGAAATAAACTATCTTTTAAAAATTGTCCGTCAAAGAAATCATTCTCTCGAAAGGTCTCCAATAAAACCACACTTTTAGATTGTTCGATTAATTCAAAAAGTTGTTGGCCATTTTCTTTATTTGAAAATTCAGCAGCCTGTAGATTTACCAATATGGCTTGCTCAATTATTTTTTGACCAGGCTTGAATAAATAATTTATAGATTTGGCATCACTAATTTGGCTCTTCAAGTAGTCAAAAACTTGTACCGATTTATTGGCGGCATCTACAGCTATTGCAATGTTTGTAGAATCATTGTTTTTTGAAAATTGATCATAAGCGATTTTGCTTTGTAAACACAAGGCATCCATCAGGAAATATGGCGCCGTTTCATTCCGATAAAACAACGAATCACTAGAATCATAACTCAGTCTTTGGAAGGCATTTTCCAAATAGAAAGACGTTTGTTTTTTATCGCCAGCCTTATGAGCAAGCTCCGCTAGGTGAACATAGCAATCGATAAAACTCTCATGATGAGGATCGGGTAGTGCTTTAAGGTCAATAGCTAGTGCGGCTTCGTATGATTCTTTTGCCTTCTGTAATTGGTTCAGCTGCAGTTCTGCAAAACCAATTTTGATCTTACAGGCCGCAACAGCAGGATGAATTTCTCCCCAGGCATTTCCCCAATATGTTGCTGCTTTTTGGAAGTATTGAATGCTCTCGATGTAGTTTTTTTCTACTAGAAGAGCCTCCCCCCAACTGTACATGATATTTCCCAACAGAGGAGAATTCATTTCCGGGTTATTAGGAATCAAATTTTTTGCTTTCTCCAGTTGCTCAATGCCTTCTTTAGGCCTTTCAGCTAAGGCCAAAGTATTACCATAATTGTTCAGTTGGCTAGCTATTTGAAAGGGCGAAGCTTCGTTTTTTTCAAGAATGTCAATGATGTAATTGTAATATTTAAAACTGATGTCGTACTCTCCAAGTGAAGCATAGACATTCGCAATATTCGAATAAATATTAATCAGACTTATTTCATTTTCGATGTCTGTTTTCGCCAGTTTCTCTCCCTCTTCTAAAGCCTTAAGACCAGCTCTAAGCCAACCAAGCCGAATGTAGGCCGCTCCTTTATTGACATAAGTTGTAACTAGTGTGCTCACTTTTGGAGCGTCCATTTGTTTGTAATGATACTCCGATTGTTGGTAGGCATGGAGCGAAGAATCTAATTGCCCCATGAACAAATAATAAGCGCCCATCAGCTGTTGGCTAAATCCTCTTTCGTATGGAGTTCCATTTTTTTGGATATAAATATCTGCGGCTTTGGTGTACTGCAAAATTGAATCAGCTTGCTGAGAAGCTAAAAAAACGGCCGCAATTAATTGGTTGGTTTCCGCAAGTTTTTGTCCCTTCGTATCGTGTTCTTTGAAAACAGCCAAGGTCTTTTTTAGAATCGGATAAGCCGCTCCTCCTTTTTGTTGTAATACCAATTTCTTTGCGGAGACCAGCAGTTGACTGGCCGGAATAGTATCTGCACTCGTTCCATTGAATTGGCTGAGAAGAATGGAGTCAGAAAGGATTTCTTCCTGTTCCACGGACTCATTGTTAGACCTTGAAGAAGGTTTATCGGTTTTTTGCCAAAAGGCACTACAGAAAATTAAAAGTGTAAATAAAGAGAAGGCTGCAAAAACAAATCGGAGTGTTTTTGATAATTTCATAGTATAGTTTTAGGCGGGGTAAGGAATTAGTCCCCAGATTTGGTCAGCTTGCGCGCTTGGCAGCAAGATAGGAAAGGTGTTTTAAAATAAGAAATGCCGAGCAAATGAAACCATTTAATACACGTCAATTACCAAATCCAAAAAAAAAGTGCTAAAATTGAGTACCTTTTTAAAAACGTAAGAACTAATGAGTAAAACTAACTATACTAATGAAGAGCTATTTGCCGCACTGAGGGGAACAGAGGCAGAGCGTAATGGAGCCCTTAGGTGGATCTACAAACAAGATAAATGGCGAAATTCTGTATATAAAAAGACTTTTGATAAGGGAGGAGATGAAGAAGATGCGGCAGAAATCTTTCAGACAAGCATCGCTACTTTTGCTAGAAAGATGATGAATAATGAGTTCGAAGGGAGAAGCTCTTTATTGACATTCTTTATTGGAATCGTGAAAAACAATTTAAAAAAACAACTGGCGAAAAAAAGTAAAATTCAATTTGAACCTGATCAGTATTTCGATCAGGAAGAAGATAGTAACGAAACCGAAATCATAAACCAAGAAAGATCCGCAGAACAAAAAACGGTACTGCGGCATTTGATGAGCCAACTTAAGCAAAAATGTCAACGCATACTACAAATGTATAGTTTGGGTTATTCCATGGAAGACATAGCTGCAGAAGAGGGATTTGAGCGAAAAGAATCGGCCAAAACAGCGGCTTATAAGTGTCGTAAAGAATTACGCGAACTGATAACTGGGAACAATGATATTTATCAACAAATACAGCAATGGGTATGAAGAATTTTGACAAAATAGAACGATACCTTAATGGTAAAATGCTGGGAGAGGAAAAGAACATCTTTGAATCTGAGATAAATAGAAATCCAGATTTGGCTGCAGAAGTGAAGCTGCAAAAAATAGAGGAGGAAGCTATTGGACTATCGTTGGAAGATGACTTATTAGCGGCTGTTCGACAAATTGCAAAAGAGGAGGAAACCTCCATAAATCCAGTTATAAAAAAAAAGAAATCCCTCCTTCGAATTCGATGGATTCAGATGGCCGCAGCAGCTAGTGTTCTCTTGCTGGCGGGATATTTTACTTTTCAGTCTGTTAATTCAAAATTTGATTACAAAGAATATGCAATGGAGCATTTGGACAAACATCGTCCCAACCTTAGTGGTACGATGTCCTCAGGCAATCTTGATAAAGAAGCTCAGCAGGAACGTATTTATGATAATGCAATCTCCACAGGTAATCATAGTGAAATGAAAGCGGCCATATCATTTTTTAAAAACAAAAATGACCTGAAGTCAATTTATAAACTAGGACACGCTCAACTCTTGAACAAAGAATTTGAAGCGTCTATTCAGTCTTTTGGTCATTATATTGCCAATGCTTCTCCTACGGATAAATACTACCAAGCTACTGAGTTTTACTTAGCCTTGGCACGTTTAGGATCTGGTGATGCCATGGGTGCTCGCGCATTGTTGATGGATGTACGAACAAAGGGAGGACATCCATATCGGGAAGTAGCTTTTGACGTTTTAAGTGGGATTCCGAATTGAGCCACTGTTCTTCTGAAGATTCAAAAAGCCAGTTGATTTGCGATACCCATAGGTCGCTCTCTTCACGGAAGAATTCACTCCCAAGGTCGTTCCATTATATTGACATTTACAATAATAGACTAAAAAAATCCTACACGCACAGTCACTCCACTCTCAAAAACATTCGCTATGCTAGATTGCTCCAATGGATATGTACGGATATCACTCAAAATGTATTTGAAATGAGGTTCAATAGAAAAAGAGATTTTTTTTTCCAAATCAATTTCAAATCCAGTAAAGGCTACTAATGAAGCTTGAAGAGAATTGAAATTACCGCCTGTCTCCGTTAATGATTCTGGCCCTCCATTACTAGTCTTTACTTCACGACGTCCCTCATCGATCAAAATAACGTTGAGCAAGCTACCAATGCCAAATAGAAATTTCGAGTTGCCAGACTTCAGGGGAATTTTGTAAATTAAATCTAAGGGAATTCCGATGGAGGAAATCGAAACCCCGTTTTCGATAGAAGAAGTCGTACCGTTAATAATGTCTGAACCAAATATAAGTCCGTTGACCTTTGTTCTATATGTTGACTGTTCATAACTAAGCCCACTTCGTAGATGAAGGTTAGTGCTTAGTGGATAGCTAATGTGCGCGCCGATGGAGTAACCACGTGTTGTTTCTCCTTCCACCGAGATACCGCTTGACATTTCAGCTTGATCAAGTATCAAAAAACTCCATTCCGTATTAACATTAATTCCACCAGAAAATGCACCCTGCCCGAATAAAAGCATTGGCAAAAAAAAGAAGATAGCAATTAATTTAATTTGGCTATTTATGTTTGAATTTTTTAATTTGATAAAAGGAAGAGCTGTAATGTTATTGACTCTATAATGGTTTTTAATGAACTCATATTGGTTCGCTGATATAATTTAACATTACTTCTCCGTACCAAAACTAAAACAATCCAAAACGAACAGTCACTCCTGCCTCAAAAATATTCGATGCCTCAGAGCCAAGGGATTCTAACTTAAATTCATGCGGTGTATATTTAACATGAGGCTCTATAGAAAAACGCGTATTGTTTTTTAAATTCATTTCAAATCCAGTGAAAAATAACAAAGAAAATGCAGCCGGATCGATGTTGTACTTTGTTTCCTGTAAAGTCTCTTCATTATCATTACCATAAATTATTGTAGCACTAGACTTACTGTCTAAATTAATGTTTATTAAGCCACCAGCTCCGAGTAGAAACTTCGAGTTTTCAGACCTCAAAGGAATGTTGTAAACCAAATCCAAAGGAATCCCGATAGAAGTAATTGATAGTTCGTTTTCAATACTAGAGCCCGTTCCATTGAAGTCAGAACCAAATCTTAATCCAGAGACCTTAGTGCGATATTTTGATTGTTCATAGTTGAAACCACTTCGCAAATTGAGTTTATCATTTAAGTAGTAGTTAACATGAGCACCTAAGGAATAACCAACCGCAGGTTCTCCTTTTTCGGAATAGATCGAACCTTCTGCTTTCAAGAAACTTAATTCTGAACTTACATTAATACCCCCAGAAAATTTAGGCTGTCCAATTAATAACATCGGTAAAAAAGTCAAGATCGCGATTAATTTAATTTGATTTTTCATGTTTTGATATTTTTGTAATTTAGTAATAAGTTGGTGATCGATTATTATTTAAATCCTAAATCTTAGTCCGAGATTCAACCCATAAGTAAATGGTTTCTGAGTCAACTCATCTCCGGATCGAGTCCAGTCAGATAAAGACCAATTCCCGGAGGGCTGTAAATAAATATTCATTTTTTCTGTGAGCTCAAAACCAGCCATCGCTCTAAATTTTAGCGAATAACCGAACTTGTTATAACTGTAATCACCTGGGTTATCTTGGTTAAATTCACTGATACTCTCCTCAATATTTAACACTTTGCCGGATCGATGCATCCAGATGTCAAGCCCCATTCCCGTTTGCAGACCAAAAGACATTTTCCCTTTTTGAAAATCCTTACCAATTAGCAACGGTATTTGAATTCTATCATAACGGTTATGGTGTTGGACTTCTCGATTTTCTACTCCTTCAATGAGCGCATCTCCATATTCAAGGATAGTGTCATTGGCAAAATAATAGGTATTGATATGGTAGGTAGTGACCACATTTTCCAAAATACTCTCCGTCATTCTTTCCTGGTTGAACTCAAATTTGGTCCAGGATCGATTGAACTGGATTCCGCTTGTCAAGGAAATGCCGTGCTGGAAATAACGAGATAGTTCCAACTGAACTTGCCAACCGAGTAAATTACTTTCAGACGCATCCCGAGAAGCTACTATTTCAGCACCTTTGTAATTTGAAATATGATTGGTAATTCCTCCAGCTAGGTTTATACTCCAGAGCCCTTTTTTCTTGATAAGGGATGGTGTAGTACTTGGCTGACAAATTCGATTAGTAGGCTGAATTTCTAGTTGAACCACAATGGAATCCGCGAATAAACTTGGAATATTGATGGGGTTTATCTTCAGCAATACTTCGTTTGTAGCTGTTTTGTTATTTTTGTTGTTCTGTTCATTGCTCAAAATGTCATTCAATCCATCCTTCATAAGCTGTTCAGTATTCGTTTTGTCTGTGAAGTTTATTAAACCTGCTTTTGCATTTGCTTTCGAAAAGTCAATTGTATTCTTACTCTTTAAGTTCGTTTTCTGATCAACAGAAGAGCTTGATGTACTCGCATTGTTAGTCGACTGCGAGGCTGTTGACTTTTGAGTAGACTTCAGATTGTCATCATTTGTTGCAGTGTCGAGCTCCTTAGTCGTAGCCACTTTTGTTTCGTTGGCAGTGGTAACCAGTTCTGATGAAGTAGTATTGTTATTACTAACTTCTGTGTTTGCAGTTGGGGATTCTGGTTTCAAAAAGAGAAGCGACAAAAGGCCGATAGCCAAGCCTAGTCCCCCAAACCAAAACCAAAAGAAGAAACGTCTTCTCTTTTTGTTTTCGTCGAGGCCTTCTTCCACGGCTGCCCACATGGCCATTTTGTCGCCTTCAAAGTTTTCATAACCTTTGAGTTTGTCCTGTATGTTTTTTTCAATATTATTAGATTCCATTAGCTTGATATTATAAAGTGTTGGACAATGAAGAAGAAGACTGAATGCGTTGGCTCAACCAACTTCTGGCTCGTGATAATTTTTTTCTGGAAGCCGTTGCGGTAATCCCAAGCATTTCCGAAACTTCTGGATGTGAATAACCGTCAATGGCCACGAGGTTAAAAACGGGGCGATATTGTTCGGGCATTAGCTGAATAAGTTTCATCAATTCCTCTTCAGAAAAATTGTTAAACACCGAAGGTTCAATACTTATAACTGGTGTGTCATCATCAATTCCCTGGAAGGCCGAATTCGATTTGTTGTACCTAAAGCACTTACGAATCGCGATCTTTCTAAGCCATGGTTTGAAATCTCCCTTCGTGGAATCATAGCTACTTTTAAGATTCTTGAAGACCGTTATAAAAATTTCCTGACTCAAATCTGAAACCGCATTTTGATCAAGCAAGTACCGTCTAACCACTACCGTCACGTAAGGCAGATAAAGGTCAAATAATTGAAACTGTGCCTTTCGATCATTTCGCTGGCAGGCTTCCACTAATATTTGTTCTTGTTTTTTCAATTTGAATTGTTGGTTTGTATTTGTTTTGTTTAAAACTATACTCAGCGCAGGATAAAGAAGTGATTACGGTCTTAGGCTAGGCTTTCAAAACACTTGCCTTACGTAAAACAATCTCGCGGAGTTTAGAAAGCCAGTTGTCCCAGATTCCTGGCTTTCGGAACCCCGTGAACGAGCTTTAGCCTGGAAAGGGTTCTGAAAGCCAGAGGGCCCCATTCACAGTATAAGTTAGAGATTGATCACATCTATTAACGTAGCCGAGTAACTATAAGTAGTGTCTGGTACAAGCCGCTCAAATATAATGTTGCCACTAACAATCGAGTCACTTAAACTAGTAACAGTTATATCTCCCATAGACATGTCAGGGCCAACTAAATCTAGATTGTTGTCATCAGAATGATCAAGGTGGTACTCGGCCAACTCATAGGTACCCGGATCTTCGTTTTCTGTATAAAAAACGACTGTCTGTGTAATCACAACTCCGTCTTCTACTGTTGCTTCCAAAGTCCATTTTGTCTGATTTCCAATGGCTTCTCCCAAGAGATTGGTCCCAAATCCTGCACTGCCTCCTATCACATTTAATTGATTGTCAAAGCTCTTGCTAAGTGCAAAAGAAAATTGATTCACCACGTCATAAATGATGGTATCAGCGTTAAAATCTTCATTGTCAATAGTACTGTTATCAAAATTTTCCTTTTCGCAGGAAGTCATAAAAATGCCTAGAAGAAGAGCCGCGAAGATTAAGTTTGCAATATTTTTCATCTGTCTATTTTTTTTGATAAGAGGTAATGTCGCTCTTACTGATTTTGTAAAGTTATTAAAGTATTCATAAGCGCTTATACTAGCCTATAGACACAGAAGGAGGGTAGTGTGACGAGAAATGGTGTTTTTTATAAAAAAATTAGTTAGATCGTTTTAATTGGTGGAATTTAATGGCTATTTTGATATCTAAAATCTATTTTAAAATGAAATAATTTCCAAGGCTATGAAAAGAATAATAATTCTGACGTTCGTATTTATCTTACTCTCCATTCCATTCTTATTTGCACAACCATCAATCGAATGGAAGGCTAATTTTGGTGGTTCAGAACAAGATAGATCTTCTATTATTACAGCTCTTAATGATGGCAATTACCTTATAAGTGGATCTTCGGGTTCTTCTAATGGAGATCTGACAAGTAATAATGGAAGCTGGGATGCTTGGATTGTAAAAATTTCTCCAAGTGGATCAAAAATATGGCAAAAGAGTTATGGTGGAAGTTTCCTAGAATCTTTAGCATCTGTTATAGAGACTGAAAATGGCGATTTGATTCTTTTAGGGAAAACTGGTTCAGATGATGGAGATATAGAAAGCGGTAATAACGGCGGAGATGATGTGTGGTTGATACGGTTAAACAGTCAAGGAGAATTAATCTGGGAGAATACTTATGGAGGAAGTATGAATGATGCAGGGAGTACTGTTATACAAACAGACGATGGGGGTTTTTTAGTGTTGGCAGAATCGTTTTCAGAAGATGGGGATATAAGCACAAATTATGAAAATGGCGATTTTTTGCTTTTTAAAGTTGATTCTAATGGTGCTTTAATTTGGGAAAAAATCTTTGGAGGGTCCCTTTCTGATGTGCCTACAAATATGATAATTTCAAGCAATAATGAAATTCTTCTTGGAGGTCTTTCCTCATCATTTGATGGTGATATAAATATAAGTTCTAATGGCCTTTCTTTTGAATATGTAGTGATGAAATTAAATATTGACGGTGATCTCCTATGGTCAAGAACATATGGAGGAGATGGAGGAGATGGACTTTCTAAAATATTAGAAATGGACAGTGGTGGTTTTCTTCTAGTAGGAGACATGTATTATTCAGAGGGGGGGGATATAAGTAATTCTTATAATGGTCATGATTGTTGGTTTCTAAGAATAAATGAATCAGGAGATATCGTTTGGGAACGTACTTATGGAGGTAATGCAAATGATATAGCTAATTCCGTAAGAAAAAGGGCTAATGGAAATTTTGTGATAGCCGGAGCGTCTAAGTCTTCAGACATTGACTTGGAGGAAAACTTTGGAGACTTGGATTGTTGGATTTTTGAAATAAATGAAAATGGTGATTTTATCTGGGGGAAAAACTATGGAGGATCAGATATAGATTCCGCTACGGATATTGAACTTACGGATGATGGAGGTGCGATTTTTACAGTCAGATCATTGTCTATTGATGGAGAGTTTGATATGGGCAGTGGGAACTACGATTTTTGTATTGTTAAACTATCTATCCTGACAAATACAAATGAAATCGAAGACCAAGAGCTTGTAGCTGTCTTTCCGAATCCCTCTTTTAATGGTCTTAACATCACATTTCCAAAAATGTTAGGTGAAAAGAAAATTGTTATCATGAACCATATTGGTCAAATTGTTCATAATGAAAAAACAACTGGAAATAACATCTATATTGAAAACCTACAAAGCGGAATTTATTTTGCTCAAGTTAGCAAAGGGGATAAGATATTAGCAACGGAATATTTTTCGGTTTTTTGATGCTATGTGCATGTTTAATTCTTTGTTTTAAAAGAAAAGATACTATGTACACTAGTTAGAATTGTTACAAAAAAAATAATTAATGAAAGGTATTCTTTTCCTGCTTTTAATTACAGTTTTACATGTACCCAACTTAATAGGACAAAAAGCCACTATTCAATTTGGAATAAATGCAAATCCAATAAGTTTACTTAGTGGCGATTTTGAAGGCATCATCGCTGTTAAATTCTTAAAACGGTTCCGGATTAAAACGTCGGTAGGGTATGCTTATTCCAATGTTAATTCACTTTTCTACACGAGAGTTTCTTGTTTGATAGATGATGGTGTCGATGACAGACTCGACAAAGGTTGGTTTAATAAAAATGTTATTGATTTTACTTTTTTGAAGAAAAAGAACTTCGATACTTATTCAGGAGTCGGGTTTTTCTATACTAAGTTTGAAACTTCCGGAGTGCTTAGACCTGGTGATGTGAACTTAGAAAATAGCGGTGAAATTATGGCAGGAGGAATCGTCTTGGGCTCAACTTTCAAAAAGTGGAAGTCCATTCAAATTGATTTTGGCATTCAAGGTTTTTATTATGGTGGGAGTTTACATCACATTGGTAATCAATGTAAAGCGAGAGTTCCTGGAATTGATTCTCCGGGAGGAGGCTTGTTGTTTACATCCTATGCTTATGTGATGTTTTAAACGGTCTACCATGAAAAATTCTATTATAAATGAAATATAAACTAGCAATATTATTTTCAGCATTTTTTCTAAGTTTTAATTTTATTTTACTTGAAGACCAAGAGGATTTACCAACCGTTCAAGCCGTTTGTCAGGCTGAAATGAAAAATGGCGAAATCTATGAAGGAATGATAACTTTTGGGACACAAGGAGAAACTCGTTACTTCCTTCATGGATTCTACTATCAAAATTATCACCCTAATTCGTTAGGAGGTCGTATTATAGAATTCAATTTTGACAGAGATTCTTTTTCTTTTTTTAGGAATAATACTTTTTATGCAGAAAACACAATGGATTTAAGGCCTTATCCACTTGAAAACTTGAATGATAGTATAGTGACAAATACATCAAAAGAGATATACAAACTTAGCAAAACAATAAAACTACATCAAGAAATGCCTAAGCATATGAATATATTTTCGAACTTATATGAAACCTCTAATAATGAAACTATAGAAGTTAATGTAAGTGAAATAGCGGTTTTTAGATTTGTTAAAAACCCATCTGTTTATTGGATTGAACTAATTGAGAAATATCGAAAGGGAAACCCCTATTTGTTAAATAAGAATTTGAGAAGAGGGTATAAAGAACCTATTTGGTATCATGATATAGAGAATGATGCGGAATTGAAAAAGTTTGTATTACAGTATTTTAATACTAATTATTAGAAAGTAAATACTTGATGATAAGTACCCAAGAAGAGAGCCATCCTTGCTTTGGTAGAAATTACCCCTTCTTAAACTTCTTCACAAATTGAGCTGGTGTCAGCTGATGCTTCTCTTTAAAAACCTTATAGAAGGTAGCTTTGCTGTTGAAACCACTTTCTTCAGCTAATGCCATGATTTTGAATTGCTGATTAGATGGATCCAAAATCATTTTTTCCAAATAGCCTAATCTATATCTATTGATGAATTCGTAAAAGCTGGATTGGTAGTAAGCATTAAATAATTGAGATAGGTCGTTGCTATTGATCTTGCTTAATTTTGCCAATTCATTTAAACTTAGTTTTTTATCCAGATAGGGTTTCTCATCTTCCATTACCTTTTCCAGTTGTTTAGCAAAAATCTGTAGTTGACTTTTCGAAAGAATATGATTGTCATATTTAGAGGCATCAAAGAAATTTTTGAAAGGAGTTACTTTGAATACTTTGTAAATCAACATAAATACAAAGAACTCAAAAAGACCAACCAGAATGAGCTCAAATAGTGGAGCATAGTTTTTCCGAATGCCGATATAAGTAATCGCAAACCCCAGTAAGATGAGAAAAAATACATAACTAAACCACATCAGTTCTTTATTCCGAATTACCTCTTCTTCATTCAAGTTTCTACATAAAATAATACTGCGCAAGGCAAAGTAGAAACTAGTACTAAAGAAAAGGAATATCCACGCATCCAATGCCATTTGACCGCTTGTGGCCCAGCTAAATACCGAATAGGGAAAACCCAGGGTCGTCAAAAATGCTTCTACTACAAAAATCATTGGAATAGTGAGATATAAAAGGTGTTTCTTGGTTAATCGCCATTTAGGGACCTGGATACTCAATAATAGCAGGTAATACAGTGGGGCTATCGCCATCCAGGAAGCCGTTCCCAGGGAGTCTATATAAGGGAGAATGAAATAATACTTATTAAGATATACCACGTAATAGACCATGATAGTCATCATGGCTAATAATAGCAAGGTGGTGATTTTCTTGAGGTCAGAATAAAGGGGTTTATTCAAATTAATGCCAATAATAAGAAGCAATGCTTGTACTGCTCCAAACAAGAAAATGAGACTTTCGATACTGATATTCATAGCTCAAAAATAGAGAATGGCCTATGGAAATGGGAGAAATCCCTACTAAAAAAGTTCGTTTGAGCTTAAATATACCTGTACCTCCCCTTTAAACAGTCCTTTTTGGATATTTCCATCTAAAATTGTGTTCACCAAAAAATTACAACATGCATCTACGAATGACACAATTGGTTTTTATAACCTTATTATTTTCAATCCCTGTATTTGGGCAAACTGTCTCTACATTAGTCAATGATTCCAACAAAACTTTTGAGGCAATTCACTGGCACCCAGATGGAAGAATCTATGCCGCTGATTATTCTAATGGACGACTTTATCAGTTATCTCTAGATGGTACGGTAACGACTCTGGTTACCGGCATTCCTAATGTCGCAGGAGGAGGATTCGGGACTGATGGTACCTTTTACTTCTCAGGCTTAACAGGAGGTCGAGTCTATCGCCTGAATGACGATGCGACGACAACATTAATTGCCAGCGGGTTAGATCAACCAACGGGTATAGTGGCTACAGACTCACCAGACACTTTACTCGTAGCTCAATACGGCAATAGTATTGTAGCCAAAGTATCGATCAGCGGTGGCACAAAAACAGATTGGGTAGGGGAAAGCGGAATAAGCGGACCGGACGGGATTATTGAATTAGAAAATGGTAATCTACTTATTGCTAATTTTAATAACCATAAAATTCATTCGATAAATGCTGCTGGAGACATTTCTTTATTTGCGTCAGTTCCTTCCTCTGGATGGATGGGGTACATCGCCAAAGCAGGAGATAATATTTTCGTGCCCTCTTTGGGTGGACGAAAAGTCTATAGAGTTGCCATGGATGGAACAGTGAACGATTTTGCTGGAAGTGGTACTGCGGGAAATTTGGACGGAGAAGGAGCTTCTGCTACTTTTACACAGCCCAATGGGATTGCTAGCAACGCTACTGGAGATACACTATTGATTACAGATGGAGTACGAGTACGACTAATTACAAATTTTCAAGAAGTTGTAGGGGCTAAAGAGATACCGCTTATCAAAGCTTTAAGTTTGAGTCCTAATCCTGCATCAAATATACTTCAAGTTTCGTTTGAGTCGATGGAATTCCTAAATCTTAAATGGCAGGTGCTAAATCAACAAGGGCAAGTTGTTTTGACGGACAATATCTCCCTTTATGAAACGGGTAAAAATAAACTCCAGATTCCAATAAAAGATTTAGCTGCTGGGATCTATTCCTTTCAGTTATTGGATGACAAAGGGAATATGGAAGTTGTTCAGTTTGTGCGGGCAGAAGAGTAGTGATTTGAAAACTTGCTTTAAAAGTCTTTGTCATCTAGGAAATGGCAAAGACTTTTTCTATTTTGAGAAACCAGTTTGTTTTATCCGCGTAAAAAAAACATAAAAAGAACAAAATGAAAATAGATACGGAAGCATTGAAGAAAAAATTAGGAGAGAATAGAGTAGAAGAAGTAATTGACGAATTGGTTGAAAAATCAAAAAAGACTGGAGAAAAATACAACCAAAGTATTTTAATCCAGAGTAATTATAAAACGTATAAAGACAACTTAATTATTGGTATAGAAAATTCAAATACCGAATTACAGAAGATAAAACTTGGTTTAATAAACTTATTAGATGCCATTGCTAAAGAGGAAAATCCCGTTAAGAAGACTAGCGAAGAACCTCAATCGAAACTTGATAAAATAAGACAAGCATTCGCTGTAACGGACATGGATGCGATAAATCTAATTTTTCAAATAGGAGAGTCAAAGCACAGATGGAGAAAAGGAAAAACATTGGAACTCAAGATGGGACTATCAGAGGCAAAATTAGCAAGATTAGCGAGAAGTAATCCTGAGATTTTTGAAAGAGGCCAGCTCAGCGGAGGAGAAATAGGTTATAGACTGAAATCGAATTATGAAGCAATCTATAAATCAAAAGTGATATAAAGGAATAGTAAGTGAATTAGCTTAAACTGGTTCTTTATTTATACGATTTTTGACCTCCTCAACGAATCGTTCTTTGTCATCTACATAAATAGCAATATTCGTATACTTTTTCTGGAAACCATAAATACGATTTAAAGTATGTTCCTTTTTTAATTGTATAATGATATTGTGATTGTCTAATAAATCAAATGGGGAAAAGGGTATAACGCTATTGTCAATAGGCAGTGATTTTCTGTCAAGGGCGATACTTTGAATATCCCGTAGATCTATTGTTGTGTAATTAACAAAGCCATATCTGAGGTGGAGTTTCTGATTAAGGTTATCAATAGAAATTAACCGATGGTCCAATGATCTAAGAATAGCAATAATCTGCAAGCAAGTATATATACTAAGAAAAGTCAGCACCCAGGCCACAAGAACATTCCATCGGTGAATCAACAAATGCATCACTACCGTTTCTGTAATAATAAGCCCAATGAAGACACCAATCACCATCTTTATCCCATTCTTTTTAAAGTAGGTGTAAGAGTCTTGTTGAGTTAATGGATTTGGATTTTTACGGAAAAGATAATAGAAAACGGAGATCTCAAAAGCAAGAAATTTTCCAGCTCGACCAGGAAAGGATTCTGCACAGGCTATAGAAACTGCATCAAAAAAATCAGGCCGTTCTACTTTAGGTGTTGCCTTAAAGCGCTGAATGACCTTTCTTGTTTTAAAAATCAAAAAGGCCATAAGTCCCAACTCCACAACTGGAATTGCGATTACCTTTAATTGGTTAAGCAAAGCTTGATCTTTAGCAGGGATTATAAAGCCAGCAGCAATTAAGGAGGCCACAAAAACAGTTGCAACCGTCGTTTTAGGAATCTCCTTCTTCCGAATCAATAAAAAGTAAAGCAATCGTAATCAAAAAATCCAATGTAATACCAATCGAAAGGTCACCAGCATTCGCCTCATAAACAGCAGTTCTCGTCAATAGAACAAGGAAAGCAAGAACTCCTAAAGGAATTCCAATCAAAACCATATTCGTAGAAAGATTCTTTGTCATCATATCTAATTTTTTATTGCCTTTCCTTAATCTGAAAGTTGATCATATTTCCTCAAAAGCTACAATTCAAAGATCCCACATATTCTACACAAGACTCTGGAGGAGTCAAAACCCTATTTACCCTAAGCCGCAGCTCAGTGCCCCCAGGTACAACACACACGCAAGTCTCTGGAGGAGTCAAAGCTCTATTTCCCCCGAGCCGCAGCTCAGTACCCCCATGTACGACACACACGCAAGTCTCTGGAGGAGTCAAAGCTCTATTTACCCCGAGCCGCAGCTCATTACCCCCATGTACGACACACACGCAAGACTCTGGAGGAGTCGAACCTCTATTTACCCCGAGCCGCAGCTCATTACCCCCATGTACGACACACACGCAAGACTCTGGAGGAGTCGAACCTCTAGTTACCCCGAGCCGCAGCTCGGGGACCCCAGGCCACTATATACGTTTCAAAGTCTCCAACAAATACCCCCAATACTTCTGCACCGAATCCACCTGCACCCGCTCATCCGGAGAATGCGCCCCTCTAATATTTGGTCCAAAAGAGATCATCTCCATATCTGGATAGTTTGTTCCTAAAATACCACATTCCAAACCTGCGTGACAAGCATTCACATGCGGTTCCTCATTGAACATTTCCCGATATAAATCGCTCATCAGTTTTACAATCTTTGCATCTGGCTTAGGCGTCCATCCCGGATAATCCCCAGTGAAAGTAACGTCCGCACCCAGTAACTCAAAAGTGCTCTGAATGCCATAAGCCAAATCCATTTTTTCAGAATCCACAGAGCTTCGAGTGAGACACTGAATGGTGTAAGCCTCTTCAGAAACCAGTACACGAGCAAGATTGTTAGAAGTTTGAACGAGATCCGGAATGTCAGGACTCATGCGGTAAATGCCGTTAGCGCAGGCATAAATACAACGAAGCAAACTAGCCTGAAAATCTTTTGTTAGGATAGTGCCTGGACTATCACATCGTTTTACGTTGACCTCAAGCTCAGGGTCAGTAGTGCGGTGTTCTTTTTTAAGTATTTGTGCCTCGAATTGTACATATTGTAGGAAAGCGTCTTCGTAATCCTCTGCGACAACAACTTTGGCGAAGGCCTCTCTAGGGATTGCGTTACGCAAACCACCACCATCTATTTCATGTAAGGAAATGCCGAATTGTTGTGAGGCACTGAAAAGGATGCGGTTGAGTAGTTTATTAGCATTCCCCAGCCCCTTATGGATGTCCATACCAGAGTGACCACCGGAGAGTCCTTTTACAACTAGTTTGAAGGAACGATGTGGGAAGGTGATTTCTTCTGTTGTATAATCTCCTTTAGCCGTGACATCTACGCCACCAGCACAACCGATGGTTATTTCTCGGTCGTCCTCTGTATCAAGGTTAAGCAATATTTTTCCATCTAGCAAACCACCTTTTAATTCGAGGGCTCCTGTCATTCCAGTTTCCTCATCAATTGTAAAAAGCGCTTCTATGGGAGGATGTGCAATATCGGTAGAAGCTAAGACCGCCATAATGGTCGCAACACCAATACCATTGTCAGCACCAAGAGTCGTCCCATTCGCTTTTACCCAATTGTCTTCAAGGATCATCTCAATACCTTGAGTGTCAAAGTCGAAATTGGTGTCCGAGTTTTTTTGATGGACCATGTCCAGATGGCTTTGCATAACAATAGTTGTACGTTCTTCCATGCCCGGAGAACCTGGCTTCTTTATGATGACGTTTCCAACATGATCAATCTTGGTTTCTAGGTTCAACCCCTCACCAAACTCTTTCATAAACTGTATAACACGTTCTTCTTTTTTGGAAGCTCTAGGGATGGCATTTAGATCTGCAAAATGATTCCACAGGGATTGTGGCTCCAGGTTTCTTATAGGCATAGCGGCTTTTTTAGGTGGGTGGATAGGGTAAATGAAGTGGATGGGGTAGATGAGGTTTCTCCTGATACGCGTAATTTTACGTAAGTGGGAAGCCCCATCTACCTCATCTCCTCATCTAACTCATCTGCCCGGTCTTTACAATTCCTCAAAGATAATAAGTCGACGGGAAATTCGCTCCTCTTCGGTTGTAAAACTCAAAATATAAACACCAGCTTTCAATCCACTAAAGTCAAAGTCTTGACTGTCAGCACTTACAGTGGTAGAAAAGAGTTGAGTGCCTTCCAGATTTCTGACAATCATTGGGGCATCTTTGAATCCTGTAAGTGTAAAATAGCCTGTAGTTGGATTGGGATAAATCTTTGGTTCTAAGTGACTTCCATCAGTTTGCTCTGCAGTTCCATTACAGTCTTCATCCGTTAAGTTGTCTACAATTTCTATAGCATCCGGATTAATACTTGAATTCGTGTCATCGCAATCAACTAATAGAGGGAAACCATCTTGATCCAAATCATCATCTAATGTGAATTCATTGCAATCGTCGTTTTGACCATTATAAAGAATTTCTGATACCGCCGGATTTATGGTTGGGTCATTGTCGTCACAATCCACCATTAAGGGGTAGTTATCTTGATCCAGATCATCATCAGGAGTATCTGGATTACAATCATCATCAAAACCATTGTATGGTATTTCTGGAGCGCCAGGGTTGATCTGTGCATCATTGTCGTCACAATCATCCATACTGAGATAGCCATCTCCATCTAAGTCATCATCGTAAGTATCTGGATTGCAATCATCGTCAATGTTGTTGAATGGAATCTCCATTGTTCCAGGGTTGATGTTAGGATTGGTGTCGTCACAATCGAAGGCCAATAAGAAACCGTCTTGATCCAAATCATCATCAAAAGTAGTAGGGTCGCAATCGTCATCTAGCCCGTTGTAAGGAATTTCAACTATACCCGGGTGTACATTGTTATTTTGATCATTACAATCTGTCGGATAGTTGAAACCATCCATGTCCAGGTCGTTGTCTAGTGTAGCCGGATTGCAATCGTCGTCAAGCCCATTATAAGGGATTTCTGTTGCAGAAGGATTTACATTTGGATTGTTATCATCACAATCAACATCGTTCAAAGCGCCGTCCATATCCAGATCGACTAAACCATCAAGGCCATCACAATCTTCGTCAATACCGTTGCCCGGAATCTCTGTCGCTAAGGGATTAATACTTGGGTTGAAATCATTACAATCCTCGGGAAACAGGAAACCATCCTGGTCAATATCCACATCAGGGGTGTTTGAATCACAATCATCATCAATGCCGTTATAAGGGATTTCAGGAACACCTGGATTAATGTCTGGGTTGTTGTCCTGACAATCTACGCTGGCACCATAACCATCCTGGTCAAAATCATCATCAAGGGTATTGGGATCGCAATCATCATCTAGTCCGTTGTAAGGAATTTCCGTTTGAGAAGTATTCACAAAAGGATTGTTATCATCACAGTCCACGATATTGTTGAAGCCATCCATATCTATGTCATCGTCTGGAGTACTTGGATCACAATCATCGTCTATTCCATTGTATGGGACTTCGGTATTTCCAAAATAAATATTGGGATTGTTATCGTCACAATCATTGGAAAGTGGTTGCCCATCTTGATCTAAATCATCATCAAAGGTAAGTGAATTGCAGTCGTCATCAATTCCATTGTAGGGGATTTCCGTTCCATTCGGATTAATGTTAGGGTCCGTATCATCACAATCCAGATTTACATCAAAACCATCCATGTCGAGATCATCAAGCGCATCAGAATTGTCGCAGTTTTCATCAATACCATTTCCGGGAATTTCAATGGCATCAGGATGAATGGCGTCATCGTCGTCGTCACAATCCAGGGCTAGCGGGAAGCCATCCTGATCAAGATCATCATCTAATGTTGCCGGATTACAATCATCATCAATACCATTGTAAATAATTTCCGTAGCCGAAGTATTTACATCAAAATTGTTATCATCACAATCCTCCAATTCGTTAAACCCATCCATATCATTATCGACTTCTTCTGCTATACCATTACAATCTTCATCTACATCGTTGTTCCAAATTTCTGTAGCTGCAGGGTTTATAGCTGGATCAGTATCATCGCAATCCACTGCAGAAAGGAAGCCGTCCATATCTACATCGGCGAAACCACAAAGAGAGCTAACTTCTTGAAGATCAGCACATCCAAGTGCATTGTTCATGATTTGGGCAGGCTCGCCGCTCTCGAGGTATTCACATATGTTAGCTTGATGGCAAAATGTAAGATTCGTGTTATTGTTTATGAAAAGAAATTCAATGTCACTCGCTTTGATACCTGATAAACCACTGAGGTCGGGTAGGGAAGGATTGGCAAGAACAGAAACAGAACCAACGATGTCTCGTAAATTAATAAGTCCATCCGTATTGATGAGGTTGTCATTTTCTTCTATAACCAATCGTCCTCCGATCCGCTCTAATAAGTCAAGTCCATTCAAATTAACCAAGCCCGATTTTCGAATTTCTAAATGCCTACCAATAAATAACATGCCACTAAGTTCAGATAAGCTAAGGATGTTTTCGTTGCCCGTAAATTCAAAATCAACACCAACACAGGAAAGCGAATCCAAAGACATAGTCATCAAGGCAGGATTGTATTTTAATTCAAAATTTCCACCGACAGATTTCAATTGTGTCAAACCTTCTAAATTCGTAAGACTATTGTTTGATTCAATTTGTAAACTTCCTTTTATTCGAACAATATTAGCAAAGGCATCCAAATTGACGATGGGATCCCCCAATTGAGAAAAGACATTTAGGTCACCAATAATTTCTGTCACTCCAGGATGATTAATTGCAAAGGCATCAACTTCAGATTGTGAATTAAAAGTAAGGTCTCCAACAAGTTCTGTAGCGGTATCAACGTAAAAGGAATCTTTCCAAATAGAAAAATCATCCCAATTAACGTTAAGCGGAGTTCCTGTAGCGCCGACATGATCTATGATTTCTTTTTCAACATATAATTTCATTGGATTGAAATGGGCCATTCCATCCGGGGAAGTATCATAAGGGTGGGAAGTACAGTTTTTTACATCAAAAACAACAACGGGGGCTTCACCTTCTGGTGTTACTCGAATGACAAATCGCCCCTGGCAAGCATTTCCTTCCTGAAAGTAAATATCAATGGTCATCCATTTTTGGACAGGTACAATAAAGTCGTCATTTACGTTTCCCCATACATCATCATTCCAGCCACCACTACTGTAGTTTTTAGATTGAAAGCGAAAATGTAAGGAGTCTGTTAAATTGGTTTGTTTTATCAAATCCAAACTCATTCTAAAACGACGCCCTTCGCCAGTCCAATTGGCATTGTTCCAGTATTCCATGAGCGTGAAATCTTCAAATGTAAAAGGTGCTTCTTTTAGTGCATTAAAATTTGCTGGAAGGTACAAGCGAGTAGAGTAGTGGAAGTTGGTCAGATCCTCATTGCTGTAAAGATTGGCTTGAACCCGTCCACGGGAAGATTCGGTACTATCAATTCTAAAATTTAAAACCTTGTTTCCTGGATCGGTTGGATCAGTAATAATGTCCGCGAGCCGTTGGCTTTCGTCGCCTTCCTGATAGCGAAATTCAAACCTTCCAATATTAGGATGATCGTCGAGATTAGCTTCCCAGTCATTAGTGTTGGGCATAGAAAGATCTACACCGAAGAGGTCTCCTGAATCGTTATTCTGATCAATAGTAACGGTACCAGGTTCGAATCCGGACTGGAAGATGAGCTCAGGGGTTGGTAGCTGGGCTACCATAGTTGGTAGTTTAGCTGCGAAAATAAACAAGAAAAGGAATAAGCGTCTGTTCACAATTGATCTGGCCTTAAGGTTCTGTTTAATGTATAAATTATTGATAATCAATAAGTTGAAAAAGTAAACAGGTTTTGTAGTGCTTAAAACGGAAAGGTTAAAATACCGCTCTAGAGTTGTTATGTTATTTGTGCAAACAGGGGTTCAGCGGGTGGTTTTGGGACTGGATGCTGAAATAAGTATTAATTTAGTGTAAAGTTAAGGAAAATTTTGGTGTATAGATAGGGTTTGAGGCAGGGAAATGTATTGTTAGTCTTAGTGAAGGCAGACTAGGAGTATTTATACAATTCTGTAAAAGCCCGTCCGTCTGCTACAGTCGGACTGGTTTGCTAATAGCTTGTATTGAGCCAGGTCCGTACGAGAAGATGTGGGTTTGTTGAAGTAAACAAAGTTTTGGTCGAATTACTGTCGTGCTGAGCGAGCATAGCGAGTCGAAGAATAACAGTAGTTCTATTAGAAATAGTAGCGTTTTAGTCTAGAGCTAGATTTCTCGGCTCGTACCTCCCGTTCGACAAGCCCGCCCGTTCCGGTTCGGACTGGCTCAGGGCAGGCCGCTCGAAATACAAAGGGAAATGCACCTCCTGTTCCTCGACTCGCAATGGACGCTCGGAATGACAGGAGAAAAATTCTCCGCCTGCAGCGATGAGATCTCTGCCTATTAATTAAAACCTAGCGATGGTTGAGAAAACCTTATCCATCCAAATATCCCTGAAAAGTCAACGCTCTCGTCCCCAATTCCAACGCACAAAGGTTACCTAATCCAAAACCCTTAAAGCAACAACCATTGTCAATATTAATGGCCGGAATAGTTGACAATTGTTGAATACTTTTTTTGATTACCAGTTGTTTAGAAGGCGTATGTCCATGAACAACAATTCGGTCACCCAACCAATCTCTGTCGATGCCGTCATACCAATAGCGTGTCCAAATCATTTCTGCTTTATCGGTTAATGGCGAGGAAGTATGAAAGCTTAAGCCGGCATGAACCAGAATGTATTGGTCTACTTCAATGTAATATTTCAGTTCCTTCATCCATCTAACATAAGCCTCCGGAATCTGATCCGCCTGAGTAACATCAAAACTCAACAAGGTTTCTGGATATCCGCGCACTTCATTAATGCCAAATAATTCATCCTTTGCTTCGATATTATACAACAGCATTTGTTCATGATTACCAATTAGGCAATGAACGGTATATCCTGTTTCTTGCAATTTCCAAATATGATCAATTACCCCACGGCTATTAGGACCGCGGTCAACACAGTCTCCCAGAATGTAAAGTTCATCTTCCTTAGAGAAGGAAATTTTCTGGAGGAGTGCCTTAAAGGATTTGAGGCAGCCATGAATATCTGATATTGTAAATTTTCGCATGGGGGGATAACTGCTTTTGGAGAGGAAGAGTTCCCTTGCGTTGGGGGGATTTGAAACTTTAACTCAAGCCGTCTAAAACCAGTTCCCACAAATCTTCATAAGGCACCATCTCCATGTCTGGATCCCAACCCAGCCCTCTCCTCAACTCTCCAACGTTCTTCCGAACCCGTGCCTCCACCTTTTCTCGATTAAAATCTGCTGGTGCCAATTGGTGTAGCATCTGAAGAAAAACCCTCGGTCGACTTCCGACTTCCAGATACTTTTCGGCATAGCGTTGAATGGTCTCCCGTTCATCTACGATTTGACCCCGATCAGAATCTAAGCGAAGAATAATTTTCAAGATGATGATGTTGATATTTTGTCCAGTTTTATCAGAAGAGAAGACCTCGATATTGTTAAAGAATTTGCCAACTTTGAAATTCGCAATTCCATCAACTTTGCCAGCAGTCACCAAAAATTTCATGTATGCTTTCACGATATTCCAGGTGTCTTTGATAGCGATATTTATTTGTCGCTTTTTCTCTGCAATTTGAAATATTTCATAAGCTCTTTGGTAGTTTCCTCTATGGAGCTCAATCATGGTGCGGTAGTATACAAAAACACTCCAGGACAAAGACCCCTTATTGATACCACTGATCGCTTTTCCAATAGTATCTTCAGCCTCATCATAACGGCCTTCTAAGATCAAAGCTGGTGTGATGTCCTTCCAGAAGCTAGCCGTTCGTTCTATGCCTCTTTCTTCCAAATAATTGATAACCTCATAACATTGCGAAATCATAAGGCGAGTATCTTTTTTTATATAAGCTAATTTGTTGAAAAGCATATAGGAAAATATCCATATTTGGGCAGAATCATATTTCAGGTACGCCCTAAATTCTTTACAAATTTGCGTTAGTTCATTTGTTAATTCCGCATCGGGATTTCGACTTTTGTTTAGTTTAAAAACAATAGCTGCAAACTTTCCAGCAGCAATGTTTTCCATATGTGATAAATTACTATAATGTAGCGATAGGCGACTATATTTATTTCCTCGTCTCTTTTCTCCCTTAAGATTATAATAATAATACATTAAGTAGGTAGAGAACTCTGCTGCTAATTTATTGAATTTGTAATACACTGCTCTTTTGAATTCCCTGCGGACTTCATCTATTATCTCTCCACCTCGACCTTTTATTCTCAAATCATTCATTTCCGCACAAGTCTTCCAACCTTCAGAATAGGCTTGCTGTGTCCTCGATGAGTAGGGCTTAATCCTTGTAATTGTCGGTATAGGTTTCATCTCAAATTTATTTAGAAATCTTAATTCTGTAGAAAATCAACTCATCTTACTCCCGTTTTTTATCGATTCTTTTCTGTTAGGGTTACAATATTTTTGATCTATCAATAAATATTTAAACTAGATCAAATCATGCAAAAGAAAAAAACGAGACTATCTGACTTCAATAAGATAAATCAATTGACTAAAAAAGAGTTAAAGAAAATCAAAGGAGGAACTTCAAAGATCATCATTGTTGATGGCTATGAATTCTAACTTCGATATAAAGGTGAGAGCGCCTAAACGCCCTCACCAAACGTTGTGACATGTGATTCGTGTCAAAAAAAACTTAAGCCAAGAGGCTAGGACCCCCCTACTTCTCTGGCTTTTGTTCGTTAAGGCAATACATCTAACTAATAGACGAGTCACCGTCATCGAACAGGTTTTAGTCAACTAAACCCTCCCATGAACACATTGTATCTTTATATTTATTGGGGACTATTCTTTCTCCTTGGATAAGGAAATAGACCTAAATGTAGGAATATAATTCAATAACTCAAAAGCTCTGAGGGAGCTATTGTGAAGTTTCTGCTTTGAAGGGGGAGAATTAGGAATTTAGGGTATTAAATATATTAAAAATCTCACTATAATGAAGCAAAGTAAGGTGCAAAATCTACTTAAATAGCCTACCGACCAATTTGTAAAAGCCATAGAGTAGTATTAGACCAATGAGAAATACTAAAATCACTTTAAAAAAAGGAACAGGTGGAGCTTAAATAGGATCTATACTGCCAAATTGGACAAAAGCGGCCCAAAAGTAAGGGTGACTACTACTGAGGTCTGCTTCGGTATCCAGATTACTTAATTCTCGTTGTGTAATATTTTTATTCTAGCTTTGCGAACTCCGTGGGTGGCTCTGAGAAAAGGAAGAGCTCGTAAAGCGGTTGAGGTCTAATACCTCGGGGCTTGCCCCGAAAAAAAGGGTTCAGGGCTTGCCCTGAGGTTCATACCCTTGATTCTCTGGAAAAAATACCTTGTTGAGCGCTCCCTCTGTTTCATTAATACAGGCATGGGTTGCCAGATGAATAACCCTGCTATAATAAAAGTTCAAAAGGTAAGTCATTTAAAATATCATCTGGAACGACAGGTTTTAAACAGCCAAAACAGATTCAAAATTACTCCTCAAAACTGCCGCTTCTCCCATCAAATAGCGATCCACAGCAACCGCAGCTTCCCGTCCCTCCGAAATCGCCCAAACCACTAAAGACTGTCCTCGTCGCATATCACCCGCAGAAAAAACGCCTGGAATAGAAGTTTGATAATCAGCACAACTTACGTTATTTCGCTCATCAAGTTGAACCTCCAGTTCTTGGAGCAACCCTTCAAATTGAGGGTTCAAAAAACCAATGGCTAAGAAAACATAATCACAAGGAATGATTTTAGAGCTGCCTTCAACTTCCACCATTTGAACTTTGTTTAGTTCATTCAATTCCCAAGAAACCTGGACGATTTCAATTCCACTTAGGTGGACACCATCTTCACTGATGAACTTCTTGGTGAGGATAGACCATTCTCTCTCACAACCTTCTTCATGAGAGCTCGAAGTTCTTATGATCATCGGCCAATTGGGCCAGGGATTATCTGTTGTTCTTTGTTCTCCCGGTTTAGCGAGTAATTCAATCTGAGTAATGGATTTGGCACCTAATCTATTGGACGTCCCAATACAGTCAGATCCGGTATCACCACCTCCGATGACAACGATATTTTTTCCTTTCAAATCAAAAGCAGAAAAATCAATTTCATCCCCTGCGACTCTCTTGTTATTTTTTTCAAGGAAGTCCATTGCGAAATGTATTCCTTTTAAGTCTCGCCCCGTAATTTTCAAATCCCGAGGCACGGATGAACCTCCACACAGGAGCATAGCATCTGATTGTTCTTGTAAGGTTTTAGTACTCACATCTTTCCCCACTTCGGAGTTACAAAGAAACTGAATGCCCTCTGCTTTGAGAATCTCTATTCTTCGATCAATGACGTTTTTCTCTAACTTAAAATCAGGAATACCATATCTCAATAAACCACCAATCCGAGTATTCTTTTCATGAACCTCCACTTGATGCCCAGCTTTGTTTAATTGATCCGCCGCCGCCAAACCCGCCGGCCCGGAACCTACAATA
>CAZDTI010000010.1:0-48586 GCA_964508085.1 uncultured Saprospiraceae bacterium | reverse complement strand
TTTACAACATTTTACTCAACCCCTCTTTTGAGGTGACTTTTTAAACAACTTCTTATTATAAGTACAAAAGAAGGATATATAATAAAGCAAAAATTTGAGAAAAAAGGGAAGGCATAATTTCAAAAAGAACCCTCAAGACAAATTGTCTTGGGGGTTCTTTTTGAATGAGCGGAGTACTCTTTTTTCCTAGAATTAATTTCTTGTGCATTTTCTTTTGTGCCAACGAGAAGAAGTAATCCTAAAAAGACACGATTGTTTTTTGCAATGCGATGTTCCTCTTTTATTATCAACTAATGATATGATTATATTACGCAAATGAGACTATCTCTCTATCAAAACCGCACAAACTTCCCATCCACCGCAGAATCCCCATTCCGTACCTGATAAAAATAAACCCCAGCTTGCAAACGCGCTAAGGAAACTGGATACACCTCAAAAACATCCGCTTGTGATTCTCCAGTTATCAATAAACGACCTGCTGCATCAAAAATATCAATTGTAGTGGTTCCTTTGAAATTTTGTAATTCAAAGTTAATAAAATCCCGAGCCGGATTTGGACGTACAACCACTGCTACCCCATCTTCGTTGTCCTGAACAGCTGCTTTCATCGCCAGCGCTTTTTGAACGGCAGCCAATACATCAATCCGACCATATCCTGCCGTATGATTTGGCACCGCATCTGCGGATAAATCGCCACAGGTTTCTCCATTCGTTTTAGCAATAGCGGTACTTTCCAAAATATTTTCAATCGCTTCAACTTGTCCTGCCAAATCCTTGTTTGCAGAAATGATTAAAGCTACAGCACCCGCGACATGAGGCCCCGCCATACTAGTGCCACCATACCTTGCAAAACCATTGTTACGAATAGAAGAAAGCACTTGAAAACCTGGAGCGATTACGTTTGGCTTCATACGACCACTTCCATCTACTGTTACCGGACCACGGCTACTGAAGTGTGCAACCGTATCGGCCTCCATAGAAGCACCGATGGTAAAACTATTGTCGAACATTGCAGAAGGCGCATTAATGGTTTCGCAACCATCGCGACCGCTATTCCCTGCTGAAACAACTACAACGATCCCGGCTGCTTTTAGGTTGTCAACTACGGCATTCATAGTCGCCCAATTGCCTTCGTTGCAGCCTTCCATTTCTGGACAAGACCAGGAATTGTTGATTACATGAGGTGCTTTTGATGGATCTGCATTTTCATTGTTAAGATCTGTTGGAGCAATCATCCATTCATAGCATTCAATATACGAAACCGGACTTCCGTAACCTCTTTCCATATTCCGACAAGCAATCCATTTTGCATTAGGCGCTACACCAATCGAATGATCAGCATCGCTGCCTACCATTGTTCCCATGGTATGGGTTCCGTGATTGTGGTCATCACATGGAATCGGAGAATCTAAACCACAACTATTCAAAGACTCCATAACAACCGTATCGCCATGTAACAAACTGATTTCACGAATCGCATCATGCCAGTTATAGTTGTGGTCGGCGTTCGTTCCATCCCACCCTCTATATTTTTCTTTTAAGGTAATGTGCTCCCATTCATAGCCAGTATCTTGACCCGCTACTACTACGCCTTCACCACTGATTCCCATTTCCCAAACTTTATCGGCACCAATCATTTGCAGTCCCCATTCTGCGTCAGTTCTGTTTATAGCACCATTAGCATCCACTGTTGAGGTGAGCTCTGGCTCTTCCAGCTTTGTCTCTGGGTTGTTTTGGATTTCGGCCACATCATTTCGAGAAGCAAGTGCTTTTAGTAAAGCAAGATTTCCTTTTGTGTAAATGGAATTGACGATAAAAAAAGATTGGTAGCTTATGTTCTTACTTTCCAGAAAAGCACGCAAAGGCTCTTGGCTTTCTTCTGCTACATTTTGCAATTGTTCAAAAACATAACGTCCTTTTTGTTCTTTCGTTTTCAGCGTAGCTTGTGGATTTGGTGATCGTTGTTCTTTTAGCACAATCAAGAAATCGACAGTATTCCCTGCTTCAGCTTCCGCCAAAAGAGTGGGATCTACTTTAGTGATCCATGGATCCGCAGTTTGTCCCTGAGCAATAGCCACGAAACAGATAGCTGATAGGAGAAGAAGGTAAGTTTTGAAAGTCATGTATACTTTTTTTGATAAACAATATCCAAATATACAGAGAATAGCAATAGAAAAAAGGCAGAGCTACGTCGGTTTGTTGTTTTTTTACACTAAATAACAGTTATAAGACTTTAGGTTGCGACGGATAATAATCTATACATAATACAAAATGTAAGAAATCAAACAATTCGGGAGCAATCTTCGCATAATTACAACGTATAATACTTGATGTATATCTAATCAATATCATCAAAACGTCATCTACGTTCTTATTTCCCTCGACATATTGCAACAGTTGTTTTCTTATAAAATTATAAATGCGTAATTTTAGCTATTATTTTGACCCCCGAGGCACACATTACAATATTTTTTGCCAATACTAAACTAACATAGTCGCTCATGTATACTTACCAAAAACCACTGTCCAAACGGACATTAAGAGACCGTATCGCCATGCCTGGCTTACGCTCAAAAAAAACCACCAACAAAAAACCCGTTTCCATCATTGACCATCAGTTTCGAGTGCCTTTACAACGCTTTGTTGTAACTCCTCATGAAACTCAGCGTATTTTGGGTCGATTGGGAACTCAGGTTACTTTTCCTGCTAACGCTTTTGTCTACAGCTCAGGCGCTCCCGTTTTTGAGGAGGTTGACATTGAGATGAAAGAGGTTATGACCAAACGTGATGCCGTCCGAGAAAATTTAATCACCCTTATCAATGACACCTTCCAGGAAAGCGGTGGCATGGTTTACCTCAATGCAAGTTGTGGTGGGGAAAACGTTTTTCTAGCTCCGGATACTCCTGCGAAAATCATGATGCCTCGGTCGCAAAATGTTTTCTTAAAAGGAGCCGACGTCCTTGCTGGACAGCGTTTGAAAGATGAAAACATCAATTGGCACAGCACTGATATTTCTCTAAAAGGATTGGCTAAAGAAAGAAACATGTTGCTTCGGAAATTTGTTAATCCAAAGAAAAAGACGGATTCAACAAAAGATGAAATTTCTTCTTTTGAATTCGAAACGGGGAGCCTCGGCTGGATGAACTGTGATAAGCCTTTCACCATCCAGCAAGAAGACACCACCGAACTCCCCATCAACATACAAGCCGACCAACCGGTAGAAATGAAAGTCGTTCTTAAAAATCATAACAGTGTACTTCCGGTCTTCAAAAACGGTAACAAATACACCGCCAAAGTACCTGCCAATGAGATTGCTACTGTCACTGGATTCTATCAAAAAGGAGAACACTGCTACTTTGGCACTAAGCAAATCAAAGCTGGTCAAAAAACCGCTGTGTTACTGAGTTTAAAAGAACGAACGCTGAAGGAGATTAAGAAAGAGTTGAAGCGATTGTAATATTAGAAACGAGCTGAAAAAGTAGCGGTCAGACGATGATCGTTTGGTGTTCCGCTATTTTTTCCCCTGCAAAGGATTAGATTTATCTTTATAAAAACGCATACAAATGACACCTTTAGTCGATAGTGACTGAGGGTGTCATTTTTTATTGGAGAAATGCTCAGGAAGAGATTGTATCTTTGGCGAACAAACGAAATAGGATTTGTACTGTATCATTAAAATTATAATTTCAATCATGCGATTTACGACTACGCTTTTTTTATTTATAGTTAGCATCACGCTACTTTCTGCACAAAAGAAAAACCACATGACTCCTTTTGAAACAGACAATAATACCACGGCAACTTATTCAGAAGCCATTGCTTTTTATAAAAAACTGGCTAAGGATCACTCCCGTTTACAAGTCAATGAAATAGGAATGACAGATAGCGGGTTTCCGTTGCATGAAGTGGTTTTATCACAGGAAGAGGATTTTGATCCAGCTTCTATTCAGGAGAAAGGGAAAACGGTTTTAATGATAAACAATGCCATTCATCCGGGGGAACCATGTGGAGTGGATGCCAGCATGTTGTTGATCCGAGATTATTTGGACAATCGAAAGAAGCGAAATATGTTGAAAAACTTAGTCATTGTTGTGGTCCCGGTTTATAATATTGGAGGAGCCATCAATCGAAACGGGACCAGTCGGGCCAACCAAAACGGGCCTTTGTCCTATGGTTTTCGTGGGAATGCAAAGAACTTGGATTTGAATCGTGATTTTATAAAATGCGACAGTCGAAATGCACGAACCTTTAATCAACTATTTCACAAATGGAATCCTGATGTTTTTGTAGACAACCATACTTCCAACGGCGCGGACTATCAATACACCATGACGCTTATCGCAACAGAAGATGCAAAAATGGATGCTGGTTTAGCAAGTTACATGAATGAAAAAATGTTGCCTCGTTTGTACAAAGACATGGCTAATGAAAAGTGGGAGATGACCCCTTATGTTTATTCGATAGATGGAACACCCGACAAAGGCATCATGGACTTTCTAGACTATCCCCGCTATTCCTCCGGCTACGCTGCTCTTTTTGATTGCATCTCTTTCATGCCGGAAACGCACATGTTGAAGCCTTATAAAGATCGGGTACAAAGTACTTATGCCTTTATGGATGTTATGATAAAACTGTTGGATGATGATCATCAGCTGTTAAAAACAACTCGTAAAAAAGCAATTAAAAATACGAAGAACAAAAACACTTATGATATAGATTGGGCTTTAGATAAGGAGACCAAAACGAGCTTGAGTTTCAAAGGTTACCTCGCTAATTATAAGCCGAGTGAGATTTCTGGCAAGGATCGGTTGTTCTATGATCGAAATCAGCCATACACTAAGGATATTCCTTATTATAAAACCTACAAATCAACTAAGACCCTAAAACGACCGATGGCTTATATCATACCTCAGGGTTATCAGGAAGTTATCGAACGTCTGGAATGGAATGGGGTGAAAGTCCATCGCCTTACCGAAGATTTCGAAACAAAGATAGAACTCTATCGCATCAAAGAATTTAAGACTGGAGAGCAACCATACGAAGGTCACTACCTCCACCGAAATGTAACGCTCGATACCTTCCAAACGGAATGGCCTTACTATAAAGGGGATTATGTTGTCTTCGTAAATCAACCTGCTAACCGTTATATCGTAGCGACTTTAGAACCACAAGGGCCGGATTCTTTTTTCGCTTGGAATTTTTTCGATGGCATCTTACAGCAGAAAGAATATTTCTCCAGTTATGTTTTTGAAGATTTAGCAGTAGCATATTTGAAAGAGAACCCTGCTTTGCAGGCAGAGCTGGATGCTAAAAAAGCTGCGGACTCGGATTTTTCCAACAATGCTACTGCACAGTTGTATTTTATTTATAAAAATTCTCCGCATTATGAACGGACGCATCGAGTGTATCCGGTGGGAAGGTTTGTTTTTGATGTGCGGTTGCCGGTGGAGTAAATCTTCTTTCTAACAAATAGGCTTAATGACGAACCTCCTTAAAGGTAACAAAACAAAAGGCCTCGCTTCAAAAGAAGCGAGGCCTTTTGTTTTTGGAAGAAATATTTGTTACCTACCGTACCACCCCTACCGTCATCTTTCCATCATAATCCCCCTTAATCATCGGCGACTGTCTAAAGCCCGTATAATTCCGCACATTCTCCGAAAGGAATTCATACAACTCCTCCACAGAAACCACCTCATTCCCATTCGTATCCGCCTCCCCTTTCATCCCTCGGATCAGGAAGTGACTGAACACACCTTGACGTAATCCGCTAGACTCCAAAGAAGTTTCGTCAGACTTAGAGGACATGATCAAAGCAGTACCTGGATCAGCCTGTGCAAGCGTGGTATAATATTTTGACAACAAATTATCTACCGTCCCGCTTCTGGTGGCTAAAAGGCTACCGGAGTGACAAGCATCTGCAATACACAATTTATATTTTGCCTTACTTCTTCTAAAAATATCGTTGACTTCTTCGTGCGCCAACTTATTGTTAAAACCATCAAAGTCAATAGGAAGGAAAGATCCTTTTAGGCCGTGACCAGAGTAGTACAATAGAACTAAATCATTCTCACCAGCTTTTGTGAAAACTTCATTCATCGCTTCTACCACGTTCTTTTTAGTCGCAGATTCATCCACCAGTATTCTGATGTTTTCATCTTTCAATGCTCCTCCTTCTGGACTTTTGAGGTGTGCAAAAATTCGGTAAGCATCATCGTCTGTATATTTCAAAGCAGGCATATGACTGTAGTCTGCAACGCCGACAATGACAGCCCATACTTTCATACTGATGGCTTCTTTGTGTGTCAACTCGTCTAGAAGTGTTTCGTCAATTGCCTCTTCTATTTCCATTTCTGCTATATCTTCTTCGTTTATCGCTACCGGAGAAGCAGCTGAATTTATCGTAGTACTGTTATTGTCATAAGTTCCTTCAATCCAATTTCCAACAGCCTTAGTGCCATCAAGCATGAAGAGTGTTCCGAAACCATTAAAACTTCCAGCAGCCCAGTTTCCTTCGTAGCGCTCTCCACTAGAGTAGGCGCAAGTCCCCTGCCCTTCTGCGAGGCCGTTTTTAAACTCACCAGTATATTTTGCTACGCCATCTTTGTAGATATAAGTTCCATATCCATTTTCACAATCACCATTAATGCAACCTTCCACACCCATTTCCCGAAAGGCATTGCCCATGTATTCTCCCTCTACCCATTCTCCTTCGTTTTTGGTGCCATCTGCAAAGAACATTGTTCCAGCACCATGCGGGTGATTATTGTTATAAGATCCGACATGCTTATCTCCGTTGGAGAAAGTACGGGTTCCGAAGCCATGTAATTTTCCTTTTTTGAACTGGCCTTCGTATTTCGTTCCATCCGCGTAAGCGAAGCTGCCTTCTCCGTTTTCACAATCTCCGGTGAGGCAACCCGTTTGAATGTCCGTTCCATCATCCTCCTCAGTAGCTCCCTTTGCGGTAAATTCAATGATGTTGCCACTGTCGTCAATCGGCTGTCCTTTCGACCATTGGCCTACTCGCTTCGTGCCGTCCGCGTAAGTCTTTGTTCCTTTCCCTTCTGGAAAACGGTTGGCCCATTGTCCGGAATACTTTCCACCATCTGTGTAATAACAGATACCAACGCCGTGGATTTCGCCATCTTTAAAGTCGCCGATGTACTTAGCTCCACTGGGGTAAACGTAGGTGCCTTTGCCGTTGATGCAATCGCCTTCGGTGCATTGAGCGCTTAAAAATGTGGAACATAGGGTAAAAACGAGGAGGATTAGGATATTCTTCATTGGTGATCTTTTGTGTGAATTTAATAATAAACTGTATCAAATATATTACCAAAAATCGTAATTTGTATTTTTTCCTGCTTATCCAGATATTTTAATACTAAAATGATAGCAGATTGGCGTTCCACCAGTTATTTTTTTAACCGCAACGGCGCAACGAAGAAACAACGTTTGCATTCTCTTGCAAAAAACGTTGCGTTTTCGTTGCGCCGTCCTGGTTTCCCTTTCTTTTTATCTCATCACCGACACCGGCATCTTAGGATCAAATTTCCCTGTTATGGTTGGCGTCTGAGCATTACCTGTGTAGCTAGTTACTTTTGCAAAAACAAATTCAAACAGCTCTTGGATCGTTACTATCTTGTTTGAGTTTCCATCCGCCTCTCCTTTCAAACCTCGGATCAAAAAATGACTGAATACTCCCTGGCGTAACCCTCCATCTTCCAGAGAGAATTCATCTCCTTTGGAAGACAGTAACAAGGCGGTCCCTCCACCTGCATTTTCAAAAGCTTCATAGAATTTCTGAATAGCTACTTCTGCCGGTGCTACCTTCATAGCCGTCAAAGTACCAGAGTGACAAGCGTCCGCCAGACACAATTTATGCTTTGCTTTTGACTCACTAAATATTGCTTTGATGTCTTCATGATCTACTTTATTATTGAATCCATCAAAATCAACAGGAAGGAAATAGCCTGGCAAACCGTGACCAGAGTAGTATAATAAAACGACGTCGTTCTCATCTGCCTTCATAAAAGTCTGACGCATCGTGCGCAGTATGTTAGAACGAGTAGCATCTTCATCTATCAGGACTCGAATTTGTTCGTCTGGAAGCGCGCCTCCTTCCGGGCTCTTTAGGAATGCATATATATGGTAGGCATCATCATCCGTATATTTCAAAACAGGCATGTGGACATAACGGGCTACACCAACTACTACGGCCCATACTTTTATTTCATCATCTTCATCCACTTCGATGTGTTCTTGTGCAATGAGATCGTCTTCTGATTCCAATTTCCCGACAGGGTGACCATATTCCCATTTTGCGCCAAGCACCCGACCACTGCTGTATTGCATCATCCCATCTCCATGAGGGGCATGACGTTGCCAGTTTCCAACGTATTTGTCTCCGTTGGAGTAGTAGCAGGTTCCTTGTCCTTCTGGGAAACCATCATTGAATTCTCCAATCCATTTTGAGCCATCACCATAAGTGTAAACGCCAACACCGCCATTACATCTGGCTTTATTACAGTTTCGTAAATCTTTTTCTAATAATTCATTTTCAACTTCTGGTTCATCAGCAACATCTGCCACTTCTTCGTCCAGGTATTTTCCACTCAGCCAAAGGCCTTCTAGTTTTTGACCGTTTTCATCAGTGTAGACTCCTTGTCCATCTTTATAATTGTTTTTCCAAGAACCTTCGAAGACGGATCCATCCGTATAAAACATCGTTCCATTGCCTTCAAATTTGCCGTCTCCAAAACCTCCTTCATATCTATTACCATCTGAAAAGGTGTATATCCCTTGTCCATTTTGGTAATCGTCTTTCCATTCTCCAACATAGGTGTCTCCACTAGAGAAGTCCATGGTTCCTTTGCCTTCGAATTTACTTTTCTTGAAATGGCCTCTATAAACATCACCATTGGCATAAACCATCTTTCCTTTTCCTTCGCGGAATTGATTTTGCCAGCTACCGAAGTATTTATTTCCATTACTAAAAAAGAGGGTTCCTTCTCCATGGATCTTTCCATTTCTGAATTCACCGACGTATCGGGCACCACTATCGTATTGGTAAGTCCCAGTTCCATTATTACAATTCCCTTTTACACATTGCGCGCCCAGCTGCGAGATACTCAGCAGTAGTAAGGCCATTAGGCTTCCGAATAGTTTCATGATGATTAGATTTAGCTTATAGAATATGGGCGGCTAAGTTAGCAGGCCTTTGTCAGAATGTAGTGTTCTTTTTCTATAAACTAATTTTAAAGAGTGGATAAAATAGGTGTTGTGATCAAGTGTGAGATAAAAACAGAGATTGGAATGGAGATATTGTCCGGGGTGGCGGGAAAAAGAAACTTTTGTGACAATGGGCGCAGCGGTTCTAGCGCTTAGTTCGTTCTGTTTCACTTTTTTAGGGTGGAAATGACGGGGTTTGGTCATTCCTCGACTCGGTCGTACCTCCCTCGCTCGGAATGACAAAGGCTTTTTCGCATCTCAGTTTCATTTCCTCATTGTATCCCATTCGACAAACCCGCCCGTTCCGGTTCGGACTGGCTCAGGACAAGCAATTGCAGTTATCTTCTCAAATTAACAAAATAAAAATTAGTTCACTAGTGAACCTTTGTTACCTTTGCCTGTTCTTAGGATAACAAATGGCAAAAGAAAAATTCAATCCATACAACCACTTTGGTTTTCTGACCAACCGTACCGGACGGCTCATTGGAAAACACTTCACTTCTGAAATGAGAAAGCAGGGTTTAGATATGCCGCCCTCCTGTATAGGCATATTAGCTGAGCTTTGGGTTCAGGATGGCTTGAGTCAAAAAAAAATCGGCCTATCTATCATTAAAACCAAAAGTAGTGTCAATAAAATGTTGCGCCAAATGATTGAGGCGAATTTGATTGTGAAGAAGACAGATGAAAAAGATCGGCGAATTTCTCGGATTTTCCTAACTAAGAAAGGACAGGCTTTAGAAGAGAAGATCATCAAAATAGGTATTGGAATGGAAAATAATTTATTAGCCGAACATAATGCCAAAGAAATCGAAATAACAAAAAAAGTATTAACAACTTTATATCATAACCTAACTAACCAACAAACTAACACCTAAGCATAATGCGCTCAAGACAAACCATTATCTCTTTTGTACTCAGCTTGCTCATCCTCCTTTTGGGAGCGGGCTTTTATCAATTTACTTCTGCTCAAAAGCAATCTACAGTTTCCTCTAAACCGATCACCCGCGAAATCAGAACGGTAACCGTTAATCAATTTCCACCGACCAAAATTCAAAATAAAATTGAAGTGGATGGCCGACTCAGCGCTTATGAAAAAATAAATGTGGCCGCTGAGGTACAGGGAAAATTACTTGCTACTGGAAAAACCTGGAAACAAGGAAGTTCTTTTTCAAAAGGTGATTTGCTATTTCAAGTAGAAAGCAAAGACGATGAATACAACCTCAAGGCACAGCGGAGTATGCTCTACAATCAAATCACGCAGATCATGCCCGATTTGAAATTCGACTACCCAGAAGAGTATGAAAAGTGGTTGAATTACCTACATGAATTTGATGAAGAGCAAAATGTAAAGGCATTACCAAAAACAAGTGATCAAAAAGCAAAATACTTCATTGGTGGTAAAAACATACAGAGTCAATATTATACCATTAAGAGCCTGGAAGAAAAATTGAACAACTATCGCATCTATGCCCCTTTCAATGGTGTTTTCCTTTCGGTCAATAATTATCCCGGGTCATTGGTTAGTCCTGGTGCAAATCTCGGCCAGATTATGAACACTTATAATTACGAATTGGTTTCGCCTATCACTATGGAGGCGCTAAAATACGTTTCTGTTGGCCAAAAGGTAGAACTCTACTCTGATGAAATGGGAAAAAAGTGGAAGGGAACAGTCAACAGAACGAGCAAACAGATTGATCAGCAAACACAAAGTATTCCTGTATATATCACCGTTAGTGGTCAGGGACTTCGAGATGGCATGTACCTCAAAGGTAATCTGGGCGCAGCAATGGTTAATGATGTTTCCATTCTACCTAAGGATGTACTTGTCAACCAAAACGAAGTATTCCTTTTGGATACTGATACCACGCTTTCTATTAAGGAAGTGAGTGTTATTAATTTTGTGGAAAATGAAGTATATGTAAAAGGACTGGCAGCTGGTGATCGGGTGGTGACTTCTTCTTCTAACAATCTATTTGTGGGACAGAAGGTGAAGCTGTAGCCTCCCTTGGGGGGTAGAGGAGGCTTCCTCTTAATTCGCGTTTTTCTACCTTAGAAGGAAAACCTCATCTACCTAATCTCCACATCTACCTCATCCACCGTTACTAAGACCAACTTATAAAGTATTCTAAAAAATCAATCTAACCAGTAGCCAATCTTCATATGCGAAGTATCATAAAATTTTTCCTGGTCAATTCCGTCGCTGCCAATCTCCTCATGGTTTTTATTTTCATCATGGGAATTGTCGGCTTGTTGAATATGAAAACAACTTTCTTTCCGGAAGCGCCAAACAAGATCATCAATATTCAAATGATTTTTCCGGGTGCTTCTCCCGAGGAAATGGAGGAGGGAGTTACCTCCAAAATAGAAGAAAACCTCATCGGGGTAAAAGGAATTGACAAGACGACTTCTGTTTCTTCTGAGAATTCTGCGAACATTGTTGTTGAGGCAAAAGAAGGAGTGAACATGGATGAGCTGCTACAAGATGTAAAAAATGCAGTAGACCGAATCAGCTCTTTCCCAACGGCAATGGAGCCGCCGGTTATTTTCAAAGCAGAACAAACTACCGACGCTTATAAATTTGCAATCAGCGGCGACCTAGACTTGAAAGTACTTAAGAAATTTGCTCAAGACATTGAGGATGACCTCCTTGCCATTGATGGGATCAGCAAGATGGAACTCATTGGTTTTCCGGAAGAGGAGATAGAAATTAGCTTCCGCGAAAAAGACATGCGGGCTTTGGATATTGCTTTTAACGAGGCGGTTTCTGCGATTGCGCAAACCAACTTACTCGCCACCGGTGGAACGATAGAAACAGAAACAGAGGATTTATTAATTCGAGCAAAAAACAAAAATTACTACGCTGCCGAATTCCGCGATATTGTTGTTAGATCAAATCCAAATGGCGGTGTCATTCGCTTAGCACAGATTGCAGATATAAAAGATCGCTGGGAAGATACGCCCACTCGCAACTACGTGAACGGTGTTCCTGGAGTCAGCATCAATGTATTCAATACTTTAGAAGAGGATATGTATACCGTTTCGGATTTAACGCAGGAATACCTGGCGGATTTCAAAATAAAACATCCAGAGGTTACGGTTACGGAAATCCGAGACGGGAAACTGTACTTGAATGGTCGAATCCAATTCATCAAAGAAAATGGAGCAGTTGGATTCCTAATTGTATTTGTATTGTTGGCAATGTTTTTAAATATTCGCCTTGCCTTTTGGGTTGCGCTGGCCATACCGATTTCCTTTGCGGGAATGTTCATGGCCGCTTCGCTTTTGGGTGTTACAATTAATGTTATTTCTACTTTCGGCATGGTGGTCGTCATTGGAATCCTGGTGGATGATGGAATTGTGATTGCTGAAAACATCTATCAGCATTATGAACGAGGTGCCAACCCGATGGATGCTGCGCTGGAAGGAACCATGGAGGTTTTGCCTGCCGTTACCTCTGCGATTATCACTACAGTTATTGCCTTTTCTATGTTCTTCTTTATCGAAGGTCGCTTAGGTGATATCTTTCCTCAGATGGCTGTTGTGGTTATTTTCACTTTGGTTTTTTCCTTAGTGGAAGGGGCCTTTATTTTACCTGCGCACATCGCACATTCTAAGGCATTGAAGGAAGGAAATGTAAACCCCATCACCACGTATTTTGATCGGGTGATGGACTTTTTGAGGAAGAGAATGTATGGGCCAGTTTTGAATTTCAGTATGCGTTTTCCTTTACCAACCATTACTATTTGTATCACTGGTTTATTAGTTGTACTAGGTGCTTTCTCTGGTGGTTTTATCAAAGGTACTTTCTTTCCTTTTGTGCAGAGGGACAACTTCAGTCTCTCTCTAGAACTACCCGCCGGAGCGAATGAAGCTCGCGTGGAGGCCATACTGGACTCTATAGAAATGGTTTCTTGGCAAGTAAATGAACAAATGAAAAACGAATACTTTGGTGGAGAGAAAAATGTGATTGAGAAGATTGTAAAAACAATTGGCCCTGCTTCTTACAAAGGAAATCTGAATTACTATTTATTATCTGGCGAAGAAAGACCTGACGTCAAAAATAGAATGATCATCAATGCCATTCGACAACAACTGGGGCCCGTAGACGAAGCGGATAAATTGGTTTTTGGTCTTGGTGGCACCTTTGGTATTCCTGTTTCTATTTCTCTGATTGGAAAAAACAAGGAAGAAATTAACAATGCTATTACAGATTTAAAAGAAGAGTTGTCTAAGATAACCGACCTTCGTGATATTCAGGACAACAACGTGGAAGGATTGAAAGAAGTTGCTGTAGCATTAAAGCCAAAAGCCTACAACCTTGGATTAACGCTTGGACAAATCATGCAATATGTCCGACAAGGTTTCTTTGGTGCAGAAATACAAAGGCTACAACGTGGTTCCGACGAAGTGAAAGTTTGGATTCGTTACGGCGAAGAAGACCGAAGCTCTTTGGAAGATCTGGCTAAGATGAGATACCGCAGTACCAATGGTCAGTCCATTCCTCTGGGGGATTTGGTCACCTTCAGCACTGCGCGAGGAGTTGTCAACATCAACCACCTCAACGGTCAAAGAGAAATTCGAGTCACTGCAGATGTAGCAAACGAACAGGTTTCTGTCTCCGATATAAACAATGATATTAACATAGAAATACTGCCGAGAGTATTAGCAAAGTACCCATCCGTTAAAGTAAGTTTCGAAGGCCAGGCCAAGGAAAATAAAAAAGGACAGGATTCTATGACTCGCGTAATGCCGATGGTTGCCATATGTATGCTCTTTGTGATCATATTGACTTTTGGCTCTGTCAGTCAGGCTTTCATCGTCTTTGCTTTGTTTCCTTTTGGCTTTATTGGTGTGGGGTTGGGACACTGGCTTATGGGCTTGCCGATTAGCTTTCTTTCTGTCTTAGGCATGATTGCTTTGATTGGCATCTTGGTGAATGATGCACTGGTTTTCATTTCTACCTTTAATGGTAAAATCAGAGAAGGCCATGCTTTCAAACCGGCTTTATATGATACGGGGATTTCAAGGTTCCGTCCTATTTTGCTGACGACTGTTACAACGGTGGCGGGGCTTTTACCACTTTTGCTGGAAAAGTCTGTGCAGGCTCAATTCCTGATTCCAATGGCGATTTCGATTGCTTTTGGGTTGATGGTTTCTACCTTCATCTTATTGGTTTTAATTCCGGCTTTGTTGGTGATTGCGAGTGACATCCGCTTGTTTTCTACGAAGCTTTGGACTGGAGATACGGAGTTGACACGAGCGATGGTGGAGCCTTCTTTTGCGGAGCGAGAGCATCCTTGGGTATTGACTTTGGTCTTTGCGCTTTTGGCTTTGGTAGGGATTGGGGCTTTGGTGCGAATTGCTTTGGTAATTGCGGGGACTGTGCTTTAGGCTTGCTCACGCAGAGGGCCTGAAACATGGAGTGAGATGCAAATTTCATCACGCAGAGAGCGCAGAAAACGCAGAGTGAAATGCGGGGAAAACAGGCGGGGAATAATCATACAGGGGGCACAGAGCTTGTACTGAGCTTGCCGAATGTAACACAGAGTTAATTACTACAAATAACACGCGTTAGCTCTGCGCTCTCTGCGGCCCCATTCGACAAGCTCAGGGCAGGCTTCTGCGTGAGAAAAAACAAACTGGTGCGTAAAAGAAAAAACAAGAACAAAATGATAAAGAATATTCTTCTATTTGCAATTGCATTGTTATCAACCGCCACTACCCTATTAGCGCAGGAGGAGATGACACTGGAGAAGGCCATTTCCATTGGTTTGGAAAACAACTTTGGGATAAAGATCGCGGAGAAAAACATTGCTATAGCGGAGAACAATAATAGCTGGGCGCGAGCAGGCAAAGGGCCTACAGTTGACCTCAATGGTAGTTTTACCAGTACACTGATCAACGACAATAACGAAGCAAGTTTTTTGAGAGGGACTTTTTCCAACAATACAATCTCAGGTTCTGTAGATGCCAATTGGGTATTGTATTCTGGAGGACGAATTGCTATCGCAAAGGATCAGTTAACAGTGGCCGTTCAGCAGCAGAAAGTGTTGCGCTCTCAGGAGGCACATGACTTGGTGAAGGATATAAGTCAGCGATATGCAGATGTTTTGGTACAGCTAGAAAGACGCCGGTTTTTAGCCGAAGCTTTTACTCTTTCTAAGGAGCGATTGGTTTATGAAAATGTCAAAAAAGAATTCGGGCAATCCAATTCTTTTAATATTCTGCAATTTGAAGACGCCTTGACGACAGATTCTATCAATCTTGTCAATCAGGATAATGCGATTAATATTGCAAAAAGAAATCTGTATATAATTATAGAAAGCGACAAAGAATATCTATTTAGCGAAAACCTCAGTATTACTCGTGAGGAATTAGACAAAGATAAAATAAGGCAGAGTCTGGAAGAGGAAAATTATACACTGAAAACTTTGCGGGTGTTGGGTGAACTGGATCGATTGAATACAAAGCTACAAGAAGCGGGTAGAAAACCGACAGTTAGCGTTAATGGTTCTTTTGGCATTTCGGGAACTGCTTTTAAGTTCTTTGCGGACGATCCGAACACCGGTGATCCTTTTGAGACGATTTACAGTAATCGAGTAAATGGAAATGTAGGAGTTGCTGCCAACTGGAACCTATATGATGGTGGTTTGCGAAAAGAGAATATTCAATCGGCAAAATTGCAGGAAGAAGTTACACAGCTTTCTATGTTGCAAGCGAAGGCACAACTGTACAGACAAGTAGATTTATTGTTAGAAAACTATAATCACCAATTAAACTTACTAGATCTAACAGAAGTACAAATACAAAATGCTCGTCGGAACATTGAGTTATCAGAGGAACGTTTCAAAGCGGGACAAATAACCTCTTTGGATTTCCGGCAGGTACAAAATCAATTTTTATTGGCTGCGAACAATCGAGTTAATGCTATTTATAATTTATTGATTACCAAATCGGAGATTGATTGGTTAGTTGGTATTTTTTAAAGGTGTTTTTATGATACAATTTTAACCAGCATCTACCGATTTATTTATTTGGACTTTTTCCCTAATAAATGTTTTCACTCGTTCGTTCTTAATATCTGCGATCTTATATTTATCAATGTCTTGTAATTTTGCGACAGCATCATCAAGCCAACGGAGTAGAATATCTTTTTCTTCATCTTCAAAAGAAGGGCGGTCTAGATGCCAAAGGACATATTCTTCGAGGTTTTCAAATCGTTTTTTCTTATCTAGCTCTTCTTCTCCATTCCCTCCCTCAATATCTGGTTTGGTATAATAAACCTGCGCCAATTCCCAGTATTTATGTGGCGCTCTTCTCTTAGTATTGAGATGATTTATCAATAGCTCAAAGTGTCCAGGTTCGAGCTTTTTCAGAATTTCCCCATGGCATAAACCTTTACAGGCTTCATCTTGTAAATCTACAGAAGCAGAAGGGTCTTTAAGTATTTTAAGCATGTATTTAGCAGCTTGCGGTTTGTCTTTGGGTAGGCTATAGTCGATCACATCTGAAGGTATCTCTCCTCTTGTTACACTGGTAAACAATAGGTCTTCGGATTTCACTTTATCTTCAGCTACAAATAACTCCTTTTTTAAATCGGCTATAGTGATGTATCCCAAATTGGTGAGGCTATTCGTTTTAATGTAAAGTTTCGACTTATCCGAGCTTAATTCAAATTCACGTTTTTGTTCTTTGAAGCTTGTTGCTAAAAGATTTTCAGATAACTGAATCTGAAAGCTGTCTATTTGTAAGGAGGATGTTTTGGGGTCTCCATTTTTGTCTACAAAATAAGCTTCAGGAAAATACGCTCCTTTGCTTGATAAGCCTTCGAGGAGGTTGATTAGTTTACTATTGTCAGATTTCTTGTCCGACTGATTAGCCAGATGTATAAAAAAAGCACCTAAAAACCCAGCGCCGATCAATCCCAGAATCAGATAGATCATTGATCTTCTGGGCTGTTCTTTTCGTTGTTCTACTGCAATTAAAAACACAGCAAAAAAAATACTTGCGACAATTAAACCGGGAGCATTATTACTAACGACGTCGTTAAAAGAGGGAGTGTCAATTTGGAGAATCATTTGGTATTTTTTGAGTTATTAAAATAGCGTACACTAATGACCTCCAAGTTCAGTCTAACTTAATTAAAGTATAGCCTGTATAGTGTAGAGCAGTAGCTCGCTTAAATACCCTTCTAAATAAGTCGAAATTTGTTTCGCCAGGTTGGAAAAACAAATTAAACAGAATCGTTTTTAGATTTTCTCTATAGTGGAAGTACGCAAAGTAATGTTTTTCTTATCAGGAAAGAAAAATAAATGGATTTATTTAGAGGTGAACTCCTTTATCGCAGGATCCAATTCATTAGTTTGTTATAAAATAAAGTTAAACGATATTTTAGTAAGGTAGGTCGTTATAGATTAAGCCTACGTATAGTTTTAACAATTCTATATCGAAGATTGAAATAAAATCAATTAATTTTGCGCGATAATCAGCGTTGTATTTTATAAAAGAGCTGTAATTAACTCTACTTTGCAGACAAATGCTTCCAATTTACAGAACACATTTTTCCAGAATTAGAAAAAGAATGACTTTTACTTTTTTATCATCCCTTAAGATATGAAGAGGTGTATTTTCATTTGCTTGGCAATTAAGTTTAATTCCTCTAGAACTCTTCACTAAATCTAAAATTAAGGGAATAATTTATCAACTATTTATCAACCATAATGTTTTCTGGTATTAACCTAAATTCTAACAAACAATCTAATATAAATGAATTACAAGAACCCCATTCCAATCAATAGCAAAAACTCAAGTATACTCCTTTTGCTTTTCTTATTCTTGCTTCCTATTGTAGGAACAGCTCAAGACATAGTCACTCTTAGTGGATACATCAAAGACATAGAGAGCGGAGAAACACTCATTGGTGCCAATGTTTTCATAAAAGAAACAGCCACTGGAGCCACCACCAATGAATATGGTTTCTACTCTATTTCCATTCCTTCCGGTGATTACAATGTAGAATTTTCTTATCTCGGTTATGAGACTCAAAAAGAGAAAATACAACTCAACGTTAACACTACATTCACCGTAGAGCTTTCTGAAGAAGGAATAATGTTTACAGAGATCGTAGTCACTTCCGAAGCGGAAGATGAAAACGTAACCAAAACGGAAATGTCTACCAATGAGTTGAAAATAAAAACCATAACGAAAATGCCAGCTTTGCTTGGAGAGGTCGATGTCATTCGATCTATTCAGTTGCTTCCAGGGGTGAGTACGGTGGGCGAAGGTGCTACAGGTTTCAACGTACGTGGCGGTGGTGTTGATCAAAACTTGGTTTTACTTGATGAAGCCCCGGTATACAACTCTTCTCACCTTTTTGGTTTCTTTTCTGTGTTTAATCCAGATGCAGTAAAAGATGTAAAACTATATAAAGGAGGAATTCCTTCTCGTTATGGAGGTCGTTTATCTTCCATCTTAGACGTACGGATGAAGGAAGGAAATTCAAAAAAATTAGCGGTGTCTGGTGGCGTCGGTTTTATCTTTAGTAGATTGGCAATAGAGGCTCCGATCATCAAGGATAAGATGTCTTTTATTGTAGCGGCACGACGTTCTTATGCAGATATCTTGGCCAAGCCTTTCCTAAGTGGGTCGCTAGCGGATTCTAAACTGAATTTTTATGACTTGACCTTTAAAACCAATTATAAAATTTCTGAAAAAGATCGGATTTATTTGTCTGCTTATTTGGGTCGGGACAATTTTGGCTTTGGCGATGATGCTGGTTTTAGTTGGGGGAACTCTACCGCTACCTTTCGTTGGAATCATCTATTTAGTGAAAAACTCTTTGCCAATTTCACCACTTACTATTCTAATTACGATTATCAAATCAACTTTGGATCTGATGACACTAATAGTTTCGACTGGAGTGCGGGCATTGTCAATTACAGTTTAAAGTCTGACCTCTCTTGGTTTTTAAATCCAAAGAACCTCATCACTTTCGGAGGGCAAGGAATTATGTATGAGTTCTCTCCAGGTAATGCAATCGGAGTAAGCGATGGAGAAACGAGAGACTTTAGCGTAGACAAAAAATATGCATTAGAAGCAGGCATCTTTGCAGAAAACGAGCAAACCATCAATTCAAAATTTTCCCTCCAGTATGGATTGCGCCTCTCTTATTTCAACTATATGGGTAAAGGTACCGCTTATGAATTTACAGAAGTGGCTCCAGGCCAAAGAAAGCAACTTTCCGGAACTCCAACCACCTACGATCAATGGGAAAGCATTCAAGATTACATCAATCTGGAACCCCGTGCTTCTGTCAAATACCAAGTGAATAAAACCAGTTCGATCAAGGCCAGTTATAATAGAATGTTTCAGTACATTCACCTCGTTTCGAATTCTACCGCCTCTACCCCACTGGATGTTTGGACGCCAAGTACCAACAATATCAAACCGCAGCGAGCGGATCAATACGCTTTGGGTTTTTTCAAAAATTGGCTAGGCAATAATTATACTTCTTCAGTCGAAGTTTACTATAAAGATTTCAATCATTTAGTGGATTATGTCAATGGTCCTGACCTTTTTGTAAATCCACTGTTAGAAGCAGAATTACTAGATGGGCGTGGAAGAGCTTATGGATTGGAATTGCAGGTAGAAAAAACGAAAGGGAAGTTCACCGGATGGTTCAGTTACACCCTGGCCCGTACCGAGCGAAAAGTAACCGGCGTGAATGACGACAAATGGTTTGCCTCTCGCTTCGACCAAACACACAACTTCAGCACCACCGCTTTCTACGAACTCAATAAGCGCTGGACCTTCTCTGCCAATTTTGTACTCAACACCGGAACGCCCGCTACCTTCCCTACAGGTCGTATCGAACAGCAAGGTTACGTTATTCCGAACGTAGCTTCTGGCAGTAGAAATAATGTTAGAATTCCTGCTTATCACCGATTAGACATTTCAGCAACTTTGGCAGGTAAAGAAAAAGCGGGCAAGCGTTGGAAAGGTGACTGGGTCTTCTCTGTTTACAATGTCTACAACAGAAGAAATCCTTTTTCTATTTTCTTCCGACAACCTGACGAAAGGGTATTGGACGGAGAGGCCACCAAAACAGAGGCGGTACAGTTTTCTGTGATTGGGAACTTTATCCCTTCTGTGGCTTATAATTTTAGTTTTTAAATTTTGCCAGCACTACCCCGCCCCCTAAAGGGGTGATCTACGCGCGAGTGTATGGGTTCAAATAAAACTTGTTCTTAAAAAAGATAGTAATTCGCAAACGAAGTAAGTTCACTTTCACTAAGAATTTACATTAAAATAATAAAAATGCAATTCAAAAATATAATCAAAGTACTTAGCCTTTTCTCCATTCTATTTTTTGCTTTCTCTTGTGAGGACGTCGTAGAAGTAGAATTAGAGCCTGGCGACAATCAACTCGTTATCGATGCCTGGATCAATAATCAATTGGCTCCACAAACCATTCGCCTGGTCAGAACATCAGCTTATTTCGATAGCAACCCGTCTCCAGCGGAAACAGGTGCTACTGTTTTCATAACGGATAATGACGGTGCCGTCTACGATTTTAAAGATGATAATAATGACGGTAGCTATACTTGGGAATCAACAGATGGGACTCCCATTGGAAATACAGGAGATAGCTTTACGTTATCTATCACTACATCCGACAACAAAACATATACGGCCACTTCTACCATGAATAGAATAATGCCTATAGATAGTATTGTTTCCGAAGTAAGAGAAGAAGAGTTGGGTCGACCTGCTGGCATTTACGCACAGGTTTATGCCCGTGACTTTACTGGCGAAGGAGATGCTTACTGGATCAAGTCCTTCAAAAATGGTCAATTTTTAAATAAACCTGGAGAAATGAATATTGCTTATGATGCTTCTTTTTCCCCTGGTGGAAATGCAGATGGGATTGCTTTCATCACGCCGATCCGGGAAGGCATTAATGAAGATAACGACGGCCCTTCTGATACACCTCCCTGGGCAACTGGCGATTCTATTCATGTGGAAATTCATTCTTTGACGGAAGAGGCATACTATTTCCTTGTTGGCTCCAGAACACAAATGACCTTAGGCGATGCCACTCTATTCGCAGAGCCACCTTCGAATGTACCCACGAATATTATTTTTACAGGTTCAGGGGAGCCAGAGCCAAGGGATATTCCGGTTGGTTTTTTCAATGTGGCTGGGGTTTCGGAGATGGGGAGGCGGTTGTAAGTCATTTAAAACGGATGTTCGCAGAAGACTCCAATAGTCTCGAACCATCAGTTACCCCGAGTTGCAACTCAGGGTAACTGATGGTAAAACCTAAAAATCAATCTGGAAACTCAAAATCGGCGTTAACCCCGACTGATCCCGATCTTCCCAAGTATTAGTAACCGGATCGTAACTCCTATCCAATCCATCTTCATTCACTCTATTAATTACGTTTTGCACATCCAAAGCAATCGTCCAAGCCACCTTTGGTTTATTCACCCGATACGAAACCCGGAGATCCGGCCGAAAGAAGGGACTGACCTTTTGTTCAAAGGGACGACTTTCGTCAAAAGGTGCTTCTCTGGAGTATTTACTGGCACCCGCTCCAGCTAAAAGTGGCGTAATTCGAGCACCCCCGTTACTCAATAATTTCAAGCTCGTTTGAAAGACCGCTCCATTATTAAAGGTCCATTCTTTTCCACCCATGACTGTTCCTGCAAAATTACTGTTATAACGCGTATTGTGTTCTTTACCACTGACATCTGTATAAGTAGAATTAAAGACAGAAGCACCAATCAAAAAGAAAGTTCCTTTATTGAAAAACTTTTCAAGTGTTAAATCCAGACCGATGTTCTGACCAGTACCTTCATTGACTAATTTTTCTGTACCATATCCATCGATTCGGTTAAGCACAGAGAAAGTACTGTTAGCTTCTGCACTAACTGGAACATCATAAAGGTATTGATAATAGGTTTCTACATTCAACCTTGCTTTGCTTTTGAATAAATACTCATAAGCTAAAACAAGGTGATGCGATTTTATCATTTCTAAATCTTTGTTCGGCTGACTAATGATTCCGCTCTCTTCTATTTTTGTAAAATAAGTTCCGATTGGCAGCATCCGACCATGCAGACCATAGGCAAGTGACAATGAGTTTTGATTTGACAATTGATACTTCGCTGCTAATCGGGGCTCTAAAGAAAAAGTATTATTCAAAGTTAGAAACAAAAGATGTGCTCCAGCATTGACCGTCCATTTCGGATGGAGCTTAAAATGGAATTGTACATAAGGCTGTAGTAGAACGGTGCTTCCTTTTTCATCAAGATAATTGACATAATTCTCATCGTCGCCAAAACCTTCGAGTTTATCAAACTGCAGATCATAGCTGAGCAAGCTGGCAGAAAGCCCCGTTTTCAATCTTGTCTTTTTTCCTAGTTTTTTACTAAAGTAGGAAGTAAGCGTATAGCGAAGATTAGTGTAGATTTCATCATTGACAATACCTGGGGTAAAGACATTATTAAGTGTGTCGTTCTGGAAAAGAATTTTCTGCCCCATTACCGCGATGGCCGTTTTCACGAAGGAGCTGGTATCTCGCAACCAAGTATGCGTGGCACCAATGGCTCCCATATCAGTTTGAAAATCACGACGAAGGTAATCGGTATATTTTGCCCATTGGTCAGGATCGTCTCCATCTGTTCGCTGGAATTCATCACTGAGACCACCGATGCCCCAGATTGTAAAATTGGACTTATTATTTTTGGAAGGAAAATATAAATTGAAAGATAAATCTTGAAAAACATTATCTGCTCGTGGATTCACCAGATAAATGCCCATCTGATTCAGTAATCCTAATGTTGAATATCGATAATTGATTAAGTAACTACTACGGCCTTTTTTGATTGGGCCTTCTGTCGCAAAATCCAACCCAAGCATTCCAGCTCTGAAACTATGTTCTCGTTTTTCTCGGTTTCCTTTTCTAAATTTTATATCAAAAACACCAGAAAAGGCATTACCATATTCTGCGGGGAAAGCACCTGTTGAAAAATCGGAATTATTCAACATACTGACAGAGAAAATCGTAATTCCTCCACCAGAAGAGCCTCGCCTTGCAAAGTGATTCGGATTAGGAATATCAATACCTTCCAATCGCCATAACAGTCCAATTCCGGAATTACCACGAATAACAATATCACTCCGACTATCTCGTGAAGCCTGAACGCCAGGGAAGCCCATGGCCATTCTACTGGGGTCGTTTGCACTGGCTGCGTAACGTTGTGTTTCTTCCACCGAAAAAGAACGAGTACTCACAATGGACAATTGATTCAAAGCTTCATTGGGTCGGTTGTAAGCGGTGACGGTAACTTCCTCCATCGTTGTTCCAGTTTCCGTAAGATTAATGTTGTACTCTAGCTCTTTTGCCGAGTTCAGAATAATATTATCAGAAACAAAAGAAGCATAACCGATGTATTGACACCGCAAGGTTCGTCTGCCGACCGGGACTTTTTCCAGACGGAAATTACCTTCTAAATCTGTAGTGGTTCCCATCATTTCATCAAGCCCCTCTATGGTGATGGTGGCGCCAATAAGTGGTTGTTGGCTATCTTTGTCGGTGACGGTGCCTTTGATGGTTTGGGTCGTTTGGGCGTGGAGGAAGGTGCAGCTTAGTATGCTTATCAAAAACAAGAGTGGTGTTTTCATGAGTGGATGCTTTATGATTTTTGCCTGCGCTGCCCCTACCCCTTGAAGGGAAAGGCTGACGCTCAGGATTATCAGTGGAAAGAGCTTAATCAGTATACGACTTTTAGCAGGTCACAGTTGGGTTTCAAAAAAAAACGAAAGAAGAAGCCCACCTACAAAAATCCTTTTCGATTATTTTTTCTTACAACTCAAAAACCAAGTATACAGCTTCTCATTCAAGTAAGTCTCTGTCCAAGAATCATGACCAGCCATCGGGTATATCGTAAATTGAACATCAGCTTTCAGATTTTTCAGTGCTTTAACGATGCGTACAGAATTATCTAAAGGTACTACCTCATCCATTGCCCCGTGAAAGACCCAGATTGGTAATTCCTTGATAATACTTGCGGAATAAGCGTGCATATAATCCCCACCACAAATCGGAGCAATTGCTGCAAAAGTATTTGGACGCAATATCGCGAGATCATAAGTCCCTTGTCCACCCATGCTTAATCCTGTAAGGTAAATGCGACTACGGTCTACTTGGTGATTTGCAATGATGTGATCCAACAACTCACTAAGTGCCCGTGCATCCCATCGTTGATTTTCCGGGCATTGAGGAGACAAGACCATAAATGGGAAGTCAGCATTTTGTTCCGCAAGTTTTGGCGGGCCATGGACTTTTACTTTTTGAATATCAGTACCTCGTTCACCAGCGCCGTGCAAGAAAACAATGAGGGGCAATTTTCCGGATTTATTTTGGTGAACTTTATTCGTTGGAGTGAAAAGCAAATAGTCGTATTCGAAGGGAACGGTGTATGCTCCTTTTTGATTTTGAGCTACTTGTTGACCGATTGTGTTTGTGCTGTTACAGCAAACTAGTAAAGTAATGAAAATTAACAGACGCATGATTACCTATTTTAATTTTTAGAATAATTAAAGTGAAGGTAGGAAATAAATAATTATAGCAGAAGTAATCAGATCTAGTGGTTCGTACTGCTTTTCCGTTACGCAAAAAAATAACCCCGTTTGCATCTCCACAAACGAGGTTAAATAACCAGTTTTTTTTTAACAATTAAATTCCGGTCTCCTTATTTTTTTTCTAGAAGAACTCTTTCTTCCAGCTCTCCCAGGTCTACAAAGAAGATCTTGTAGTAGATGTGGTTGAAATTTAATTGTTCGCGAAGGGCTTCAAATTGCGCCTCGTCTTTTGCATTAGCAGCGATCCAGTCGATGGCTGCGAGTCTGTTTTTGAATGAGTATTTCATGGTACAGGGTTTTAGAGTTTTGGTGATTGTTTTCTTGTAATGGCTTACAATGTATTGTGTTTGTTAGTTAAACCCTTTAAAACCCCAAAATGTATAACGCAAAACCGGCAATTAACAAAATTTTAATACTTTTTGGCCAATAAGCCCTCTTCAATTGTCGCCCTTCTTTCATTTCGCTGCCACATCATTCAAATTCCACAGATAATCCAAGTGATCTATATTTGCTCCTTTCTTAATTTTCACAGCCGCATATTGGTTTACAAACTCCCGAACGCTCATGCCCGTCTTCTTAAAATCGCCACCATACCATTTGAATATTTTAGACAACTTTGGATTATCTGCTGATAATTCATTTTTTGTTGAGTTGTTGATGAAATATCGCATTTGGTCGTCCAATTGTTCGTCTAAACGTTTCGCCGTATAAGCTTCATTGCGTAACCGAGGACAGGAATAGGAGGCACAATTAAAAGCCGCATGAATACGAGGATCATTGAATTGTTTTCGGGCAATGCCGTGTTCTAGATTATTTAAGTTATAACTATTTCCCTCTATTTTAAAAAATTCTATGGTCCAAACATCGTTAACAAATGGTAGCCCGCTTTTAATGTCTTTGATGCTTTTTACAGGGTAGTGATCAATTATTAATTTCACGGTAAAGGCATTATACGCATTGATCCAATAAGCCAACATTTCATCATCCGACCAATTCTTTTTATAAGGATGATGGTTGCTTAATAGTGTCAAGTATTTATTAAAGGAAACAGTATCGGCGATGAAGCCTTTGTAATTTACCTCTCCTGTGATACCCACATGCTTTTGTAAAAGCGTATCCCAAAGTTCATGAGTAATGGGCATGGAATCGGAACGAAACGTTTTTACGGTACAAGACTGCAAAAGAAAAAGGGTTAGAAAACTAAGAAGGACTAAGCTGTTGTTTTTCATTTTTAATTTTTTTTGAATATTGCTTCTAAGCTTGTAACTGATTTAGATTGCGTATGTTCGTGATTAATATGATTTTTTAACCGCAACGACGCAACGGAGACGCTACAAAGATCTTTATTAATCGCACAGAGAGTGTTGAACTAACGCATCTTTTTTCGCACCTTACTCAGCGACCTTGCGCGCACTACATGAGTAACCTGAGTTAGGTAAATTATAATAACTAGATAGTGGGCAGTTAATAGTTAACGTTAACAGTTAAAGCTTGAAAGGACACCTCGACATAAACGGCAACAAAATGGCTTACCTCCGATTCGGAAGTGGCCCTGAGCTCCTAATTGCCATACCCGGTTATGGGGATCGAGCAGTCCTGTTTGTAAATCTGGAAGAAAGTCTTAGTACAAAATATACTGTTTACGCTTTACAACTTCCTTTACATGGCGAGTCAGCTTGGTTGGGAAAATCATTTTTTAGAAAAGATTTTGCGGAGACGATTGCTCAAATAAAAGGAAAAGAACAAAAAGAGAAAGTGACTTTGATGGGATATAGTTTTGGTGCGCGTGTCCTGTGTTCTTTGTTGGATGAACTAAAAGATGAAGTAACGAAAATCTATTTACTAGCGCCCGATGGTTTTAACCAGTCGTATATCCGCCGAGCCAGTTGGCCGCCTAGGTGGCTTCGTCATTTTTTGCAAGCGACTTTAAGTCAACCATTTTGGTATCTTGGAATCGCAAAAACGCTAAATCGAATTGGTTTACTAAAATCGTATAGTTTGAACTTTGTTGAAAAGCATTTAGCAACAGCAAAAAGAAGGAATCGCTTATTCTTGTTTTGGAATTCTTTGGATGATTTTACTTATAGGGAGAAAAATACAGGGTTATTGTTAGAAAAGCAAGGCATTCCTACTATTCTGATTTTAGGAAAGAAAGATACCGTTATTCCAACGGCAGATTGGAAAAATTGGGGTATGGGTTTAGAGACTGTTGATGTTCATATGCTGGAAGAAGACCATCGAGTTGTTGGGGCGCAGATGAATGAATTACTGAAGCGAATTTAAAAGAGGGAATGGTTAATGAGGTTTCCTACTTACGTACTTCTACGCGAATGAAGGAAAACCTCATTAACCTTATCTACCTCATCCATCATGCTCACTCTTCTTCTTCATCGCAATATTTACTACTTCCGGCTCTCCTTCTATTTTAAGTTCGTGTGCATGTCTGGTTGACTCTCCTTTCTTATATAAAGTATCGCTAACAGACAATGTAACATCATTGTTGTGTCCCATCTTCAACTCAGCGACACTAACTTTATAGCGATCAGCTTTTAAACGGCTTCCACCATCCATCACCACTTTCAGGTGCTGACCTTTCCCTCGAATATCAAATTGGGTACGACCTTCCTGACGGACGACTAAACTATCTACGTTCACCAAGGCCTTTAATTTATGTGCTCCATCGCTTTTCAACAACATGTTGCTTTGTTCAAAGCGGGAGATGGTTACATCCTCTGTAGCTTTGCCGTCGTAGGACAACAGTTTAGGCATTTTGATTGTGAATTCTGGTTCACTATCTCTATAATGGTCCGGATCTCCATCCAATGTAATCGTTAGAATATCTCCAACCTGATCTACCTCTATTTCATCCAACAAACGTCCTGCATTCTTCGATTTAATGTCAAAGACATCTGATTGTTCAATGTTTACTATTATTTCGCCATCGACTTGAATATGTGTAAAGTTTTTGAACGAATTATAGATTTGCTTCTCCTTTCTCTTGTTCACATACTCATGAGCTACGAAACCATTTGCCCCCATTGTCCAAAAGTACTTACCATCATTTCTCCAAGGGTTACCCGCATCTCTGTCATCTTCAAATTCGTAAATCCGATTGGAAATCCCTCTACCGAGTTTCACGGTTTTACCCTCAGGCACCTTAAACACAAGTTCTACTTCCTGGCCTCTATATTTCGAACCTTTTAGGATTGGAAAAGTATGAGGCAAGTTGATCGTGTTATCAGCTGCGTTTATATCGTAGCGAATCGATTGGGCATTTCGCTCCGCTTCTGCAGAGGTGCGACCACGGGAATGGTTAATCTGGGTAATCTCAAATGCATCGGAATCACTTTTTACAAAGCGATAATGAACGTCATCATTGACCAAACCTTTGTCGTCCATTTTTAATGGACCAAAGCTCGTCATGCTCCGATTATTAGAGTTTCTTATTTTATTAATATAAATGGTATCGTTATCGAAATACGGGAGGTTAACTCCTTGCGAAACCGAGGTTCCCATATTGAAATTTCTACTTTCAGAAATTCCAAAGAAAAATAAGCTCAATAAATTAACAGCCCATACGCCCCACAGACCTGCTCGCAAATGCAAATTAGTCGCTACTGTTTTCTTGAAAGTTCTATTAATTAAAAACATCAAGAGACTGAACAACGGAATGCTGATCAATAAGAAAACATTGAGCGAAGTAAAGAAGGATGCAAAGCTATTACTAAAAATATACCCCGTCAATGGAGTGGCGTAAAAGAAACTGATTATTGACACGATCCAGAGGATGGATAATGCAATAACCAGCCCAAAGCCTATTAGGAAAATGATAGGTCTGAACAATTTTCGGATCATTTTAATGATCCAACTGATGAGGTTACCTAGAATAGAAAACCCTTTCTTAATGGTCTTCCTAATGCCGAAGGTTCCACCAGTGCTTTTTTTTTTGATGTGAGTTCCTCACTGAAGTCAGCCAATTTTTCTGACAAGGTATCCATTTCTTCTTCCACCGTTTTAGCAATGTTAGAAACATTGATGGGCTGACCTCTCATCTCTAGTCGATCGGCAGAAGTTAATGCCTGAGGCAAAACGGCCCAAAGAATCAAATATAGCGGAATTCCTAAGCCACCAGAAATTGTTAACAATACAAATGCAATCCTCACCCATAATGGATCATGGATACCAAAATAAGCTGCGATACCTGAGCATACTCCTCTGATTACTTCATCCTCTGGGTTTCGGAACAAACGTTTTCCTGGCTTCACCCCATAATCTCTTTCTATCACAGGTTCCTCTTCCTCTAGTGTACTGGTACTCGCGCCTACCGCCTCTGCTCCAAACTCCTCTGGTGTACCCATAGTGTCAATAGCGGACTTTACGGTTTTCAAAGTAACGATTGGACGCTCATCCCGGAGATCTTGAAATAGCTCTGCCATCCGGTCTTCGATGTCCGTAGTAATATCTTCATAGCCTTCCGACTTTTTAAAGTGGCGATGAATCGCTTCCAGATATTGATTCAAATGCTCATAAGCATCTTCATCGATGGTGAATGGATAGCCTCCCAGGTTGATGTTAAATACCTTGTTCATTCGTAGTTATATTTTTGGTGGATTGATTAACTGAATTAATGAGTTCTTGCCAGTTGGCCATTAAGCCGTTTAAAAACTGACGACCTAGATCGGTAATCTTAAAATACTTTCGTGGTGGTCCTTGTGTAGATTCTACCCATTCATAATCTAAAAGGCCATCCTTCTTTAATCGGGACAGCAAAGGATACATCGTTCCTTCTTTTACGATTAGCTCTACTGCTTTTAACTTCGTGATGATGTCGGAAGGATAAACCTTCTCTTCGGAAATGATGGACAATATGCACATCTCCAAAACACCGCGCCGCATTTGGGTTTTGCTTTTCATAAGGGCTTCATCTAGTTTATTATCTAAACTCATACTGCAAAGCTAATACAAAATATAGTACTATGCAACACATAGTACTAAAAAATCAACAGTACCTTTTGTTGCATTGTTCTACAAACAATTGACAATCAACACTTTGAAATGTTAAATATTAGAGAATATTTTTTTAATAAAATTTCAACTTTGGTCGGATTGGAATTTTGACCTAGCAAATAGAGAGCCTTAGGAAGGGGAGGAAGGGGAGATTTTAGTATTGCAAAAAGAGCAGCCTTGACCTGTTAATCAAGACTGCTCTAATTTTTAAGACATGAAAGTATTGTTATCTTTTCAATACCAATGAAATATTATCATAACTAACTCCTCCTTTTACAAGGTGTGTGTCTTCGCCAATGTTAAATGGATAATAAGTATTTCTAGCTAGATGTAGGGTAAGAAGGGCACCATCTGGAATTTTGTCAAAAAAACCATCTGGAAAATCCATTACGCCATCATCAGTTGGCAAATGCAACACTCTGCTAATTGGTTTAAAATTTTGGTGGTTGCTTTGAATATCCTCAAAAGAAGTACTGAGACTCTCTCCATGATAGGACAATATAACAAGTAAACCACTTTCGTTTTTTGGGTCTGCGTTATAACAAATTTTTGAATCCACTTTAAATTCTCCGATAGAAGAATGCTCTACCTTATTAATTTCTGAACATTCCTTGTCAATAATGAAAGGCTTAGGCACGTACATTGATACGTCATAAATCACCTCTCCATCATCTTCTACGTATTTAAAATTAACTTCTTTGCCTACATAACTTTCTACAAGTTCATACTGCTCATTGTATGGTAGTTGATGAAAATCATAGGCAGACAAATCATTGAAAAAGAACTTCTTACGCCGTAGGTCAACATCATTCAGATTGTCTTTTGTATGCCCACTAATAAGGCTATTTCTTGAGTCTGAAAAAAGACCTGCTTGCATCAGTCTAAGGCCTTGATACCCGTCATGTTTAACAAAAACATGTTCATAATTACCCATTTCACTTTTAAAAGAGTAATCGTTGTCAACAAGTTCAAAATATTTTCCGTCAGCTACCATTTCTGTTTTTTTACAAGAAGTTGTAAAAAGGATAGCTAACATTAGGATAATTAAATTTATATTTTTCATAATTGAATTTTTGTGTTAGAATAATTGAATCCCCCTCACAATTCCAAATTTAGCCTAATTAAAACATCAAAAGTATAAGTAATAATTCTCTAAATCACACTTAAAACCAAACAATACACCGCCCTAATGTACATTATTTCTTTCTCATCTTTTTAATTGCTTACCTTCTTTCCACCCAACCTTTAATTGAGATTTGACATAGCGAGTACTATTTTAGAAGTACTCCCCCACCCCAACTTCTCCATTTTTTCCCCGTTATAATTAAAAACACTTCATGTGAATGCCCTTTCAATGGCATTTCAAAAGAAAATAATACTGTGAACAGATTTACATCAATCTTCTTCTTTCTTATTCCTTGCCTGGCTTCTGCACAATGTCTGGTTGATACTCCTGGCATTATTTGGAAAGGAACGGACAACCACATCAGTTTTGAAAAGCTGGCTGCTTTTGCTGCACCTATGCTGTGGTTTTCGCCAGATGAGATTTTATTGTATGATAAAGACGGGAACAAACAATTGCCAAAAGCTTTTCCTTTTGAAAAGGAAGGAAAAACACCAATTGTTTATTACAAATTACGAAATGTATATGGGATAGATAAAGAGCTGGCAGTCCTTCATAGCGAAAGTCTTGATCCCCGATTAAAACTCCTCGACCTTTCTCAAGTAAAAGCCATTGACCTGGACTTCTATTATTACTTCGCTAAAGAAACGGGCCCTACCGGCCATGATCATGATATAGAATCCATAACAATTCAATTGCGAGTAGAAGAGGTGACCTTTTGTCCAGAGTATAGTTATGCCATCACAGCCAAGAAGGTAACCGCCCGAGCACATGGCAACCAATGGTACTACAATGCCTTTGAGGTGGATGCACAAACTTTTTTCCCACTCTCCATTCTAATCGAGGAAGGAAAGCATGCTTCCTGTACGGATAAAAATGCTGATGGAATTTACACGCCGACTTACGATGTAACAGAACGCATTAATGACGCCTGGGGAATTCGCGACATCATTACTTCCGGACGTTTGGTGACCGGAGGTTTTCAGGCATGGATGGCCAAATCACGAAACAAACGTTCTATTGTTTTTCCGCCACTGCCAAAGGGAAGTCCACATTATGAAAGTTTTCAACGGAAGTTTGGTTCCTTTATCGAAGGTTCACAATATGAACTCAGGCCTTATCCCGATTATAAAAAATTGAAGGAAGACGGGAAAATTGTGAAAGGATTGGATCGTTTTATGAAAACAAAGAAACCACATCAGTGGCCAAGCATGCGAAAAGTATCGGGCTCTGGCGGAGCGAGTGTAAAGCAATGGATTAAAGATGAGAAGTCTTATAGTTCTCTCAGTTTGGCTTACCGTTGGGATGATGCGCATCGAATAAGTTTAGCCTTTCCATTATTCTTTTTCAAGAATGTAGAGGCTCCTAAAACGGGAGGTTGGTTGTATAATAAATTGTACTTAGGCGATTTGAACTCTGTGATTGATGATAATAGCATAGAGTTTGAAAAACTACTGGGTCATCAAATTACTTATTCCAGTTCAGCCTCCAAGTGGGTGGATACTTATTTGGGATTAGGCTATGAAGTTTTTGACAAAGAGGTTGATCCAACGAAGACGGTTTACAAGTTCTCTTTCGTTTCTGAGGCCGGCATTAAAATACGCTTGAATATTGCTAAGACACCACTTCGTTTTTTACGATATCTAGGTACGGATTTTTGGGGCATTCGAATGGGTTGGAAGAATGTGGGATTTGCTTCTTTTGAGAATAGTGGGTTTGTGATTGAGATTGGCGCGGGGGTGTTTTGATTCTTCGACTCGCTGCGCTCGCTCAGAATGACAACGGGTTCCATTAGATTCGAACTGCTGTCATTCTGAGTGAGTGGGGTACGAACGCGTCGATGTTGTCATTCCGAAGCAAGTGTGGTACAAACGCCGATGTTGTCATTCCGAGCGAGCGACGCAGGAGCGAGTCGAGGAATTACATCGAATACTCATCCTCTCCCCCAACAACAATCTTACTACTTACTGGTATCTCATCAAATTCCGGATCGCTATCTTCAGGGGCTGCTGATTTCGGTGCCCCGGCTAGAGGTGGAGGTGGCCCTCCCTCAAGTGTCTCTTCCTCTTCTCCAGCTGCTGCTGCTTCTTCCGCAACAAAATCCTCTGCAGCCTCCGGCTCAGTCATTCCTCTTGATTTTAAGACTTCTGGTTCATCAAAAACCACTGAAGCTGATTCTTCTATTGGAACAACCGTTTTGAAAATATCGATATTTTCATCGAACAGCCAGAGTAACTGATCTACGGTAAATTGAGGTGCCTCTTTTTTATTTTTGAAATACTTCATCAAGTTCTTAACTCCAAGCACATCCGCGCCGATGTATTGCCCTACTCGGTAATAAGACTCCCACTGCACCTCATCAAAAAACTGATCTGAAGTAGGTTCATGAGGAAAAGCTGGGTGATAAACTTTATATTTATAAGTCTGATATTCTAAACTACTTTTATCAGACAATTGTAATTTTCGTTGCGGAGCTACTACGGAAGATTTAATATAGACCAATGTGCTTACCACCAATAATTTCTTCGCCTTCTCATCAATCACTTCTATGATTTTTCGGAGCACCCGGCGTTCTTCCCTATGGTTGTCCAGCTTATGTTCCAATCTCACTTCCAGCACTTGTTTTACTTCTTGAAAGACTTGCAACAAAGTTTGAAAAACATAACGGACATTATCCTCCAGCCCATACTCATCGTACAATTCGTCAATTTCTCGTTGGCTTTTCACTGTAGAAAGAACGTTGTCTATATAATCAGAGATTTGTAGTGTTTCGAGTACATGCTTTAGTTGCAAGTTTTCTTCGGGAGTCAATCTAGCTAATGCTACTCGAACACTTTTATAGTTAATTAAAACTTCAATAGGCTCGCCATTTTTATCTAGGATAGGGTTTCCTGCTTCATCTTCTGGGATGACTTCTTCCCAGAGCTGATGAACTTTAGCAATACAATATCGTTTTTCCGAATATCCGTGAGATGGTTTTGGGCGAATAATGTCTTCCGGTGTTTCTCCGTAAGGAAAAGTAATTTCGAGGCCCAGCTCATTACGTACACGTATTGTTAAATTTTCTAAATCTGAAAAACTATAGCCGGGATCTGCTCCAGCATCTACAGCTAAAATCAATCTGCACTTTCTACGCAACAACTCGTACACCCCTAAGTTTTCAATATGACCGCCATCGGAGATATTGAGCATTCGGTTGTCTGTTCCTATTTTAGAAAACAATTCATAGAAGAAATATAAAGGCCACCAGACAATGCCTCGTTTATTAAGTTTAGTTGGATTTAGAATCCAAAACCCAAGACGGGCATTGAAGATGGTCATAACAATACTCAGCAATTTATTAGAGTACATCCCCATACCTGGATTGACCGCAGCAGCGCTCACCGTGGTAGCGGCTGGAAGGGTGATTTCTTTATAATCTGGGGTATCTTTTGTGGAAACGTATTTGGTTAATTTTGAGCCACAGAAAAGTGGAGACAACAGAAAGTAATCATTGGCTTTAGCTCCTTTAAATTTTGGATCTTTGGTGGACTGTAGGTTCAAACAGGTATTAATGAGGAGATAAGGTGCAAGCAGATGGTTTGCCTTAGCGCTATTCCAGAGGTCTTTCAGCTTCGCATTTTTATAGTCCCCGGAATGATGCAAAAAGGCATCCGCCAATTGATTTCTATAAAAACGATGAAAACTTAAAGCATTCGGGTTTGTAAAAAAGCCCAATAAAACCAACAAGATAGCTACCAGAATGTAGTGTGGATTATCAATCAAATTATAACTCCCCTCTTCTACGACTTGCTTATTTAAATCCGTTAATTTGAAAACACACAACCCAACCAGCGCAATAGAAACAATGGCTGTTTCTATATGATTAAAGGTTCTGGAAATGCTCACATGATAATTGAGTATCAAATTCGTAATGGTATGTGCAAAAAATAACACTAGTACCGCATACAGTCCAATTTCCAATACATCAAGATGAGGAAAAGGATTCCAAGTGCTAAAACTCAATAGGCTTTCATTAAAACTAGAAATAAATTCGCGAAAGCCGGAAAATATATTTAACCTAAACAGTTTACTAATAAAAACAGAGACCATATAAATCAATGCTGCCACAAGAGCCGGACTCAACCAACTCATGGCCAGACTAATCAAAAAACCGATGGTTAACATAATGGTGTTCCAACTCTTTCCCATCCCAGTGCCTGGTATCATATAAGCACCTCTGGAACGCAGGTAGTCAATGTGCTCATCTTTAAAGAGCGCAGTAAAATCGCCTTTCTCCCGTAACATGGCTTGCACATACGCCCCTGTATATCCACCTCCCGATACCGTAGAGAGATAGTCCGCTCTTTTTAAAATCCCAAACTTATTTAATGTTTTTAAAATCCCAAGGTTGATGGTTGCTGAGCGAATACCTCCTCCTGAAAGGGCAATTCCAAAACGGGTTTCATCTAGACTTTCTTGATCGGCTTCTTCACCATGAACGGCTTTCCGGCGTTTGATCAATTCCTCATCTTCGCGACGAATGATATCCGCACTGTTTAATAATTTATATTTGTTGGCCATAGTCGGGAGTTAGTTGATTCTGAAGAGCTAATATACAAGTTTTAAATCAAGTGTTTTGAGCAAAGATTTGGATAATGATGTGATTATTGTGACTTTAGCACATGTCCTTCATTTAAGTAACAATGAAACGCAATATGCTATCAAGAATTCTTGCTGCTCCTTTCGCCCTGACGACTTTCATTTTCCTCTATCTTACTTGGGAATATGATACTCAGTGGGCACCTTATATGGTTCCCTGTGTGGTGGTCATGGCTATGCTCTTTGTTTTTAGCCCTCAAATTGATTTTTGGTGGGCCAGTAGAAACACGCCGGAAATGAAACCTAAATTAAGGATGATATTGACGAAGCAACATCCTTTTTACCGATCACTTTCCGAAGCGGAACAAAAACGCTTCCGTGACCGGGTAGTACTTTATATGATGGCCAATGAATTTATGCCGCAAAAAATGGAATCAGTGCCACCGGATTTACAAGCCATAGTAGCCGCTAATGTAGTACAACTAACCTTCGGACAAAAAGATTTTCTGCTGAATGCTTTTGAAAACATCATCATTTATCCACGGCCATTTCCTTCGCCGCAATATCCTGCGAACTTTCATACTTCGGAGATTTTCATAGAAGACAAGGTGATGCTTTTTGCTATTGAGCAGTTAGTACCGGGCACTTTCAATCCGACGAAGCATTACAATATTGGTTTACATGAGTATGTTCGGGCTTACCTCCACATGTACCCTAACAATGATTTTCCGAAATTACAAGAAAGCGATTGGGAGCAGATGGAACAGATCAGCGGCATGAGCAAAGAGTACATTTTCAAGCACATCAATCGACCTGATATTGATATTTTACCATTGAGTATTTGTCACTTTTTTATTTTTGGGAAAGCGTTTAAAACGGTGATGCCGGAAGTGTATGCCGTTTACCGGAAAGTGTTTAATTTGGAAACTGCGGGTGATGGAGTTGCGCCGGTGGTGAATGGGGCTTTTTTGGAAGAGCAATAGATTTTTCGTTTTCAATTGGAGTTATCCTTTGACTCGCTGCGCTCACTCAGGATGACAGAAACACTCTAAAAAAAGCGCTATTCATTCTGTCATTCCGAGCAAACGGACTACGAGTGACTTAGAAAACGAAGGTATCTCCCTGTCATTCCGAGCGAGGGAGGCACGACCAAGTCGAGCAATTACTCCTTCTTAATGTCCTTCACTGCATCCTCCACATCCTTAGTTGCTTTTTTCAGATCCTCCAACTGCTCATCTCGTTTCTCTTCCTTCTTGGTGGGCTTAGGCTTTTTAGTCTCTTTTGTTTTTCCATTATCCACTACAGGTTTCACTTTCGTTTCCGCAAGTGGCTCCTTACTGAACAATAATTTCTTTCCATCCGAACCAACATAAATCGTATCTCCTGCACCGAAATCACCAGATAAAACCTCCTTAGACAGTTCATTAATCAACTCCCGTTGGAGCACCCGTTTAAGAGGTCTTGCCCCAAATTGAGGATCATAGCCCAATTCCGCGATCAGGTTTTTAGCATCCTCATTCATTTCCAATGTAATGTCCTGCTTCTTCAACATCTTATGTGTTCCTCTCAGGAGGATGTCCAAAATCTGTTTAATTTCTCCTCTTGTCAATGGCAAAAACATAATTTGCTCATCAATACGATTCAGGAATTCCGGACGCATATTTTCTTTTAAGGCATCCATTACCTCTTCTTTAGTGGTCTCTAGAATATCCGCGCGGTGTTCTTCGCCAACGGCATCAAGGTCTTCAAAGTTTTCCAAAATGGTTTGAGCCCCCATGTTGGAAGTCATGATGATAATCGTGTTTTTAAAATTGGCCATACGCCCCTTGTTGTCTGTCAAATGCCCATCATCCAATACTTGTAAAAGGATATTGAACGTATCTGGATGCGCTTTTTCGATTTCATCCAACAAGATAATCGAGTATGGCTTTCGCCGAACCGCTTCCGTTAATTGTCCACCTTCATCATAGCCCACATACCCCGGAGGCGCTCCCACCAAACGAGAAACCGAATGTGCCTCCATAAACTCACTCATGTCTATTCTGGTGATTGCTTTTTCGTCATCAAACAATACTTCTGCAAGTGCTTTAGCCAACTCCGTTTTACCGACTCCAGTTGGTCCCACAAAAATAAAAGAACCGATCGGACGCTTACTATCTTGCAAACCAGCACGGCTTCTACGCACCGCATCTGATACTGCGCGCACCGCTTCATCTTGTCCAATAAGACGTTTGTGAATTTGCTCTTCCAGTTTCAGCAGTTTATCTTTTTCTGACTGCATCATTTTAGATACCGGAATCCCAGTCCAACGTGCGACGATTTCTGCGATATCGTTGGAGTTCACTTGATCGTTGGTGAAGCGGTTTTCTTCTGGTAATTCATGCAACTTCTCTTCAGCCACTCGAAGCATCGTTTCTTTCTCTTTAATGTCTCCATAACGGATTTTTGCTACGAGTTCAAAGTCCGAGTCACGCTCTGCTTTATCAGCCAGCAACTCGAGGTCTTCCATTTCTTTCTTTATTTTCTGAATGGTATCAACGATCTCTTTTTCAGATTTCCAGGCTGCTCGGAGGCTGTCTAATTTTTCTTTTGAATTGGCAATTTGTTCTCCAATCTGCTTCTGTTTTTTCTTATCGCCCTCACGCTTGATTGCTTCTCTTTCAATTTCCAACTGACGAACTTTTCTATCCTGCTCGTCTATCTCATCCGGAACGGAGTCGAGTTCCAAACGTAGACGTGCTGCAGCTTCATCAATCAAATCGATCGCTTTGTCCGGCAAGTATCGGTCGGAAATATAACGGTGTGATAATTCTGCGGCAGCGATTAAAGCTTCGTCCAGGATTTCAATTTTGTGGTATACTTCGTATCGTTCCTGCAAACCTCTAAGGATGGAAATAGAGTCTTCAACGGAAGGTTCGTCTACCACTATCATTTGGAAACGGCGGACCAAGGCTTTGTCTTTTTCAAAATATTTTTGATACTCATCTAAGGTCGTTGCACCAATGGTTCTCAATTCCCCTCGGGCCAAAGCTGGCTTCAAAATATTAGCAGCATCCATAGAACCGCTACCACCTCCTGCTCCTACCAAGGTATGGATTTCATCAATAAATAAAATGATTTCTCCATCCGATTCTGTTACCTCTTTGATAATTGCTTTTAAGCGTTCTTCAAATTCTCCTTTGAATTTTGCGCCAGCTACTAAGCCAGAAAGGTCAAGGGTATATAATGTTTTGGTGCGCAGGTTTTCAGGGACATCCTGATTGATAATTCTCCAGGCAATGCCTTCCACTATCGCTGTTTTCCCAACTCCTGGCTCTCCAATCAATAACGGATTATTTTTCTTTTTTCTGGAAAGGATGTGGAGTACCCGACGAATTTCTTCATCTCGCCCAACAATTGGATCAAGCTTTCCACTTTCTGCTCTTTCGTTCAGATTGATTCCATATTTGGATAAGGCGTTGTAAGTATCTTCCGAACTTTTATCAGTTACTGTAGATCCTTTTCGAAGTTCAGCAATAGCTGCTTTCATTCCTTTCTCGGTAGCTCCTAATTCTTTGAGCATCATAGCCCCTCTATCTGTGCCGGTCAAAATGCCGAGCAGCATGGTTTCTACAGCAATGTATTCATCCCTCAGGTCTTTCATGAATTTTTTAGCTCGGCTCAATGCTTGATTAGCATCGTTTGTCAAGTATTGCTTATCTGCTCCAGAGACCTTAGGGTAAGATTTGATCGCATCATCCAACAACTTTTGCAACCGTGGAATACTGACTCCCATTTTCTTTAGCAAAAAGTTTGGAACGTGCTCGTCTGTCATTAAAATACCACGGATGAGATGCGGTGTATCTACGGTTTGTTGATCGTAACTGCCCGCAAGTTGTTGCGCTTTCAGGATAGACTCTTGGGCTTTTATTGTGAAATTATCGTAAGTCATTTTTCAGGTGTTAATTGTTGTTTTTTAATTGAATCGTAATATAATGATCAAATTGGTGACGACTAAGGATATTAGATGTTTTTTACGATTTTTTAGATCTAAGGAGCTTTCTTATAGTAGAATTCTAATAACTACTTTGAAAAGAGTTAGATTTCTCGGCTCCGCTGTCCTTCACTTGAAATACAGAGCCTTTGGAAAGAAAAATAAAAACCTGCTCTACAAGCAATTTTTCCCTTTAGGGGCAAGGGGCGTTGGCCGTCCTAAATTCTTTATCAGATTCCCTATCTTTAGCCTTGACATGAAGAAAAAGAAAGAGAAAAAAATCTTAGACAAAGACGAAGCCCTCCTTAAGCTACAACGATATTGCGCTTATCAGGATCGTTGCCACCAAGAGGTACGAAAGAAGCTGATTGACTATGGCGTTTACGGATTGGATTTAGAAAATGTTATTACGGATTTGATTAGTGAAAATTTCCTGAACGAAGAACGCTTTGCCCGCTCTTATGCCGGTGGGAAGTTTCGGATAAAGAAGTGGGGTCGTGTACGTATTGTTTTAGAATTAAAGAAGAGGCGAATATCTCCTTATTGTATAAAAAAAGGGTTGTCAGAGATTGGAGACATAGATTATAGAGAAACCTTAGAACTCTTATTAGAGAAAAAAAGCGATAAAATTCACGAAAGAAACACCTTCAAAAAAAATGGGAAACTGGCGAAATATGCCATTGGAAAGGGTTATGAAGCGTTCTTGGTTTGGGAAGTTATAAAAGAGAAGTGGCCGAATAAGAAATGGTGATGAGGTGGATGGGAGATAAGGTGAATGGGGAGATGGGTTTCCCACTGACATAGAAGAACTACGCGTATTTAGGGAAAACCTATCCACCTATCTACCTATAGCCCTTCTTCTCTTTCCATTCTAAAATCTGACTTATCAACTTTTCTGGTAAAGCTTTTCTCTGCTTTTTATGGTATATTTATAAGGTATTAATTTTTAGCTCACTTAAATGAATAATTATGGATAAGAAAAAGTTACAACTTGAGCAGTTGAAGGTAAAAAGCTTCGTCACTGTAATCGGGTCGGAAGATCAGAAAACGGCTAAAGGTGGCTATGTGGATTATAACTACCAGAATCCTGGTTTCAATAACAACTGGACAACGATTAAGACAAGGAAAAGACCTTATGGCGTTATTGCAGAACATTCGGATGTCATTCAACCTTAGTCGCATTTGCCCGCTGCCGAATTACTTCTGCAAACGGTTTATTTTCAATCTTGCTCTCTAACCAGGCCACGAAGTCAAAATATTGCATCATTGCTTTTTCTGACGGTATCTGGGAAAGGCTTTCAAAATCTTCTTTTAAGATTATGAAAGCCTTTTTTACTTGTTTCGCACTCAGTAAATTATTTGACGATTTTATAAAGCTCATCACCCGTTTTTCAAATTCAAATATTCGATTGCGCTGACGTAAAAATCGATAAGCAGAACGCAATAAATATTCTAGCAACATGGTATTCCCCATTTCATAATGAATGACAAGGTTCAGAATTCGACCAAGGCTTTGCAAATCCTGTCGCTCTATACTTCGAGGTAAATTCAAGCAACTATTCAAACTCTCCAGTGCCTTATCATAATTACCCGCTCCAAAATAAATATTAAAGTATTGCAAGTAGAAACTCCCTGTTTCAAAATTGGACGGATCAAATTTTTTCCGCTCTTCGAAATGCTTTTCCATAGCGATCAAACCTTCTTCAAACTCACCTGTAAAAGTACAAAGATTTAATTTAAAAGAGTAGTATTGTTTATGTATCCAAACCTCATCATCCTCCGTTAAAGGTTTGATTTCCAAGAACTTAACAATAGATTTTCGAACTTCATCATAACGATAGGTCAAGGCTGAGCTCAAACTCAGGTTACTCACCGCCGATATATGATCGGACACTTCTTCTTTCAATAACAGCGGCTGCAATTCCATCTGTTCCAAAAATTGTTTACTAGAATAATAGAATTGTTCATAATCAGAAGTCGAGTAAAAATAAAGTCCATAAATTCGGTAATACAGCACCTTTGCCCGATGAGATTGTGGTGCTGTTTCATTCTTCAACAAAGGATGATCTAAGAGGCGTTTGAGACTACTCACCTGAGAATCGCTCCGTAGTATTGCATCCTTTCGAATGCTGATCATAAACTGATAGAAAATATTTTTGTAGATGGATAAATTCCGCAATTGTTCCAAACAACGTTGCTCCTCTTCATCAATTCTATTCAGTTCTTTATCTAAGAAAGCAATATCCGACTCCGTGTAGGCTATTTGTTTTTCCCAGTTGAGTATTTCCAGGGTTGTGACGAAAGATTCATACTGTGTCGCCATCTTTCTCGCCTTTGCCAATTGCTCCTTTGCCTCTGGATAATGAGCTCGTTTGTAGAGGACTCGGACATGCTGCATTAAGTTGTTTAGCTTATATTCAAAAGAAGATTTTTCATCATATCCTTGTAAGCTTTTCAGTATAAGATCATACAGGTAAGCCTTGAGTTCAGAGTACTTCCGACTTTCAAATTTCTCTTCTTTATAGATCTCTTGTTTCAGTGCCTCTTCATCAAAGGTCTTCTGTTGATCTATAGCTGCAAAGAGTTTAAGATACTTGTTTTGACGGTCTCCCCATTTATTATTTGCATAAATATTGAAGTACCGTTTTTCTGATCCTGAAAGAGATTTAATCAGATTAAAAAGTTTACTGGAAGGCGTCTTCGGCATTGTTTATTTTGTTTTACAAGCAAAAGGTAAGAATTAATTGGGCTTTATTTGTACAATTTGTGTAAAATATAAAAAATTAGAAACCTGACAAATGGAAAGAGAAAGGATTGGGAAGGTGGTTTTTGAGTGGTATGTTTGAGAAGTGAAAAAAAGGTAGATGAGGCGATGAGGTAGATGAGGAGTTGGGGTTTCTCTTAATTCGCACCAATTTACGTTAGAAGGAAAACCCCATCTCCTCACCTCCTCATCCACCTCTTTCCTCATTTGTTATATCCGTTCATCAGGCCCTCAGGCCTACTAAAAAATTACCACCATGAGAGTTATCAAAAAGATCTCCTCCGAAGAACATGAAGCAACTCGCATTTCTATTGTCAACCCAGAGGTACAACAACGTACTTACCTGGCAACAGATGAGGTAAGAAAAATTGCGCTTCCTACTATGGAAGGCATTCAGTTTGAGCCAGTCCGAGAAATCATTAGCCTAGAAGCAAAGGGCAATTACACTTCACTCTATTTTACAGGAGGGCGACAGCTCTTGGTTTGTAAAACATTGATGGAGATAGAGACATTATTGAATAATTCCCTCCAGTTTGTTAGAATTCATCGTTCTTTCATTATCAATCTGAATAGAATTATGAAGTACGTGAGAGGTAAAGGTGGTTATGTGGTGATGGAAGACGGTTCCTCACGAAATGTGTCTAATGGGAGACGGGATGATTTTTTTGGGGCTTTGAAAAGGTATTTTGGCTAAATGGATTCTCTCTTCGATATACGATCATAAATTCTTTTTCTTATTTTGCAACTGCATAATACATTTGCAAATACTCAATGAGGTCAAAAAAGAAGACAATATTAGATCGGGATGAATTTGAGAAGCTTTTTCTCTCGAATTATCAACCCTTGTTTTCTATGGGCTTCAAAATGTGTGGCCGCCGGGAATTTACCAAGGATTCCATCCAAAGTCTCTTCCTTGAAATTTGGGAAAACCGACAAAAGCACAGCGAAGTCCAACACTGGAATGCCTACCTTAAAAAGTCCTTGTATCGAAAAATAGCATCAGAATTAAAAAGGCCTGTTAATAAAACCCGGGAACTATCTGCTCAGATTTCCGAGCTCTCTTCCCCTTCTTATGAAGAAACTCTAATCAATTTTCAACAAAACCAATCCAAACGAGAGATGCTCCAAAAGGCTGTTTCTGAATTACCTGATGTTGAGCGGGAAGTTCTACGTTCTCGATTCTTTGATGGAATGAGTTATGATAAGATTGCGGAGCAGAATGGTAAAAGCAAACAAACTGTTTACAATCAAGTTTTTTCGGCTATAAAACGACTGAAGAAATCACTCCTCTTTTGAAGAGTAACTTGTGGAACATAATTAGGATTATGATTTGGACTTGTTTTTACTATTAATTTAGAAACAACCCCATATTCATCAGGTTCTTTTTGATACTTTAACCTTAATTGATTCTTTTTTAATAACTCAAATTGCTTTTCGTTTTTGCAATATTGTATTTTACTATTTTCAGAAATCCATTTAAGCCCGCCCGACCGAAGCCTTTGTCTTTCGGGCAGGTTATGCCTTAGCATAATGAGTATTTTCCAGATGAAGTATAAAATTAAAAATGGCCTATAAAAACCCGTAGTATTTATGCTACCATGCTTAGCATGAACATTTCTTATTCTAATTATTATTAAGATATTGTTTAGTTACCTTCACTTTGACCTTATTTGCTTTTATCAAAAAATCACAATATATATTTTCTTCTTCAAATGGTTCAAGGTCGAATAAAACTGTAAATTCAGTAAAACATTTTTCAGTATTATTATTTAATTTATTTATCCCAATTTCATTAAATACTCGTTCTATCATTCGGAAAACTAACTTCTCTATTTTCGTCCAATTTCCCTCAACATCTACTTTACTTGAGTTGAAATCTGAAGCCAATTGAATAAATTCAAATATTTTAAGCATTGTAGAATAAGTAATTCGGTATTTTTAGAGCGCTAGTTTTGACTTTAGACGAATCTGGAAAAACGGAGTTATGCCTTAGCATAATGAGTATTTTACAGATGAAGTATAATGTTAAAAATAGCCTATAAAAAGCCGTAGTATTTATGCTACCATGCTTATTCCCGTTAGATTTTATCATAAATTTAGAATATCCTTCAATTTCATTTTCTCTTAAAATCGGCGGATATTTAATATGTGTTTTAATCGAATCAATTGAAACATCTCCAACTTTACTTGTAATAAAACGTTCTAAATCATACTTATAATAGTATCCTGTATCTTGACTAACGGTAATGTTTATGTAAGTGACAAGTATTAGAATTGCAAGGTATATTTTTGTCATCTTTTTATGTTTTTTATTTCGAATTAAAATACACAACTTAATCGTAGTACTCATTTTATAATTGACTTATCAAATGCAGACCATTTCTTTCTTTTTTTAATTGCTACAAATATTCCAATCGCCATTGTTATACCCACCGCAATTCCGACCATATTATAAAACACTGAATTAGGAATTCCTTTTTCGATAACTATATCCGGAATCCTAACTAATGTTTCCGCTATAAATGCAGCATACAAACCAATCACCGACCAATACATAAAATTGAAATGAAGGGATACATAGCTTGTAGGTTTTTTAATCATCATAGGAAGCATTCCACTCACTAAGGTTAACAGACTCAATACGGCCATCCAATGAAACATTCCAAACTTTCCGTAAAGCCTATAGATCATAAGTGCGGTTACATTCACTCCAACCATTGCTATGCAATATAGATATCCAATTCTTTTATGCGAATTAGATCCTTTCTGCTTTAACAACACAATGGTGCCTAACACCAGTGATAGAATTGAAAAAAGTAGATGAATCATTCCAATACTCCCTGAAAGTAAATTATTAAAATTCATTTTTCTCGTTTAGGTATTAGGAACAAATATCCGAATGGAGTTCCTTAACTATTTTATATCTATGTATTGCTTAATTGCTTCGACATATTCCTCAAAAGCATCAATACCTAATGCTGTTATTTCAATCGAGGTGTGTTGATAATTATTTAGGAATCCTTTTGTTAGCGTTATATACTTTGCTTTTTCTATTTTTTTTAGTTGTACACTTATATTACCTGACGAAGCTTCAGTAACTTTTTTCAATTCATTAAAATCCGTCTTGCCATTACTTACTAAATAAGAAATAATGGTTAGCCGAAGTTGAGAATGTAATAACGGATTTAGTTTCTTATACATGACCTTTCCTTCTTCTTTGAATCATTAACCAAACACCCGGAATGAAAACGGCAACTATTGAAACGATTCCCATCAATAGCGAGTGATAAATCCATTCAATATTGAAACACAAAAAAGCCGAAAGATTGATAAGTATGCCTGAACAAAATATTAAAGTGTTTCTTATTGAAGCACCAGATAACATAATTCCTACGGACAACAAAACTAAGATAAGCGGTATTAAGTTTTCTTTTAGGTCTAGAGCAAATAGAAAGCCTAATATCATCATATTCAACCCCAAGGCAATCCAAGCATAAATGATAATTTTACTTATTTGGTTTTGATTGCTTTGTATTGTCTTTCTTGAAAAATAATAACCTGTAAATATCCCTCCCATTGGCATTAATAAGTATGGATACCAGCTAATTTCATAGTATTCACTTTTGAGAAGCAGGAATTGACTGATTGATGCTATTGCAATCAATCCTCCCCAAAACGTATAAATAATTCCGTTTTCTTCAAATGTATTTCTGGCTTGAGCTATAGTTTGAGTAATTAACTCTAAACTTTTTTCAGGCGATAATTTATCCATTTCCATAGTTGATAGTTTACGCTATACATACAAATATAAACTAGTTTATAATATAAACCAAATTTAATTCTCCCTTCATTTTCCCAATCTCTTCGCATCGGGCCAACATTTTTGGCCCTTAAAAGGCCGTATTTCTCCTATATATCATACTTATACACACCTTTTCATAAAAAAATCCTTTTATCAATAGTAAATTTTTACTTTCTCCCCCTCTTAGTATAAGAAGACCGGCATAAGTACTCAAAATCAATAACTACCAACACCTCTTCTGCTAAAATATCTCATATGCAAAACAACATTATCACAGTAGAATCGCTCTGTGCTTCTGAAAAATTCCAGAAATATTGCCTAGCCCCAGGTCCTAAAGACACCCTATATTGGGATCAATGGTTAATGGAAAATAGCGAGCATAACGCTACTTTCGAACAAGCAAAGCAAATGCTTCAGCAACTCTCTTTTCATATTTCAGAAGATGAAATATCCGACGAACTCGACAAACTAAATGCAAAGTTACCTTCAATAAAAAAGGCAGTTCCTCAAAAAACCAGACGACGTATCTTTTTCAAAATTGTCGCAGCGGCATCCATTCTCCTACTTGCCACTTTTGGTATTTGGCAGGCTATCCCCCCAAAGCCTGTCCTAACTAAAATAGTCACGAACTACGGAGAAACAAAAGAAATAAGCCTTCCAGATAACAGTACAGTCATACTAAATGCCAATTCCATCTTGGAATTCGATGCCAACGGATTTAAAACTTCAGACCGAAAAGTTTGGCTGTCAGGAGAAGCATACTTTGAGGTCGTCCACAAAGACGATCAACCATTTTCAGTCAACACTGAAAAAGGGAAAATAAATGTACTTGGAACTTCTTTCAACGTCTTGAAAAGAGCAGAAAATCTACGAGTAACGTTGCTAACGGGAAAAGTGCAATTAACACTTTCAAATAATACAATTCTTAACTTGAACCCAGGAGAGCAAGTAGAGGTCAACGATAACATCGTAAATCACAAGAAAGTAGATGTAGCATTGACTATTGCATGGAAAGAGGGTAAATTAATCTTCAAAAATGCCTCCATCCAAAGTATCATAGACCGTTTACAAAACGAATACAATTGGACCATCAAAGTAAAAGACGAGCAATTACTAAAACGAAAAGTAAATGCGACTATACTTAAAAACAATCCAGAACTATTGTTAGAAGCGTTAAAAGAAATTTACGAATTAAAAATCGAGCGACTTTCTGAAGGCGTGTATAAGATAGAATAATAACACCTGTAGATCAGCGTCCTTTTCTTACTAAAAAGAATAAAACATAACTAATGAATACCATTTTTACAAAACTTAACCCTTTTCGTCATGCCGTTTCGTATTGGCTTTTTTCCTTAGCTATTCTCTTCAATGGGAATGTGTTAAAGGCAAATACTAATACGAATTCTATCTTTGATGATCAGAGGAATAGCATAGAGCTAAATGAAGCTTTAGATGAAATTGCGGAAGTCTATGCCATTAGTATTATTTACGATATTGAACAGATTAACAATATTTCTATCTCCGATTGGAGCATTCTAAAAAGCTCTGTCGAGGAAGAACTTAAAAGCTTATTGAAAGATATCGACCTTACTTTCAAAAAATTAAACCCGAAAACCTTTATCATCAAGAAAAAGGAAAAATCGCCTCGACTCAGCAGCCCTTCTAAAACCTTAGCTACTCCTCCAAAACAATCGAATACCATTAATGTAACGGGTTATATCCTCGATGCGGATACCAATGAACCTTTAATTGGAGTTACCATCGTCGTAAAAGGCGAAGGACTAGGAACCGTTACCAATTTGGATGGAAGCTTTGCCTTAACAACAGAACAAAATAAAATTCTGGTTATTAGTCATCTTGGTTATATCGAAAAAGAAATCATTGCTAATAAACCCATCCTAGGGAATATACTGTTAGAAGAAAATACCAGTCTATTAAAAGAAGTCGTTGTCGTCGGATATGGTACACAAAAACGAAGCGATCTTACCGGGTCATTATCTTCTATTAGCGGCAAAGAGTTAAAACAATTACCAGCTACCGGTTTGGATCAAGCGATTCAAGGACGGGCTGCTGGTGTTTTTGTAACGCAAAATTCGGGAGCTCCCGGAGGAGCTGTTTCTATTCGAATTAGAGGAATTGGTTCTACACTTTCCGCAGAGCCACTTTATGTTATTGATGGAATACCTGTTGTTAATGACAATCAAGGTTCTTCTTCTAACTTCAGCGAGCTTGATGGAGGAGGTCAATTCACCAATGCATTGAACACCATCAATCCAAATGACATTGAGTCTATTGAAGTTTTAAAAGATGCTTCTGCTACTGCCATCTACGGCGCCAGAGCGGCTAACGGAGTAGTACTCATCACCACCAAACGTGGACAAAACGGACGTTCCAATTTGGCTTTTGAAACCTACTACGGGACACAAGAGCTGTCTAAGAAAGTTCCAGTGATGAACCTACAG